>SYMT01000594.1 GCA_005805375.1 Actinomycetota bacterium
CCTCTCTACTCCGTTCTCCCAGGCCTCACTGGGCTCCTCCCTTCCTTCCGCTCCGTCTTCTCCGGCCGATAGAGGCGGCCCCCTCGCGTATCTCAGCGTGCTCTACTGCCCCCCGGCGCTGGCGGGCCATTGCCAGGTCCCAGTCGAGCGACCGTCATCCCCACCAGGGGCGCCGGAGTGTCACCCCGGCGCCCGGGTGGGCGGACGGCGGGGATCGCGCCGGACACCGGACTCGCGCTGCGCCAGCCGTCGTTCTGCAGCAAGGTCACCCTGCGGTGTTGTTGGGGCAAAGCGACCGGTCGGCGAAGGGATGGCCGCCGTGGACTGGCGAAGGGCACACCTTGTGGTGCGAGTGGTCGCAGCCACCGAGGTGACGCAGTTCACCGAAATCGTCGCGGGCGTCATCCGTCGACACGCTTTGTGTGTCCATTACTGCCGGCTTCCCTATCCGTAATGGGTCGCCGTGATTCTGCACGATTTCAGGTCTATCCATTCCTGTGCCGTGAGATTGATGCCCGAAGTCACATGTGGCGCGTGGGAACGCCTTGCGCCGCGGTTCCACGCTGCGTGCAGACCCCTGGTGCTGGGAGGATGCGTCGAAATTGAGCCTTCTTGCTGCTATCGGGAAATGGCCGGTTCGGCGCAGTTCAGGCAGATAGTGCGGGACACGCGGCGGCCGTGGCGGATTGAAGGCCCGGACAGTCGGACCCCTCGTTCGGGCCCCCCCCCGGCCGCTGACGCCTCCAGGCGCGCTCGATCGCGGGTCCGCGGAGCGGTGGTGCGCGCGGGTCGTGTAGCGGTAGAATATCGGCGGCCCTCCAGCGCATGCCCGGACGCGGTAACCCCGGGAGGCAGCTACTATTCAGGGAGTGCGCAGCTGCGCACCCCAATCCAGGATTGCTCAATGCCCGCTCACCCGATTCGCACGGCCACCCCACAACAGGCTGCCGACCTCCTCATCATTCACGGCTACCTGGTTACAATGGATCCACAGAGGCGGGTGTTCGCGGACGGGGCGGTGGCGGTCCGGGGGCGCGACATCGTGGCCGTGGGGCCATCTGCCGAGGTGCAGGCTCGGTTCTCCGCGGCGCGCACTCTGGATGCGGGCGGAGCTGTGGTCCATCCGGGATTTGTGGAGTGCCACACGCATGTGACCTACCACCTGGCCCGGGGCGCGTGGGGCGACACCGTTTCCTACGCCGAGGTGGGGGCCACCACCGAACTCGCCTTCGTGAACGCGATGGACGACGAGGCGGAGCACGCCTCGACGCTGCTGGCCTGTCTCGAGATGGCGGGGAACGGGACCACCTGCTTCATTGAGGCGGGCACGGCCTACTCGCCCGATGCGGTGGCGACCGCAGCCGAGAGCTTTGGAATGCGCGGTTTGGTGGCGGACCCGTTCCTCTGGGACGCGCTGGAGACGCCGGGAGGGCACAACGCCTATCGTCTGGACCGGGCTCCCGCGAACACCGACCGCTGCCTGAGCCTTCTCGGCACGGAGCTCCGGCGCAATCGCGATCCGGAGGCGCTCGTGCGGGGGCACGTCGCCATTGCCGGCATGGGGACCGCGACGGACGAGTTGGAGCGCGCCGCCAAGGCTGCCGCGGATGCCGCCGGGGTGGTCCTGAACCAGCACCAGTCCTACTACCGCGTGGATACCGAAACGGACGACCGGCGGCACGGGAAGCATGCACTGCTGCACCTGGATGAGATCGGGCTTCTGGACCGCAACTGCCTGTTTGCACACGCCAATGTGATCCGCGACGACGAGGTGGGGCCGCTGGTCCGGGGCGGGTCATCCATTGCCTGGTGTCCCGCGGGCTCGATGCTCTGGGGTGTGGGGGGCACCTTCCGCGGCCGTCACGCCGAACTCTACCGGCAGGGCGTGAACATTGCGCTCGGCTCCGACTCCGCGAACTGGTCGAACCGCTTTGACCTGGGATTGCAGGGGTATCTCGCCGTACTCACTGCCCGCGAAACCTCCGGCACCCGCACGATCCTCGCCGCTGAGGACGCCCTTGCGATGGCTACCATCAATGGCGCGCGGGCCGTCGGGCTCAGTGATCGCATCGGCTCCCTCGAGGTGGGAAAGAGAGCCGACATCGTCGTCCGCGCCAACGACGTGCCCGAGGCCTTTCCCCTCACCGATCCCATTGCCCAGATCGTCTATTCGGCCGGAGCGAAAACCGTCCACACCGTCATCATTGATGGCCGCGTGGTTCTCGAAGGACGGGTCCCGACCCGTGTCGAGGCCCGAACGGTGTTCGACGCAGTACAGTCCTCCACCGCCCGGATCTTTGACCGGATGGGCTACCGCTTCGCGCCGAAGTGGAAGCCGGTGGATCGGGTCTAATACCCACGCAGTGTTGAATTGACGGGTCAAGCCGGCGAAGCTTGATCCGTGCCTCGGCGGCAGGGAGCTTCGGCTGCTCCGGACGTCGCGAGCGAGACCGGTCGGACAAACCGCCGACGGGCCACCACATCGGACACGGCCGGCGCGTGCCCGACGGAGGTGGCTTCACCGATCGGCAGCCACTTCGCCTGCAGGGCGCGCTGGAGTGTCGGCAGGGCCCCGATCGCCGGGAGGCTCGGCCGGCCGCTGGCCCCGGCGCCCTGTGGACGCCACTCATTCGTTTGCGGCCGATCGGCCCCGGCTCCGGCCGGGGGCAGATCAGCGGCGCCGCAGCCACTCCTGAACCGCCGCAACCTGGCAGCGGAGCGGCACGAACTCGGGGCAAATGGCTGTGATCTTCCCGAGCCCTTCCTCCCATCCCAGACCGTGCGTGCGACAGTAGAATGCCAGAAGCACGGCAGCGGTCCGTTCCTTGCCGGCCCGGCAGTGAACGTACACCCGGTGAAGGGGGTTCTCGAGGACCGACGAGAGGAACTCGCAGGCCTGGTCGAGTGCCTCATTGCTCGGAGCTCCCATGTCCGTGACCCGGATGTGGCGGCGTTGAATTCCGTAATCGTTCAGGGCCTCCAGCGCTTCCGCACCGGCCCAGGGCGCCGACCACTCCTTCTCCTCGCGGAGGTCCAG
Source organism: Actinomycetota bacterium (assembly GCA_005805375.1). GTDB lineage: Bacteria > Armatimonadota > SYMT01 > SYMT01 > SYMT01 > SYMT01. Next base: position 3,038 of record SYMT01000594.1, read on the forward strand.
AATGTGAGTCACGCCCCGCCCGGCAATGCTCTCCACATCCAGCACCGTGAGCGGATTCCGGCCGGCATAGATCCGCTCATGCACCTGACCCCGGTGGCACGAGAACTGCGGTAGCGTGGGCTTGCGGTACACCCCCAGATGCGACTCAACCAGGCGCAGACGGCGGGCAATGTTCGGGTTCATTTCAAGTTCCTGTGGACGATTCCGGGTCCCGACAGCGAGTGCCGGTGTTGTGGGCTCCAGATTCACCGCCGCGCCTGCTGGCCGGCCTGCAAGTCGCGCGGGATCAGTGCGCGAACTGTCCTCAAGTTGAGCCAG
>SYMT01000595.1 GCA_005805375.1 Actinomycetota bacterium
ACAGCGGTGCAGGTGGCGGGATGGATGAAAGGAAAGCCGGACATGCGGGAGTCGAGCACCTATCAGGCAATCCTGGCGGAAGGACGCCAGGAAGGACGCCAGGAAGGACGCCAGGAAGGACGCCAGGAAGGAGAGCGCGAGCTGCTGGTGGCGCAGGGGACGAAACGCTTCGGGGACCCGCCGGTGGAGGTGGTGCGGCGGCTGGCGGGGATCAGGGAGGAGCGGGAGCTGCGGCGGCTGGCACTGCGCCTGCTGGACGTGGGGACCTGGGGGGAGCTCCTGGCGTAGCAGCCCGTCGTGGGTGGTCTACCGCAGGAGAGAGGGGTGGGCCGTGAGTGGGTGCGGCGTGCACAAGGTGGCAAATGAGATCCATTTCTTGTGAATAAGCTGGAACACGGGGTCGGCGATGGTTCGATATTCTGTGCGCGGACTATCGAACCATTGCCGACCCTGTGTTGCGCTGTTTTCACCGAGAACCGCTTGCCGGTTTTCACCGATTACACTCTCGGCGTGGATATGTGGCCTTGGCTCGGCGGGACGAGTTTCGGCACAGGATGAGCGCTGCGGGCTGGAGACGTGCGCCCGCAGCCGGGCGCCGTCCAGATGCGCCGGAATGCCGGCGCATCTGGACGGCGTTCACCGGAGGCCGGGAACGGAGCGCGGCTGCGATCGGGGGGTTACGGAACGAAGGGGAAGCTCGCAGAAAAAACCGGGAAGGGCGCACCGTGCCGGAGAAATTCAGTAGTTCACCCACGCCAGCATGATCTGGCTGGTGCGCGAGAACTTCACGTGCCCATCCAGAAACGGGAACGGCGCGCCGCGGATTCCCGCCTGAGCGCCGATCCCGGTAGTGGCGGCATCTCCAGTCACGTGATTGCTGCCCCATTCGCTGTTGGCGTGCCAGGTATCGGGGCAGGCGCCGGGGTTGCTGGCGGGCCGCGGGGGCGGGCAGGTGCCGTTGAAGTAGGGCCGCTGTCCAGTGATGTGGGTGCGGTACTTCCATTCCACGAAGAGGATGCTGTCGGACGGCTGGGTCACGGCTGCCAGGGCTTTGCCGCTCGCCTGACCATTGTACCAGTAGTTGCTGTCCGAAACCGCGGTGGGGCCCGCGCCGGCGTGACGGACAGCGCTCGGGCAATACCAGACGGCCATGTTCTTCACATAGGGCTGGGTGCTGTTGATCCACACGGGGAACAACGAGGTCGCGTAGTTGGCGATGTCCGCCCGCGGGTTGGCCGGGTTCCCCTGGTACGGGAGAGTTTCGTCGTAGTCCTGCGCGTACATGAGGACGCCGAGCGTTACCTGCTTCATGTTGCTGGTGCAGGTGCTCCGCCGGGCCTGCTCGCGGGCCTGCGCGAAGACGGGGAACAGGATTGCAGCCAAAATGGCTATGATTGCGATCACGACGAGGAGTTCGATGAGCGTAAACGCCGAACGACGGCGTCGCAGAGTGGGCTTCATTTTTTAGTTCCAGCACTGGAGACCCTGTGTCTCCACACGTAAAATCATAACATTTGCGGGGTCGGAAGACGCTCTTTTCCGAAGCCGGCTCGCCCAGAAGTGGTCTTTGTGAGGCGGCAACGGGTATGCTGAGCGCGATCCGCCGGTTGTCGCCGACCTGCCGGTCTCCGTGCACCTGTGAGGGGACCGGTTGCTGCGCCCACAGGGCGCCCGGCGTGGTTCGGGGGCGGAGTAGGGATACTGCGCTGCGTCGGTGGACCATTCCGGCGCCCTGAACGCCTGCCTCTCACCGGCCGATACAGCGTGGGCGCGCGCGAATTGCCGCAGCCCCGGTCCGATTCAAAGGATCAAGCGTAGATGGCATCCACCCGGGTTTTCCACTTCCAGGACGGCAAGTCGAGCAAGTTCTGGCAGATTGACGTAGACGGCAGCCGGCACACCGTGCGTTACGGACGTGTTGGGACGGCGGGCCAGGTGCAGGCGAAGGATTTCGTTTCCGAAGCGGACGCCCGGCGAGCGGCGGAGCGGCTGATCGCGGAGAAGCTGCGCAAGGGCTATGCGGAGGTCGGCGGCGGCGTCGGGACGGCGGAAGGGGAGCCCGCACCCGAGTCCCGGACGGCGCCCTCCGCCGGTGCACCGGCGGAGGCTTCCGGAGCAGGAGCGGCCGGCGGAGCAGGAGCGGACCAGGAACAAGAGAGGCCCGTCGGGCCGACGCCGGGTGTGAGCGAGAGCGAACTCGGTCAGGCCGCGGCACAGGATTCCGTCGCCGCAGGGCCGGCCGCCGCCGGAGCCGGGGCGACACCGCCCGGGGCGGTAGACCTGCATCCGCCTCGACGGCTCGATCTGGAACCGGAGGACTGGTTTCGGGCGACATGGCGCCCCTGGACGCCGCTCCGGCGGCCGGCGCCACCGCCGTTTGACCGGGAGGAGGCTCTCTCGCGGCTGTCCGGAGTCCGGCACAACGGGCACGACTGGCATTGGGGCTGGCGGTGGAGCGATGCCCGGATCGGTGCGTCGCTGTCGGAAGAGGAGGCGCTCTTCTGGCTCAGCGCGTTTCGGCAGGCCCACCACCGGCTCACGCCCGAGGGACTGGCGCAGCGTTTGCGGGCGCAGAACACGGACAGGCTGCCTCCGCTGAGCACCATGCTGTCGGATCTCTCCAAGCGCAACATGATGTCGCACGAAGTGATGTCCGCGCTGGGCACACTGTTCCCCGCCCGCACCCTGATCGAGGGCCTTCTCGAACTGGACGCCGGCATCCAGGCGCTCCGGCAGTCGGGACAGAGCGACTTCCCGCACCTGGGCGAGTTTGTGCGCGGCTTCGGGCACTACAGCGTTCCCTACCTGCCGCTGGAGGAGATCCGGGAACTGCGGTCCATTGTCGGCGCGGAGATGCGGCGCAGTACCTTCCCGGCGCAATCCCGCCGGATGAGCTACGACACACCGCCCATTGCCTACTGGCTGGGAGCCCGGCTGGGCGCCCATGCCGAACTGCTCGCTCAGGTGGAAGCGTGGCCCGATACCGCCTACTCCGCCGCCGACCCGTGGATGGAGCACTACCACCAGCCGCAAGACCTGGTGCTGGGCCTCGGAAGCGCCGAACTGGTGGAACATCACCTGCGCCGGTTGAAATTGCTGCTGCGCATGGGGGAGCGCATCCGCGCCTTCCTAGCTCACACCGAGTATGCGGCGCTGGATCTGATCCGCGACAGTGTGCAGGTGGACAGCCGCGAACTCGCGTCGGAGCTGACTGCGGAATTTGGGCGCGTGCAGGCCCCTGAAGCCGCCCCGCTGATGCTGGAACTCACCTACAGTTCGAAGGCGCCTCGGGAAGCCCGCCGCTGGCTCGAACAAAATTCGGAACACGCGCTGGTGGGTCTGGTGCCCGCTGCGGCGGGACGGGGCCGGCTCGCCGACGCCGCACAGGAATACTTGCGGCAGTTCTCGCGCCGCGGTGGGAAGGAACTGCTGGCGGCGGCACTGGCTGAGGCGCCGGCGGACATGGCCGCACGAGTGCGATCGGCGGTGCTCGAAGGGCCGGAGGCGGTCGTCGAGCTGTTCGACGCGGCGAGTACGCCCGGGTGGCTGACGGACGTGCTTGCGGGCGTGAAGTTGCCGCGGAAGGCGAGTGCTACGTGGGTGCAGCCGCTCGATCTGCCCCCACTGGTGGTGGAGGGGAGACGCCTGAACGACACTCAGGTGGCGCTGCTGCTCGAGGCGCTGCGCCGGAGCACGCTGGAAGACTCTCACCTCGCCGTACCTGCGGTGAAGTCGCGGTCCGACCGGTCATCGCGGGAAAACTTCGCCTGGCGCCTGTTCGAGTTCTGGCTCTCCGATGGCGCGCCGCCGAAGGAGAAGTGGGCCATGCTGGCGCTGGGACATCTGGGAGAGGACACCTGCGCGCTCAAGCTGGCGTCGCTGGTGCGCGCCTGGCCGGGGGAGAGCCAGCACGCGCGCGCCGTCCTCGGTCTGGAGTGCCTGCGCGCCATCGGGACGGATGGCGCTTTGATGCAGATTCATGGCATCGCCGAACGCATCTCGTTCAAGGGGCTCAAAGCCAAAGCGAACGAATGTATGGAGGCCATTGCGCGAGACCGGAAGCTCACCCGCCCGGAACTGGAGGACCGCATCGTGCCCGATTGCGGCCTGGATGCCGCGGGCACGTGCGTGTTCGACTACGGCCCGCGCCGGTTCCAACTGGTGCTGGGCCCCGACCTGACCCCGATGCTGAAGGACGCCGCCGGCGCGGTGCGGCCGGCTCTCCCCAAACCGGGCGTGAAGGATGACGCAGCCCTCGCGCAGCAGGCCGCCGGCGCCTGGAAGGAGCTGAAGAAGCAACTCACCCAGGTAGTCAAGATTCAGACTCTGCGCCTGGAGCAGGCGATGGTCACCGGGCGGTGCTGGACCCGCGAGGAGTTCGAGACGCTGCTGGTGCGCCATCCGCTTCAGGGACTGCTCGTGCGTCGCCTCATCTGGGGCGCGCTGGATGGCGATGGAGTCCGGCAGGCCACCTTTCGGATGACCGACGACGCTTCGTACGCGAGCATCCACGACGACCTGTTCGATCTGCGCCCCTACTCCGGCGTGGAAATCGCCCATCCGTGGTTTCTCAGCGAAGACGACCGCTCCGCGTGGGGAGAACTCCTGACTGACTACGAAATCGTGCCCCCATTCCCGCAGATGGGGCGGGCGCTCTACGCGCTCGAAACCGCGGAACTGGCCGGTGATTGCATTCAGCGTTTTGCGGGGACCCGGATCCCGCCGCAGGCGCTGGTCTACACGCTGGACGCCCGCGGCTGGCAGCGGGGAGTGCCGGAAGACGGCGGTGTCTTCTATTCGCACTCGAAACCCTTCTACGGCGCCGATCTCACGGCGATCGTCCTGTACGACGGAGTTCCCGCCGGATACATGGAGGGTTGGGAAGACCAGGCAATCGAGGCGTCCTTCTTTGTCGCAGGAGTGCATGGGCCGGATGTGTACCCGCAGCACGAACAGCGGGTACCGCTCGCCGCAGTGCCGGCGGTTGTTGCGTCAGAGGTCCTGAACGACCTGAACCTGGTGGCGGGGAAGGGAAGGTAGTACTCCCCCCGGACCCGGGATACCGGGTCGGAGCGCACGCCTGAACCGACCCGGTGCTATACTGAACTGGAAGGGCAGAGTCCCACGCCGCCGCGCTGGTGGAGGCCGCACGCCTCCGGCGAGGGGAAGTGTGCTGTGGGCAGCACCTGGCGATCGGGACCCTGGGTCGAGAAACAGACCGGGCAGCAGGGTTCATTCACGCAAGCAGGGATCCCTGGTGCGTAACTTTCGTGCGGCCGCCGGGTGTCCAATCGCCACACGGTCCGGGAAAGGGCCGTTACTGACCAACGAAAGGGACTTGATGATCGCACAGCGATTTCGCCGATCGCTCCTCGGCGTGGGAGTTACCACAGCGCTTCTCTGCCACGGCGCGCGCGCCGGTTCCCAGCCCGGAGAGCCTCCTCCCCCGCCAGGCTACGGTTCGGTGCGCGGCCAACTCCACCCCGACCACGGCCGCACCGCCGCCGGTCTCCGGTTTCAGGTGGACGGGGTGCCCCAACGCGTGTTCGTGAACGGGGTGAACTTCACGATGCGCCGCGTCCTGGCCGGCGACCACGTCATCACCATTCTCGATCCCCGACGCAACCGGGGCGCCTATGTCCCGGTGACGGTACCCGTTGGCGGGACTGCGCTCCTCGGTACTGTGCGTCTGCTGGCAGGCGGCACCGTCGCCGGAACGGTCCGCCGCGTGGTGAACGTCGCAACCGGGCAGGTGGAACCGCTCGCCGGGGTGGACGTGATGCTGGAGCCCGAGGCATTGGTGCTGCGCCGCGCCGACGCGGGTCC
>SYMT01000596.1 GCA_005805375.1 Actinomycetota bacterium
CGGCGTGCGGCTCCTCGCACCCGAGATGGCCGCCCTGGAAACGCAGATCGAGCGTCTCCCGGCACTGGGGAAGTGGTTCGTGACCATCCCGGGAGTGGTCCCCGCCTGACGGGAGGATTAATTCTGCGCGGTTCCCTTAGAAGAAATGGTACTGAGGAGTCCTTTGCTGGGCTGCCCCTTGGGTTGGATGATGACCCGGATGAGACCGGATCCGGAGGTCCTGGCCTGACGGAGGAGGTCAGGAGCTGTCCCCGCGGCGAACGTGGGTGTGGCCACACTCACCGCGACGGTCAGGCCGGTGGCGAAGAGGCCTCGACGGGCTTTCGATTCCATGGCGTACTCCTACTGTCTTGGTTTTTTCGGAGCAGTCCGCGGCCGAGATGTCTCGGCACGAGAACCCCTCGTGATGCCGTCCGGCAGTGCGCCGGACTGTTCCTTTGGCTTGGCAGCACATGATTCGCGTTCACGTTGCCACCATCCTTCGTCGAGACTGATTTTTTTTCGTCCCCGGACAAAATAAAATGACCGAAGGGTCAGCCGGCGGAAACCACCTGGTCATCAGAGCATGTCGAGGTGGTCATCGAGCGATAGCCAGATGGTTACCAGGAGTTGACCGAATGGCCAGTGCGACCTAATCGGATTATGGCCGAGAGCACCCATCGAGGTCAACCTCATCCGACCATGTGGTCATCTTTTTTTGACCATATGGCCAGGCAGAGATGACCACAGTCAGTTCCAGGGTTGCCGCTGCTAATGTGGCACGCGACGGACTGTGGAATCGGAAGGATTCTGACCACCTGGCCGAGGCATGGACGCTCAATGGTCATGACGGGCTGACCAGGTGGCCAGCATGGCATGACCAGATGGTCACTCTCAAGCAACCACCTGGTCGGCATGGCCCGGCCGTCTGGTCATTTGGTGAAAACTCCTGGCGCAGGCAACCCGGTTTCCGGCGATGTCCGGGGAACCACCTGGCGAACCAGGCTGACCCTCTCCGTGACCCGGAGAGTCCTGCCCGCCCGGCCGTCAGGGCATCCGTACCGCTGAACTGTGCGGGCCGGTGCGGGCGACCGGAATGCACGGGCAGTCAGGTCCGAACGATGGGCGGGCCACACGGTGTACGCCTGTGTGATCAACCTGTCTGGAGTCCCTGACGTCGCAACGGGGGAAGCGGTATCCTAGTAGGACAATGCCGGCGGACGCCGGGGATTTCCTGGAGCAGCCCCTCGTGACTCAACCACTCGAACCCACCAGCGCCACCATCCTGCTGGACCGCCCGGCTCCCCTTGGGCTCGGCAGCCTCGAGATCCGGGATTGGACTGACGAGGGCGAGCAGGCACAACCCGGCCCGGAGCTACGTCGCCTCGATGGGGCCGACTGCGATGTTGCGGTCATCGGCGGGGGGCCGGGGGGCTATGTAGCCGCGATCCGCGCTGCCCAACTTGGTCTGAAGGTCGTGGTGATCGAGCGTGGCCGTCTGGGAGGCACTTGCCTGAATGTCGGCTGTATTCCCACTAAAGCGATGCTCTCCAGCGCCGAGGCTCTGGCTACGGCGCGTCGCGGGCGCGAGTTTGGGTTCACCGCGGGCGAGGTGCAGCCCGATTACCCCGCAATGGTGCGCCGGCGGGATCGGATTGTGGACCAGCTCCGTGGGGGCGTCACCCAGCTACTCAAGCGAAACGGGATCGAAGTGATTGCGGGGACAGCTCGGTTCCGCACGGCGAGCGAGCTACACATCGAAGGGGCGGATGGGGGCCGCCGGCTGGTGGCGTCGAACGTGGTGATCGCAACCGGATCGCGCTGCGGCGCCCCTCCCATTCCCGGCAGCGACCTGGAGGGCGTGGTAAACAGCGACCAGTTGTTGTCGCTGCCGGCCGTCCCGCAGCGCCTGGTGATCATCGGTTCGGGTCCGGTGGGTCTCGAGTGGGGTGATATCTTCGGCGAACTGGGTACCAGGATCACGGTACTGGAAATGGTGGAACGGATCCTGCCGGCTGCCGACCGCGAGATGTCGTCGGAACTGAGCAAGTCGCTGCAGAAGAAGGGGTACGACCTGCTGGTAGGCGTGCGGGTGGAGGGGATCGAGCGGCACGAGGGAGTGCTTTCGGTGCGCTACTCTCGCGCCGGCACCCCGCCGCAGAGCGTGCCTGCCGATGTGGTGCTCGTAGCCACCGGCCGCCGCCCGAACACCGAAGACCTGGGGCTGGAGAGCATCGGCATCCAGCCCGAGCGTGGCTATATCACCGTCAACGATCACATGCAGACGCGGGTGCCGGGAGTTTACGCAGTCGGAGACGTCACTCCGGGACCGGCACTGGCACATGTGGCGAGCCGGGGGGGTGAGGTCGCGGCCGAGACGATTGCGGGGCAAACTGCCCGTCTCGATCCCCGCACCATCCCGAGTTGTGTCTATACCTCGCCGGAAGTCGCCTGGGTGGGCCTGACCGAGGAGGAAGCCGGCGAACGCTACGGGGAAGTTCGCATCGGCAAGTTTCCGTTCCGAAACCTGGGACGCGCGATTGTGACGGGCCAGCGGGATGGAATGGTGAAGGTGATCGCCGAGCCGCAATACGGCGCGCTGCTCGGTGTACATATGGTAGGGGCACATGTCACGAACCTCATTTCCGAAGCCGCGCTCGGCATGAGTATGGAAGCCACGGTGCAGGAGATTTTCCACGCCGTCCACGCGCATCCCACGCTCCCCGAAGCCTTCTACGAGGCGACACTGGATGCCTGGCACCGGGCCATCCACAAGGGGTAGTCGCGCGGATAGGACCGGGGGGAGGCGGAACACCCAGCAGGGGATGTCCGGCGTGCGCTGTCCGCAGTGTGCCGTCCTGCGTCCTAAACCAGGTCTCGCAGGCGCTCTTCCAGCTCTCCCGCAGAGAGGCCGTCCACTCGAAAGCACTTGTCGCGGGACTTCCGGCCGGAAACCAGTTCCACTTGGGACCGCCGCACTCCCAGACACTCGGCGAGGAACTCCCGGCAGGCTTCGTTGGCGGCCCCCTCAACGGGTGGCGCCGTGAGCCGGAGGTGCAGCACTCCGTCTCGCCGGCCGAGCACCTCATTGCGTGATGCCCGCGGCTGCACCCGCACGCGCAATTCCGCCGATGCCATGCCCGGCTGTCAGACCTGCACGCGGAAGGCGTCCGGGATGACTTCCACACCGGCCAGCCGTCCCCGCCGCATCACGACCTCGACTACGTCAAAACGGACCGGAGGGGACAACGCAGGGTCGCCCTGTCCGGAGGTGTGATGGTGGCAATAGTGCTGTGCGGCCGCCAGCAGGCGGCGCTGCTTGCGGGGAGTGACCGCCTCCCGCGGGAGCCCTCGCGACAGGCTGGAGCGGGTCTTGACCTCAACGAAGACCAGGGTATCCGCGTCCCACGCAACCAGGTCCACTTCGCCGCCCCGGCACGCGTAGTTGCCGGTCACGATCCGGTAGCCCCGGCCCTCCAGCTCACGGCGCGCTTCCTCCTCTCCGAACCGCCCGAGGCGCACCGGCGTATCCATCAGAGGGCGGCACGCACCCGTCGGACCTGCTCTGCGAGTTGCCGCGCCGGCGGCGGGGCAAAACCACGGGTCGCTTCCCACAGGGCGAGCACGGGCGCACTGAAGCCGGCGCCCTGTCGCAGGAGCCCCTCCCTCTCCGGCTTCTCACCTGTCAGCATTCGGTGGAAGATCGCGCCGAGAGCCTGGATGTCGCGGGCGCAACTGTGGGCGCCGTCCCCTTCCGGGGAAGCGGCGCCGGGATCCACCACTACCAGCCCCCGAGCGGGGAGCACCATCCCGTTCTCGGCCCGCACGTCGCCGTGGTGTTTTCCGGCGGACTCGAATGCTGCCAGGACTTCGAGCCACCCTTCCAGGACCTCCAACGCCCGCCGCAGCGGCAGTCGCCGGTCGCGCGCGAGGATGTCCGCCAGGGTTTCGCCTTCCAACCACTCCAGCACCAGGAACGGCGCTCCGGCGTGCTCCCCGTAGTCATACAGTCGCACCAGGCGTGCATGGACGACGGCAGTGAGGAGTTCTCGCTCCGCGGCCAGCCGCTGTCCTGCGCCGGAAACCTCCCCCTTGGCCGCCTTGAGGGCGCACTCTGTTCCCCCTGGCCCCCAGACGCCCCGGTAGACGCGTGCATAGGACCCCTCTCCCACCCAATTTCGCGCCGTCGCCAGGCAAGTCGAGGCGGTGGGCAGTGGCGTCCGCAGCGGGATCCGCGGCGGGGCCTGGGTCATGGCATCTCCCATCCGAGGGTGGTCTTCCCGCCGGCGGGCACGTTCGCCTCTGCTTCCACGCTACCGCCGGGGCCGTCAATGCGTACTCTTCTGCGTCCGGCGGCCACCAACGGTTTGCAAGGGGCCGTGCCGACCTCGCGCCCGTCCACCCAGACGCGCGCTCCCTGCGGCCCCGGCACCACCAGCGTCCCTCCGGCGACAATGCGGATGGCGCCCGGCACAGTGACGAGATCCACAGGGTATTTCTGTGCGGTGGGGCCCGAAAGCACACCCGTCTCCGCATTCAGGCGGAAGCGCTTCCCTGTGTCCTCCATCCGGCCATCCTTCCCCACCTGCAGCAACTGGAGTTCCAGAGCCTTCGCGATCGGCGGCTTTCCGCGAGCGAGCAGGCTGTATGCTTGCCGATTGAGCGGATCCACCAGGATGAGACTGCCGTTCGGGAGTTGCTGCAGAGCTGCCGGTGAGGCAGGAGCAGGGTCCGCGACAGGCGCCGGCGCAGCACCCTGCGACGCGGCCGGAGCGGCAGCGGAGCGCGGCGCCATCACCCATCCCAGCCAGAAACCGACCAGTACCAGGGCGATGCCCCCCGCTACGGGAGCGGCCCACCGCAGGATCTGATCGAGTGGGGTCACAGGATGAGCGGCGACGCCTTCCGGCAGTGTCGGGCCGGACGAAGCGGTCCGTTCCTGAGCGGCGCGGGCGGCCGGTGAGACGGAGCGCGGGGTGGCCGCCGCCGCCTTCTGCGCACCGGTGGCCGGCACGGGAGCTTGAGCTCCTGGTCGTGAGAAGGTCGCGGGGGCAACGGGACGAGCCGCGCCGGCCCCGATGCGGAGAGGGGTACGGTTGGGAGCCGCACGCACGCGGGCGGGATTGCTCCGCGCCACTTCCTCCAAACGGACGATTTCCACGAGCACGACACTCGTGTCGTCGTCATACTCGGCGGCGCGATTGTGAGAGGTCAACTGCTCGGCGATTGCCTTGGTTTCGATCCCGCGCCGGCCCAGGATCTCCGCCAGGGCGTTGTCGCCCGCCTCGCGAAAATACCGGGTGAGGCCGTCGGTGCAGAGGAGAATGCGGTCCCCGTTTTCCAGAATCAGTTGCCGCAGTTCCGGTTCCAGCGCCCCGTCCTGGCCGAGAAACTGGCTGGGCCGGTTGCCGGCCCGGTGTTGCTCTCCCCCGGCGATCGGCTGTACCTGCTCGTCCCGATGCAGGTAGACGGAGCCGTCCCCCACATGCGCAATGAACACGCTGCCGTCCGCCACTACGGCAACGCTGAACGTGGTGCCCGGGGCACGGGCGGAGCCGTCCCGCAGCCGGCGCACAGCGGCGTGCGCCGTCTGCATCGCACCGCGCAGCACGCTGTCCACATCGCGGCCCTCTTCCAACCGTACGGGATCCCAGAGGTAGAGGCGGGCCGAGCGCACCGCGGTTTCGGACGCCTCCTTGGGCCGCGCATGCCCTCCCATGCCGTCGGCTACCATGAGCACGGCATCGAAGACGGGATGGTCGCTACTGCAGTAGACCGAATCTTCGTTTTCCAGTCCCTCGGTGAGGTGGCGGCTTCCCACCCGGGACTTGGCTGCAAGGGCAACTTCTGCGCGCACCATCAGGGATTCTCCGGACCGGCGTGAGTGAACTTGAAGAGTGACAGCTTCCCAAACTCGAGTAAGTCCCCATCCGATAGCTGACTGCGGGCGCCGGGATCCAGAGGACCGTTGTTGTGCCGCACGACCGCCCTCGGGAGGGCTTCGAGCTCATAACGTCCGGAGGTGGGGTTGAACGTCACCTGTACGTGATCTTCCAGAATATCTTCGGCGGTCAAATAGACATAGAGGCATTCCGAAGTGGCGGTGCGGGGTTTCCGCCCGATGACCGTCCGCCCTCCGGTGCGCAAGGCAAACCAGCGCACCTTGGCGTCCAGCGGAGGTCCTTCTTCACAGAGCAGCCAGGCTGTACGTGGTCCCTCGACCGGCTTCGGCAACGGCAGGATATTGCGCACCTCAGGTAAGTAGCGCTTGCCGAGCAGCCAGACGAGGAAGGCGCCGAACAGCGCCCAGGCGAGCCAGAGCATAGGATTCGGCTCCACTCAACCGCCCCGGAGCCGGCGCACCACTCGCTCCAGCGCGGCCGCCGCGGCGTCCACTTCCGCCTCGGTGGTGCGATGCCCGAGAGAAATCCGGACTGCACTCGCGGCGCGTTCGGCCGGCACTCCCAGCGCCTGCACCACGTGTGACGGCTCGATGGCGCCGGCCATGCACGCCGAGCCGGACGAGCAGGCGATCCCCTCCAGGTCCATATTCAGCACGAGCATATCGCTCTCGACGCCCGGAAAGGAAAAATGCGCGTTGTTCGGCAGGCGCTCGCGCCGGGGGCCGTTCAGAAAGCTGTTTGGGACGCGCTCCAGAACCGTGTCTATCAACCGATCGCGAAGCCGCTCCACGCGCGGCCGGGTCTCGGGCATTTCGGCAACCGCCAGATCAAACGCCCGCACCAGCCCAACGATCCCCGCCACGTTCTCAGTGCCGGGCCGGTGGCCCCGTTCCTGGCCCCCGCCGTGGAGCAGCGACTGGAAGCGGCGCCCCCGCCGGGCGACGAGCATTCCGACACCCTTGGGTCCGAAGAACTTGTGGGCGGTGAGCACGAGGAAGTCTACCGGTAGTTCCGCCAGATGGAGCGGCAGCGCTCCGGCCCACTGCACGGCATCGGTATGGAACGGTACTCCCGCCTCCCGGCAGATCGCGCCGAACTCCCCGATGGGCGCCAGAGTGCCGATCTCGTTGTTCGCCGCCATCAGCGACACGAGAAACGTCTCCGCCCGGATGGCGCGCCGGAGGTCATCCGGGTCCACCCGCCCCTCGCCATCCACGGGCAGCACGGTCACCGCAGCGCCGTGCCCCTGCAGCCACTGCGCCGTATGCAGCACGGCGTGATGTTCGGTGGCCGCCACGATCAGGTGCTGTTTGCGGCCCTTCTGCCGGAAAAAGACGCCCAGCAGCACGAGATTGTCAGCCTCGGTACCGCCGCTGGTGAACACAATTTCCTCTGCCCGGACTCCGAGGAGAGCCGCCATCCGATCCCGGGCAGCGTCCAGCGCCTTGCGCGCCGCCTGGCCGAACCCATGCACGCTGGAGGCGTTCCCGAAGATGTCGCCGAAGTACGGCCGCATCGCCTCGACCGCTTCGGGGCGGCAGGGCGTCGTTGCGGCGTGGTCCAGGTAGATCACCCTCGCTCCTCGCTCCCGGGCCCGGATCAGCCGGTGTGCGTCGTCCGGATCAACTGGTTCATGCTTCCGCTCCGGAAGCCCTCCAGGTCCAGAGTGACAAACGTGTAGCCCGCACTGCGCACCCCCTGCACCACCTGGTCCAGCACTTCCGGCGCCAGCAGGCGTTCGAAGACATCACGCGGGATCTCGATCCGCGCCACTGTGTCGTGATGACGCACCCGGAATTGGGGAAAGCCCAGCCCCCGCAGCACGTTTTCGGCCGCCTCAATCCGGGCCAGGGTGTCGGCCGTGACGGGTGTGCCGTATGGGATGCGCGAGGACAGGCAGGCCATCGCCGGCTTGTTCCAATTGGGCAACTGCATTCGGCGCGCCACTTCGCGGATCTCGGCCTTGGTGAAGCCAGCCTCGTAGAGCGGGCTGCGCACCTGTCGCTCCCGCGCGGCCTGATGTCCGGGGCGCCAGTCCGTCATGTCATCCACGTTTGCACCATAGGCGATGGCGGCATATCCCTCCCGCTCCGCAAGCGCATGCAGATGTGTGAATAGTTCCGACTTGCAGAAGTAGCACCGCCGGCCGTCGTTCTTCTGGTACTCGGGGTTCTCCAACTCAGACGTCTCGATGACCCGCGTGCACCAGCCGCGCTCACGGGCGAGGTCGAGCGCCAGATCCAGTTCGGCACGCGGATAGGACTCGCTCTGCGCAATGACCATCAGCGCGCGCGCTCCGAGCGCCTCGTGGGCCGCCGCGGCGACCAGCGTGCTGTCAATGCCGCCGGAGAAGCCGACTACCACGCTCTCCATCCGACGCAGAACCTCGAGCAGGTACAGCCGTTTCTTCTCCAGGGCAGTGTCATCCGGCGCAACGCGGGGTTCCAGGGTCAACAGGGCACTCATGCAGGGTTCTCGGGTCGGGGGCTTTCCGTAGTATCTTGGCACAATTCGCGGCTACTGTTCGACCGGCGCGCGCTTCTGGCCGTAGTCGAGCATGGACCCGTAGTAGACGCGGATGCGCGGATAGCCGAGCAGGGTGAGCGTGAAAGCGGCGTGTGCGGCACGAGCCCCGTTATTGCAGTACGTGGTGATCTCGCGATCCTTCGTGACACCCTTTTTCTGATACATGTCGCGGAGCTCTTTCGGGCTCTTGAAGGTGCCGTCTTCCCGGACGTTGTCCTTCCAATTCACCTGCACCGCTCCGGGGATGTGTCCCTGCTTGAACTCTTCCGGCGCGCGGGCATCCAGGAGAACCACGTCTTTGGCGGGTTTCACATCTTTGAGCGCGCAGACGATGGGACCGCGGCCCCGCAGCGTCACGGTGCCGGGTTCCAGACGCACCACTTCGGTATTGGTGTCCCGGCCCTCCGCCCGCCAGCGCTTCAACCCCCCGTTCAGCAGGCTCACGCGCGTGTGGCCGTGATTCAGCAGCACGAGCCAGAACCGGCTCGGCATGCGGCCCTCCGCATCGTCATAGACGATCAGATGCGTGTTGTCGGAGACACCCATCGCCCGCAGGCGCCGCTGCAACAGGTCAATCGGCGGCAGGTAGGTCTCGCGATCCTCACCATAGCGCAGGAAATCGGGGGCAAAATGGATTGCGTGCGGCAGGTGCCCCTCAATGTACTGCTCGGCATCTCGCAGGTCCACCACGCGAATCGTGGGATCGCTCAGGCGTGACTGGAGCCACTCCGGCTCGACCAGCAACTCCGGGCGTGCAAACCTGTTCGGGTTCGGAACGGCACGCGGCGGCTTGTTGGCCCCCGGCCGCGCCGGTTGGGGACGGCGCGGCCGGGTCTTGCGAGACGGCGGCGCAGAGAGGGCGGCCGGCGGCGCCACCGTGGCCGCCAGCACAAGCCCCAGCAGGGCGCAGGCGAACAAACGCATCGTGGCTCTCCTTCCAGGGGATACGTAGAGTACTACGTCCTCTGCCTGTGTGACTCCTCCAGCAGGATCCATTACGCCGCGCCGCGCAGGGAAAGCACCAGGGAGGCGACCTCTGCAACCGACTCTTTGCCCCTGCGGGCTATCCTCTCAACCACGGCGCTGCCCACCACCGCCGCCTCGCACCACTCACCGATCTGGCGCACATGCTCCGGCCGGCTGACGCCGAAGCCGACGGCGATGGGTTGGGACGTCCGCGCCCGGATCCGTTCCACCAGTGCTTTCAGGTCGTCGGGAAGTTCGGCGCGGGCGCCCGTCACCCCGGTTCGAGAGACGCAGTAGATGAAGCCGCTCGCCAGCCCCGCCGCCAGGTCAATCCGCTCCGCTGTGCTCGTCGGCGCCAGCAAAAAGATTGTATCCAGTTCTGCCGCTGCAGCGACGACCTTCCACTCGGCGGCCTCCTCGGGCGGAAGGTCGGTGATGAGCATGCCGTCTATCCCGGCGGTGCGCGCCGCCCGCGCCACCGCCTCCTGACCCGCCCGAAAGATCGGATTGTAGTAGGTCATCAGCAAGATCGGGATTTGCGTCTCACGGCGGACGTCGCGCACCAGTTCGAGGATACCCGTAAGGGTGGCGCCCGCGGCGAGCGCGCGCTCATTCGCCGCCTGGATGGTTGGGCCGTCGGCAAGAGGATCGGTAAACGGCACCCCCAATTCAATTACCGCCGCTCCCGCCCGATCGAGCGCGAGGATCAGCGCGCGCGTCGTCTCCAGATCGGGGTCTCCCGCCATGATGTAGACGACCAGCCCGGTCTCGCCCCGCGCCTTCAGTTCGGTAAGCCGTGCTGTGATCCGGCTCATCGGGCGCCCCCCAGGATTTTCTGCACCTGCTGCACGTCCTTGTCCCCCCGTCCCGAGAGATTGACCACGATCATCTGCTCCGCCGGCCGTTCCCGCGCCTCCCGCACCGCTGCATGGATCGCATGGGCCGACTCCAGCGCCGGAATGATGCCCTCCGTCCGGCAGAGCAATTGGAAGCCTTCGAGCGCCTCCACATCGGTGCACGCGACATACTGCGCCCGGCCGGAATCCTTGAGGTACGAGTGCTCCGGTCCGACTCCGGGGTAATCCAACCCTGCACTGACCGAGTGCGTATCCAGGATCTGGCCGCGCTCGTCCTGCAGCAGGTAACTGCGCGCGCCGTGCAACACTCCGAGCGAGCCGGCTACGAGCGTCGCAGCGTGCCGGCCCGGCGCCAGTCCGTGGCCACCCGCCTCCACTCCCAGAAGCGCTACCCCCGGATCTTCCACAAACGGATGGAAGATCCCGATCGCGTTGCTCCCCCCCCCAACACAGGCCACCACCAGGTCGGGCAGCCGCCCCACCTGCGCCAGTGCCTGCTCTCGGGCTTCACGCCCGATGACCGACTGAAAATCACGCACCAGCATCGGATAGGGGTGCGCCCCCGCCGCGGAACCGATGATGTAGTGCGTGGTGTCCACGTTGGTCACCCAGTCGCGGATCGCCTCGCTGGTGGCGTCCTTCAGCGTGCCACTGCCGGAATCGACCGGGTGCACCTCGGCGCCCAGCATGCGCATGCGGATCACGTTGAGGCGCTGGCGCTGCATGTCGGTGCGCCCCATGTACACGCGGCAGCCAAGCCCCACGAGGGCCGAGGCGGTCGCGGTGGCCACGCC
>SYMT01000597.1 GCA_005805375.1 Actinomycetota bacterium
ACCAGCTCGTAGTAGTGTCCATTCGCGGGGTTGAACACGGGACCGTTCCCCCCCTGGGTTGCACCCGGACGGGCTGCGAAGGCGAGCAGAAAAACGACCAGCCCGAGACCGGCCAGGTGGAGCAAACGACGACGGAGGGGAGTCAGGGCACCCATGGGAAATAGCCTCACTTAGATTCTCACTTCAGGATACCACACCCGCCCTTTGGGAATCATCGGGATTACCGCTACTCGTCGCTGAACCGGCACACGGTATCGGGGGTCGGTCACTGCTTGGGGATCCACCCAGAGCTTCTCGCCCTGGCACGCCACGGTCCGAAAGGTGCGGGAAAGTGGGGGTGCTGCGCCTCAGTTCCGAGGCGATCGGCACGCCCGCCACCCGGAATGGGTGCGACGTGCAGACCCTGAGCGTGGCGGCGTGCTTTCGAGGTCTGTGCCTTCGGTTCGCCGGCGGGGTGACTGCGGGCTGGCGCGCATCCTCTGGGGAAGGACTCGCAGCCAGGCGCGTCGAACCCGTAACAATCCCGTCCCGCCGCGCACTGTCTTTTGTCCGATGCCGGGACGATGTCGCCGGGCTCCACCGGTGTTGGGCCCGCCAGCCGCGACGCTGCAGCGTCGCCGTCCGGGGAACCGCGCATAGACACCCACGTTCTCGACCTTGCCGGACCACAACAGCAGGCCGCCGAACGCCTCCTCTCCCTGGAAGAGGGCGAGGCGTTGGATGCCGCGCTGGCTGCCGTCGAGCCGCACACGGCTGCCTATGCCGTCGCCATCGCTCCCGGGCTTGAGAAGAAGACGGCGCTGCTCTGGAGCCTTGAGGATCGCCCGCGCCGCCGTGTGCTCGAGTTTCTCCCTCCGGCGCTGGTCGCGGCGCTGGTCCAGAACCTCGAAGACGACAACCGGTACCTCCTCGGCGACCTGTCGGTAGAACAGTTTCGCGCGCTGCTCCAGCTCTGCAGCCCGGAACGGAAGTATTACTGGATCCGCACCGCGCTGTCGTTCACGGACGTGCGGGCCAACGCACTCCCGCTGCTGCTGCCCACTTCCGAACTGGTCGAGATCCTCGATACCCGCAGCGAGTTCGAGGCACACTGCCGGACCCTCGCCGAATACCCGCTGGAAGAGCAGCGGGTGCCGCCCGACCTGATGCTCGATCCGGCGCAGGCGCTCGTGGACCTGTTCGGCGCGGAGGGGCTTCTGACGCAGTTTCCCGTTGCCGACCCGGACCTGGCCGGCGTGCTGCAAACCATTCTGGATTTCGATGCGGACCGGTATGCCGATCTGATTCGTGCCGAGGTGAGCACGGCGAACTACCGGGAGAACCACCCCGGAGAGTGGGAAGCGGTCGCCGAGGAACCTCTCCTCCTACAGCGCCTCGACCCCATCGAGATCATCCGGGACGATCTGGAAATCGAGGACACGGTCCCATCAGAGGGCGCAGTCCCTCCGCTGGCACTAATCCCCCTGGCGCGGGCATCGCTGGCCCGAGTCGCCGGGAACCTTCCGGTTGCTCGCCGGCGACAGGTGGACGCCGAGCTCCAGGAATTGTGCGTGCGGCAGGCCATCGCCGAGGGGGGTTCCTTCCTGTTGGAGGACCTGGAACGGATTTCACAACGCGTGCAGGCTTACCTGCTGCTGGGACTGGCTGCCGAAAGCGGCGGCCGCAAGGAACGGGAACCGGCAGTCCTCTTCCATCGTCCGCTGCACCGGGTGGAGGGAAGCGGCGCCGTCGTCGTGGAGCGGTTACGGCAGGCGGCGCTGCGCCTGTCGCCGTTGGAAGCCTATCTCGCCGCGGAGCAGCGGGCGGTGGTGCGCAGCCTGCTCGCGCCGCGACTCGGTCTCGATTCGGTTGGAGCGCCGCAGATTCTGCTGCTGCCTGCTCCGGGACTGCCGGACGCGGCGCCATTGGACGCGGTGGCGCATCGGCTCAACGAGGCGGTTGCCTGGACCGGGCTACTGCGCGAACTCGGCCTCGAAGCGGCGAAGACAGCGATCACACGGCTCGGGTCGCCGGAGCAACTCCAGGAGGAAGTAGCGCTCGCCGTGCTGCTGTTCGGGCGCCCGGACTTCCACCTCACGGACCCACGCGATCGGCAGCGACTGCGCCAGCAGCACTGCACGCGCGAGGGGGAACTGACGGCAGAGGCGCGGACACGGCTCCGCCGCGGCCTCGCAGCGGAGACCGGGGGATCGGATCGCGAACAGGCGGCGCTGGGAGACCTGCTGGAGCGCAGCCTCGAACGTCTTGCGGCGCGGTGCTAGCCGACGGCCAGCGTCAAATGCGTCAGGCTGCCGCAGTCTCCGCTTTCGCGGGGGTGGTGCTCTCGGTGGACGTCGAGGTGGTGGATTCCGACTTCGAATCACCGGAACTCGCAGCCGCGGCCGGAGGGGTCTCCGCCTTGCGCCCGCCGTTCTTGTAGTCCGTCGTGTAGAAGCCGGAGCCTTTGTAGACCACGGCCGGCGGGAAGAGAACCCGCCGCAGCGAACCCTCGCACTCAGGACAGTCCGTGAGGGCCGCATCGGACATTTTCTGCACGATTTCCAGCCTGTGGTCGCAATTGCGACAGGCGTATACGTAGGTGGGCACTGCGAAAACTCCTCCGGTTTCGTCGGGGCGACCGCTGAGACCAACCGGCCCGAATTGGCAGTCGTGATTGTAGAGTGCTAACCGGGGTATTATACCAGACAATGACGCAAAGCACACTCCCCCTCGAGCGCCTCCAGACGGAACAGATCAACGCACACACCGCTGATCTGGACATCCTGCCGCTGGAAGGCGCTCTCTCGCGCCTGAACGACGAGGACCGCGGCGTTCCCGTAGCCGTCCGCGCGGAGATCCCCGCGATTGCGAGAGCCGTAGAGTGCGTGGTAGCGGCGTTCTGCGCCGGCGGCCGCCTGATCTACGTCGGCGCGGGGACCAGCGGACGCCTCGGCTGCCTGGATGCCTCAGAGATCCCTCCTACCTCTGGAATGGCGCCCGATCGGGTGGTGGGGCTCATCGCAGGAGGCGACACAGCACTCCGCCGGAGCATTGAGGGCGCCGAGGACGACCCGGCGGCCGGTGCGGCGGCCATGCATGAGGCGCGGGTAGAGGCGCGCGATGTCGTCTGCGGGATTGCGGCGAGCGGACGCACGCCGTACGTGCTGGGCGCCCTGGATGAGGCCCGCGGCATCGGCGCACGCACGCTCGGGATTACGACCAATCAGCCCTCCGAGTTCGAGGGTCGTGTGGATGTGCTCATCGCTCCGCTGGTCGGGCCGGAGCCGGTCAGCGGGTCCACCCGGATGAAGAGCGGCACTGCCCAGAAGCTGGTGCTGAACATGTTGACGACGATGGCCATGGTGCGCCTGGGAAAGACCTACGGCAACCTTATGGTGGATGTTCGCGCGACGAACGAGAAACTGGTCCGCCGCGCGCATCGGCTGATCTGCCTGGTCACGGGGGTCGAGGCGGGCGAAGCGGCCCGCCTCTTTCACGCGGCGGGCGGAGAGACCAAACTCGCCATTCTCATGGGCCTCACCGGACTCGATTCCGACACCGCCAGGACCCGCCTGGAGTCCGCAAACGGCGTTCTCCGGAATGCGATCGGGGAGTGAGGAAACAGGGAACGCCGCGCGGGCTGGGCCGGAGTGACCCGCAATTCTCCGTGCGAGAGTGCTCCCGGAGGGCCTGCGCAGGACCCGTCTGTCAGCGCCACCCGCACGTGCGAGGGAGGCACCCCACGCCGTCACAACAGCCAGTGAGCGCCGGTTGAACAAGGTGCACCGCTGGCGGTGCAGCCCGGATCCGCTTGGGAACCGCGCGGACTGCCCCCGGCGACCCCGCGCGGCCCGGTGAGCAGCGTGCGCCTGCTGCGAAATGAGATTTGCGTAGTCCCAACCTGGCAGAAAGAGAGGAATGGAGCGAGAATTCAGCATCCAATACTGCTCGGACCTTCAGGGCCTCAACCAGGTGAGCACACTCCTCCTCCCCCATCCCGCACCGGTTTCGGGCACGTTCGTCCTGACTATCGTTGCCCTGCCGGCTCTGTGCCAATCGGGTGGGATGCAGATGTCGGATAGCTCCGGCGAGAGAATTCACACCCCCTCCCGCTCGAACCTCACTTCGTCACTACGGACGTCGGGCTGGGACAAGAACCTGGCGCCGCAACCACCCTGCGGCCACCCAGTTCCCCGGCGGCCCACCCCGCGCTCCGCTCGCGTCCGCCCGTACTCCCTCCCGCAGAATTGGCTTGCGCCCGATTCACGCTTTCGGGGCATCCGGGACATTCCGGCGTCCCCCAGACAGCAGCTTGCCCTCAGAACACCAGTCGCCTCTGGGAACGACCCTGCATCCCACCCGACCCAGCGCCTCGGGCCACGGCCTCCAGGCACGCTCTCGCCCCCTCCCGCTGTGGTCGCTGCTGCAGCCCGGACCAGCCCTGCCGAGCTTCGGCTCAGGCCGGTGGCGCCCGCTGACCCGGCGGACGAACACTACTGCCCCCTGGATCTTGGCCTGCCTGCGTCGTCACAGTTGCTGAGTGCACGGGTGCTGGATGTGGGGGGAAGGCCATGCCCCGACGTGACGGTGAAGTGGAAAACAAACGCACCACCCTCTATAGCCGAACTGGTCAATCCGGCCACAGGCAAAGCCTACTCTCCTTCCGTCCAAATGACTACTCGGCGAGACGGTCAGAGTCGGGTCGAACTCCGGTGCAGAGCGTCCGACAGTGCGTCCGTAACCGTTACAGCGTCGGTGGGCAGGTTAGTCACTGCGTTCACCGTGAATTTCATCCCGGACATCTTTCCAACCGGTAGTGTGACGATTTCCAGTGCCGGCGGACCTCCGGACCTGGTAACACTGCCCTATCCCGAGTTCGCCGGGTTGTCAGGACGTTTCGTCCATGGAGAGGTCCGGGCATTGGTGGCACGCGGGACCGACCTGGGACAGGGACCCGGCCGGGGCGAGGAGGTGGCTCTCTACGTGGTGGAGGTGTACGAGGACTTTACCCCGCACCCCTCTACCCCACCGGTGCCCCGCTTCGCCCGGGTGCGCTGGTCTCCCCGGTACCAGCGTCTCCCGAAGGTGGGCGAGCACATGCTTGTGGGACTCCATCAATATTTCCTGACCACAAAGGAAAGGGATCGCGTCCTCACCCGCGCATCCGGGCAGTGGACTTTGATGCCGTGCCTGCCGCACAGCCCCCTCCGGATTGTCGAGGGGACCACTCGCCCCTGGGAGCGGGACCTTGTACCGAAGGACTATGCTTCTCCGCTCTCCGGCGAAAACAGGGGCGCGCCGACCCTTCTCTTCCAGAACTGGCGGATTTCCTGGTTGGGTCAGCCCTGGATGGGACTGCGCCAGATTCTGCGGTGGGGGCGGCGCCTGGTGCAGGGAGGCCAGTTCGGTCGGACCCGCAAGTTCCTCCCGGACAGCCTCGCCGCCGGGGTGCGCTCTTTCCCCACCGGCCGTTTACCCTGATCCGGGCGCGTGCAGCGACAGAGAACGCGCCGCGTCGTACAGCGGCGCATCTGGAGCAGGGACCGGGGCGCCAGCGTGGGGACGGCGGCGAGGACAGCGCTGATCCGCATGCGTAGCCCTGGCCGACCTGGATTTGTCTTCTCGGCAGAGTGGGACCAGTTGCATCGGGCGAGGAGCGGGCAAGTCCGGCGAGAGCAGACCCAGCCGTAGCTTGCGGGTGCGAGGCCGGACAAGTCTCAATGCCGTTTAGACATGCCCATCACCAACCAGAGCCCCGCCTCGAAGGGCAGTTTGCGCTCCCGTTGGGTGTGGAGCCCGGCTGCGGCCAGCGCCTGTGGTAACCGTTCCGGAGTGAGGACCCCGGTCAGCGCCGCCAGCGCGTGCTCCGGGTGACAGGGACCGTTCTGGGAGGCCGTGAGTAGAGCAAGACGCATGCGGTGCTGGTTCCGCTACGTTCATGGTTGCGAGTCCTCTGAATGGAGGGACTCGAATGCGGGACGGAGCGTGACCAATGTAAACTGCGACGGCCAACTCCTCCGCATGGCCCTGGACCCGCCGTCCTACTGGGGCCAGACCTTCTTGACCTGATAGGAGCCTCCATGACGTGCAAATACGGGCGGATCCTCTACCTCACGGCTGTGCTGGGAGCCCCCAGCCCACAACAGTGGTGGCGATTCCTCAGGCCCATTCTGCTGGGAGCCACTCTGGTGATCGGCGGGCTCTATGCCTTCCCCGTGTGGCAGAACGGCTTGATGGGGGCGGCACTCGAGCACCAGGAAGGCCACGCCCGCATTTGGGAGCTGCTCCTGTGGGGTGCGCAGGGTAGCACGCGGGCCTGGACGGGTGATACGCCGCTCACTCGAGCCATCACAAGCAGAGACACGTGGATGCTGGTGTGGTCCCTGGGCCGGGGCGCCGACCCGAATTCGGACGTGGCGGGAGAACTCACCGTGCTCGATCTGGCGATTCAGGAGGGCGATCGGCAGGCGGTATGCATCCTCCTGGCTTGCGGCGCGAGTGTGAACCGGACAGCCGCTGAGAACAGCGGGTCCACCGCACTAATGCATGCAGCTCGCTCGAGCACCCCCGAGGCGGCGACGGCAATGTGTCGTTTGCTGCTACAGCTTGGGGCTAATCGCGCCGCCAGATGCAAGGAAGGGAAGACCGCCGCGGACATCGCAGCCGCACGGGGATATGCCGCGCTCGCGGAAGAACTACGTCCTTCGCCGGATCGGGAGTAGGCATGGGATCCTCTTCACAGGCACGTGTCTGACACCACCCACGATTGCCGGTCCCACCGTACGTGCCTGGACGCCGAGGGCCGCCTGACGGAGGCGGTACTCCCGAGCGGGCTCCGGAACACGATGACCTATCGCCCGGATGGGGTGCGCCAGCAAGTGGCAGACAGCGGGGGGTCGCGGGACCTGGTGTGGGACAGCCGGGGGAGCAGCGGCTACGGCGACCTGCTGCAGGAGCGGAGTGCTGGGAGCGCAGTGCGCACCTACCATCGGGGCGACCTGCTGGCGGCGCTGGCGGAGGCGGGAGCGGCGGGAAGCCGGTATTACCATTGGGACACGCAGGGCAGCCTGCTGTGCCTGACGCACGGGACGGGAGCGGCGGTGGATCGCCTGGGGCTGGACCCGTGGGGGAGTCTGCTGACGCGCGCGGGGAGTTCCGGGAACCGGCTTTGGTACAACGGCGACGCGGGCTACTACCGAGAGGTGGATCGGGAGGAAGACTACGTGCGGCAGCGGACGTACGCTCCCAGGGTGGGGCGCTGGAGGTCGGTGTTCGAGTTTGGTGCCCTGCTTGCAGATAGTGGTGCGGAAACGCTCAGGACGTTCGATATTTCCAGGTACGCTGCGATGTACAGTGAGTTTTCAGGATGCAGCACGAGCGACCACATCTGTGCCGTGCAGCTGCCGCAGGCGTGCTGGTACAACTTCGCTGCGGGGTGCTATGGTCGGGTAGGGACCGGGCCCGTAACGTTCTGGGCCCAGATCGATCCTGTGTCGAACCTCACGGGCGAATGGCGGGACACACTGGCCGCGCGGGACCAACAGGTGGATTGCAAGGGGAACATCGTACTGGTCCCAACGCCGCCCCCGACAGTGTGGGGATGGTAGAGAGATCAGGAAGTCTGTGGTTCCATCCTCCTGCGTGCTGGAGTAGTCAACATGCGACCGTCTGCCCTGACCCGAGCGTTTCGGCGAGTTCGACCCGGACCGTGCTTCTACTTACTACTGCTGATCGTCGCCATCCTGTACGAGTGGCCCGCAGCTCAAGTTCGACGGCAGACGGGGTGGGTCAAGGAACTCCCGGCCCCGCAGAACCAATGGCTGCGCCGAGCGATGATCGCCGAGGACTACACGCAGATCCGCGTGGCACTCCTCTCGGGAGCGTCAGGCGGATACTACAACGACCGAACGTTCGATACGCCATTGAGCGATGCGATCGAGCACGGGGATCTCTGGATGATGCATTGGATCTTGCTCCGCGGAGGGGATCCGAATGAGGGTGTGTGGCCGCCCCTCTTCGCTGCCGCCAACAAGGGTGATCCTCGGATGATCCGCCTGCTTCTGGAGTACGGAGCGGACGCAGACTTCTGGTACCCCGCCGAGGGGTGTAGCCCACTCATGCTCGCCGCCTCCTGCCCAGATCGCAAGGCCGCGACGGCGATGTGCCGGCTGCTCCTGAAGCACGGCGCTGGTCGGGCGCCGCCAGCCAGCTACGCTGGGAAGACCGCTGCGGACCGGGCCGCCGCGCAGGGTTACACAGCGCTGGCGGAGGAACTGCGTCCGCTGCCCGGGAGACGGTAGCAAGTCCCCGGGTTGTCGTGGGGGAACTGTGGAATGGAATCATCGCTCCCACACCCGCCACTCGTGTAGAACCTTCCTGGTCTGGAGACACACTATCCCTCTGCCGGCCCGGCGATATCTTGGAGTGCCTTG
>SYMT01000598.1 GCA_005805375.1 Actinomycetota bacterium
CGGTTGCCGCCTTTGACCCGCGTGCAAGAGCAGTTACTGCGTCTGTTGGGGGTGCCGAAGCCGCCCTGGTAGGTCCCTCCCAGTCCTCGCGAACCAGGGTCCCACACACACATCGACCTCCCGAACCGCGAAATACCGGTTCAGGACGATGTCTGGGGGAGATATCTCGCGGGTTTGCCCGAGTGGGAGCGCCAGGCATGGAGTCTGTATATGGATGGACAGGAGCACTTCGCCAAAGGTGACTTCCTCGGCGCCGTCGACCGGTTCAATCGTACGATTCGCCTTCTTGAGGGGCATGTCGGGGAGCATGGTTTAAATCGACGCTCCGCCCGTATTTCGCGGTTCAACATAATCGTAACTAACCCAACAATTTTCTGTGGTCATGGTTACAGAAAACAAGCTCCAGCGGCTGATTTCACTTGGTGTTCCTCAGGTGTCGCCCAATAGTTCGATCACATAGTTTGCTATTCTGGCTCCGCATTGTGGCCCGAACGGGTCAGATGTTGCGAACCGCGAAATACGGGCTCCGGTTCCTTCATGACTCAATTCAACACCTATACCGACGCAGCGTGGGCGCTGTCGTACCTAAAGCAGTCCGAAGCGTCGGATCGCTATTTCGAGCGGGCGGTGCACTGGAGCGAGGCATGCGGAAGCGATACGTTTCCGGCCATCCTACTTGTTCAAAATGCCAGGGCTAATCTAAATCAGAGACGGCTGCCCCAAGCGGAGCGGCTGGTCAACGCCGCAATGCAATACGAGCAGCGACTCCGGAAAGCGGCGCGGGGAGGCGGTTTCGCGGGGGCCAGGTATACCAAAGCCCTCATGCTGCTGTATCAAGATCGCGGAGCGCTCAACTACTTGAAGGGATCGCTCGTCGCTGCGAGGAGCGACCTTGAGGAGTCGCTGGGGTTTGGCGTCCAAGCCGCAAATGAATTCCGTAGTTTTTTGGGGGAGGTCGATCTCAGCGAAGTCCGCTCCTATCTATCGTGTGTTTACGATGAACTGGGGCAGCGAGATAAGGCAAAGACCCTGTTGAAGGAGATTCTGCAGCAACCTAGTTCCCGTTTGGCAGCGTCGGCCCGGAGGCTGCTTGCGCGGTTACTCGTCGAGGACGGCTCGCTGGCTGAGGCAGCAAAGGTACTGGGAAACTCGCAGGACCCCGTGCGCTTCTCGGTCGACGCAGATCGCTTTAGCGACGCACCTCCCTCGTTTCAGCCACAGGTCCGTCTACTCGGCCCACCAGACGGAAACAGTGTTGTCACTTCCGAGGTGGGTCTCCAGATCGCATTCTTATCGCCCATCCCGTGCCGTTCCTACCGGCTATGGTTAAACGGCAGGGAACTCGGAGGCGTGCGTGGCTTCGACATGCCAGAGGTGGATCCAAAAGGCCGGCTGCTGGAGAAGGGCCGTCTCCTGGAGAAAGGCGACTCGTTTGGCGAGGGGCAGGTCTTCGAGAAGGGCCGGCTGCTGGAGAAGGGCGAGGGCCGCGAGAAACTGGCGCACGAACTGCCCGAGGAATTCGCTACCCTGATCAAGCAGCCGCAATATACGAACTTCCTGCAGATCCGGCACATCCTCCCGATCGAGGACACAGACGGCGAGTTCCTCCGCATTGCCGTGCAGGTAGAGACCACCGGCGGATCCGTCTCCGACCGGCAGATCCTCCGTCTGCGCCGTCCGCAGGTGGAGGCCCGGCGCGGCTCCCTGCGCGTCCTCTCCGTCGGCATCGGCGACTACGCCAATCTGCCGAAGCTCAAATACGCGGCGTCGGACGCCGTTTCCCTGGCGGACGCCTTTCGCGGGCAGGCCGGCCTCGAAGCCGGGACCAGCCTCTACAAGGGTGCAAACATCCAGCTTCTCGTTAACGCAGAAGCGACTCTCGCCCAGATCCGAGAGTCGCTGGATGCGCTCGTGGCCAACACGCGTCCCGGAGACACGGTCGTCCTGGCGCTTTCCGGCCACGGCATCGCGGTCCGCCCGCCTTCGGTCAACCTGGCGAATCTGCCGGTTGACGCGATGATGGCGATGAAACCGGCGCCGACGCAGACCTACTTCGCCCCGGTCCGCTTCGACCCCGAAAACCCCGCCGGCACGGGACTGCCGTGGTCCGAGATCCTCGCCAGGCTGGAGCCGCTGCGGAAGGTCGCGAAGACCGTCTGGCTGCTGGCGGACTGCTGCCGCTCCGCCCCCGGCCTGCGCCGGATGCCCACGCCGGACATGCCCCTCCGCAAGGGCGAAGTCCTCGCGGCTGACACCCGCGACCTGAAGCGCGGCCTGGACGAAGGCGGCAACCTGATCCTCTGCGCGGCGTCGGACGGCGACACCCCCAGCTACGAAAGCGACGACCTGAAGCACGGCATCTTCACCCAGGCGTGGCTGGAAGCGCTGCGAGGCGAGGCGCCGGACCTGGTCTACCAGGACGCGCCGCGTGGGAAGGTCCTGACGCTGTCGGGATTGCAGTTCTGGCTGGATGCGAGCGTCACGAAGCACGCGCGGAAGGCGGGAGTCCGGCAGCGAGTCGAGTTTCCGCGGCTGGAGGGGAGTTTTTCGCCGAGCACGCCGGTGTTTGTGGCGGCGAAGGGCGGCTGATTCCCACTTCACGATAGCGGCGCTGTACAACCCGGTTCCCGTGCTGCTGGAGACGGGCGATCCGCAGCCGGCGCGGGAACGGCTGGTGGAGAGCCTGGACCTGTTCCTGGAGCTGGACGAGCCGCGCTCCGTCATCGAGGCGCTGACGGGGCTGGCCGGCACGATGGCGGCGACGGGTCGCTACGAGGACACGGCGCGGCTTCCGGCGGCGAT
This sequence comes from Actinomycetota bacterium, assembly GCA_005805375.1. Lineage (GTDB taxonomy): Bacteria > Armatimonadota > SYMT01 > SYMT01 > SYMT01 > SYMT01. Next base: position 2,803 of record SYMT01000598.1, read on the forward strand.
GGAGGCGCAGCGAGAGGCGTCGGGGTTTGAGCCCCGCCCATGCGAGAAGGCCGTCATCCGCCGCTGGCAGGCTGACGTCCGGACCGCGCTGGACGAAGCCGGCTTCACGGCGGCATGGCAGTCAGGCCGAGCGCTTTCCCAGGAAGAGGCGGTGCGCCTGGCGCTCGGGTGATGGTTTTTTCCGGCAGAAGCGCTTGTAGAAAGTCTGTAGAGAGCGCCGTTCTATGATGGTTCCAACGCGGACCGAAGAGGGGCCGCCCCGAGTCACAAGGAGTTTTCAGAACGATGAACCCGTGGATGAGAGCCTTCGCTCTGGCAGCGGTTTTCTTGCCGGCGTTGCCGCCGGTTCCGCTCTTGTCGACCCAGTACCGGCCTGGTCCCAGACCACCACCTCCTACTCGCTCACCGAACTGGGCACGCTCGGCGGCAACTACTCCGTCGCGACGGGCGTGACCGATGCCGGACACGTCGTCGGAATGTCTTATCTGGCGGGCGGTTCCGTCTGGCAGCGCGATGAAAGGGCTTTTTACTGGTCCAACGGCACGATGACCATGATCCCGACCCTGGGTGGCACCTGGAACCACGCTGTCTCGATCCACGCCAACGGCGACGTTGTGGGAAGAAGCCAGATCCCCGGGCCTGGAAACCCCATCCACGCCTACCTCTGGAACAGCGGCACGGGTCAAGTCCAGGACCTGAACGACGACCTCTCGGCCGAGGACGCGGCTGAAGTCGAGTTGCTTGCCGCCAACTACATCAGCGAAAACCGCCTCGTTGCGGGAGAGTGCAGGGTGCGCGCCACGGGCGATCGGCATCCCTTTGTGATGGACCTGAACTCGCAGCCGGCCGTCTTCCATGATCTGGGGACGGTCAGCGGAACGCTGGGGTGGGCGGATGCCGTGAATGCGAGTGGACACGTGGTGGGTTCTGCCGGCGGCGCCTTCCTCTTCACCGGCGCGTCGCCGCTCATCAGTCTGTCCCCGATGGGCTATGCGCGCGGGATCAATGACACGGGAGGGATCGTCGGCACGTTATCCGGAGGTCCCGTATACCGGAGCCCAGCCGGGTCGCTTATCCCTCTTTCAGGGTCTGGCCTCTCCGGCGGTGAGGCTTCTGACATCAATGGGGCGGGGACAGTGGTCGGCTATACCTACGGCAAGGGGAAGCAACTCGGTTTCCGTTGGCAGGTAGGCAGCGGAGCGATCAAGAGTCTGGATAGCCTGACGCCCAACCGCGGCAAGGCTTCTATTACCTCCGCCCCCGGCTTGAGCCCATCAGGCCTGATCGCGGGCAAGGCGCTCCGGGGCGGCATCGAGCGGGCCTGCCTGCTCACGCCCCAGTAACCGGACCGTGATCGCAACTGCGGTCTTGCAGTAGACAACGGCGGCGGAGCGGAGGGCGCATGATGCGCTCTCCGCTTTTTTTGTGGTGTTGGCCGCAGTTCATCGCCGGTTTGGGACCGCGGTCTACAACCGCAACTCGGGCACACTCGGGACGTGGGTGCCGGGGAAGGGTCCCAAAACGGTCAACGCACGGCGGGAAGCGGAGCAGATTCCCGAGCCCTTTGCTGGAAAGCCACGCCACAGCCGATCTACGGCGACTGGCGCAAACCGTTGGGGATCTGACCCTCAGCCAACAGCAGCGCCTCTCGCACGCGCCGGCCGGCGCGCGCATTTTTCCGGGTTCAGCAGCGGGACCCGGAACCGCGGAAAACGCCCCCGCACTGCCCCAGGCAGCCTGATTTCACCCCGGCTGCCCCCGAAAACCGCTAAACTACAGAGTCCTGGTATTGGACCGAAACGGAGGACGCCATGCCGTACGGGCAGGATCGACCTCGACCCTACGGGGTTGTACTGCGGCGCAGTTCGGTCGAAGAGAGATCCACCCGGAACTCACTCTCCGGGAGGCACTGCAATAGATCGCGCGCGCTTTCGGGCGCTGTGTCCGGGTCGAGCGTCTGAAACGCGCCGTGGTGAAACCTTCCGGCGACCAGGAAGCGGCAGCCCTGGCGGCGCAGCGTCTCGAAAACCCGATCGCGGGCGACGTCACTCCCATAGTAGCGCGAGTCCAGTACCCGCGCCGCCGTATCGTGCCCGATGATGAACACACATCCCGGATAGAGCGCCGCTTTCTCGTGAAAGAGCGGGGCACGGCTGAGCAGCAGGTCCGCACGACCACCGAACTGCGAGATCCGCCGTTCAAGTTCCTCGCGCGCCAGCGGCGGTTTGTCTGCGTTCCACACCGCGAGTTCAAACCGCACAGGCATGCCCAGAACGCGCTCCGCCACCGAGGCGAGTTGCCGGTGCCCCTCGTGGACCGGATTGAACGAACCGCAGAGGAGCGCCCCGCGTACGGTGGCCTCGGGCTCGCGCGGGCCGTCGGCGCGCACCAGCACGGTGCCCGCCAGCCCGTCCAGGAGCTGCCGCACCGGATCCGGCGCAGCCTCGTGCACCGTCTCCACGACCTCCTCGGGCAGCAGCGGCAGCACGCACGGTTCGATCCCACACGCCTCCGCGACCGCACTCAGGCACAGGTGCGCCACCACCGCCTCCTCGCCCAACCGGTCCCGGGCGCCTTTGGTCAGCGTCAGCGACCGCGTGACCATCCGCATCGCATCCTGGACGGCCACGCACACGCGATGATCGCCCCGCTTCGCCCGATCCGTGGCGATGGTGCCCGTGACCCCGACCCCCAGGACCGGCGGACACTGATCCCCTAAGCTGCCCGCCAGCCGCCGGGCCCGCAGATAGGCCCGTTCGGCCATCGCGCGAGCCGTTTCGGGCGCCACAAACCGTGCCGGCGCCGACCCGAGCAGGCCCGTGAGGGACCCGGTGGCGTAGCGATCGGTTGCCTCAAGCACCGTGCGCGAAGAGCCGCCCACGCTGTGCAGCCAGAAGAGCGCCATGCTGCCGACACCCGTGAACTCAAACACCAACTGCTGCGGGGAGGCGTGCAGCGCCGCAATTCCGGCGCGGGTAGCGTCGTCGGGAAGTCCGGAGGGAGGGTGAGCGGTCAACGTTATACAGCTCCGCAGGCAGCACCGGCAGCACGAGGGTCGTCAGCCGGGGTGGAGAGGCAGGCCGCCGCAGCATTGTGCCAGCGACGGCGAAAACGCAGAAACGGGGCCGCGTCCGTCTCCATATACACCCGGTTCGTGAGCAGCACCACTCCGATTCCGAGTGACGGCGCCAGCACCAGACTGGTCCCGGTGAAACCCGTGTGACCGAATGCTTCCTGGGGCAGGAAGTCGCCTCCGGGAAAGTAGCCGTTGGGTCGTGTGAACCACCCGAGGGTGTGGCCGGAAATGCCTGCCGGGTTCTGGTTCCGCCCCATCTGGCGCACGAGGAGCGGCGCCAGGATCCGGGTTCCTCCCACCTCTCCGCCGTTCAGGATCATGCGGGCGTAGGTCTCCAGATCGCCGAGGGAGCCGAAGAGCCCGGCATGCCCCGCAACACCGCCCATCGCCCAGCAGTTGCCGTCATGCACCTCGCCGACGAGGACCCGCTTCCGGTCCGGGCAACGGGTGGCAGCCACACGCCCGGCCCACTCCGCCGGCGGCAGGTACGTGGTGTGCAGCATACCGAGCAGGCCGAAAATCCGCTCTGCGGCAAAGGCAGCCACCGAGTGTCCCGACACGCTCTCGACCACCTCGCCCAGCAAGATGTAGCCCAGATCGGAGTACGCGTAACCCTGCCCCGCGGGCCGCTGGCGCTCGGCGCTGCGCACCTTGTGCACAATCTCTGAGCGGCTCCAGTTCTGAGAATGCAGCTTCTCCCACGGCCTCAGCCCGGACGTGTGGGTCAGGCAGTGCCGGAGCGTGATGCCTCGCAGCGACGGAGAATCGCCCGGAAGAAACCGCGCCAGATCCTCGTCCAGGTGAAAGGCGCCCTCTCCTGCCAGCATGAGAATTGAGCCGGCGGTCGCGAGCGGCTTGGTGAGCGAAGCCAGGTCCCAGACTGTATCCGCACCCACGAACACATCCGGGTTCTCCTGGGCCCGGCCCACCCACCCGCGCCCGAGCACTCCGTCACATACGTGGACCACGGAAAACGCAGCCCCCAGGTAATATCCGGCATCAAGCCCCTGCCGGAGAAGGCGTTGTAGCTGTTCCATTGGGCGCAAGCTCGCAAGAGGGGAGAGGGAAGAGGGGAGATTCAGGATTCCGGGCGGCGGAACCCTGAACCATGGAACCCAAGAGCCCGAAAAGCCCGAAATCCGAGCCGCTACGTCCTGATGTCCGCGGCGCTGGGCGCGTTCAGCAAAGCGACTCCGTCCGCCGTCACACTCGCGATCACTTCCAGCCGCACACCGAAGCGATCCGCCAGGTAGATGCCCGGTTCGATGCTGAAGACCATGCCCTCTTCGAGTAGCTCGTCGTTGTTCCCCACCAGGTAGGGCGGTTCATGAACCTGGATGCCGAGGCCATGCCCGGTGCGGTGCAGGAATTGCTCGCCGTATCCCGCGGCCTGGATGTGCGACCGGGCGGCGGCGTCTACGTCACGACAGGGCACGCCGGGGCGGATCGCGGCAATCGCCTGCTGCTGGGCTTCCCACACCGTCCGGTAGACCCGGGACACCTCCGGGTCGCGTGGATCGCCGACCGAACAGGTCACGGTAATGTCGCTGAGGTAGCCGTGCAGTCGCACGCCGAAGTCCAGAATGACCACATCCCCCGGCTCGAGCGGCCGAATGCCGGTCTCGTGGTGCGGCAGTGCCGAATGGGGGCCGCCGGCCACAATGGTGAAGGCGACAGTCGCCGCCGGCGCGCGGCGGACGAGTGCCGCGCACAGGTCCGCCGCGATCTCGAGTTCGGTCCGGCCCGCGCGGCAGAACGCGACCGCCTCGGGGATGGCGTCGTCCACTACCCGGGCCGAAGCGCGCATCGCGGCCAGTTCGGCAGTATCCTTGCACAGCCGGAGCCCGCGCAGGATCTCACCGGAGCGACGCGCGGCCGGCGCATTCGGCAGCGCCAGCAGGTCCAGCAGGAAGCCGGCGCGCGCTTCCTCATCGAAATAGACGGTGGGTGTCCCCCGGACTGCGGCCGCCAGCGCCGGTCCGAACGTCTCAGCATCGGTCCAGGCGCGGAGTGCCTGGCCGGCAACGCGGTGGGGCTCCACCTGCGGGACATTCATGGCCGGAACGATCCAGTCGGACGACCCATCCTGCCGGAGCACCAGGGCGAGGAGGCGTTCGCCCGCGTGGCTGTGCTCGAATCCAGTCAGGTACCAGAGGTCGGCGCCGGGCGTGAGCAGCAGGGCACTGCCCGGGTCGGGCAGGCGGGCCGCGGCGCGGGCAAGCCGCAGTTCGGTCTGTGCGTGAAGGGTTTGCACGAAGTTGATGAGGGAGACGAAGGCAGGAAACAGGAATCCTGACGTTGTTTCTTCCGCCTTCGCGGCGCCAACTTCCTTCCCGATTCTCGATGCGGAAAGAGGCAATACAAGATAGAAGATTAGAAGGTAGGAGGTCGGAGTGCGTGGGCGGGGAGTGCAGAGTGAGCGGCGGGCACTTCGGTCTGAGCGTACTGCCGGCACCGCTTTGCGTCTTTCCAAATTCCCTCGGTGATGAGGAACGAGTGGCCGCCCTCCGGGCCCGAGCGTCCCAACGGCTGCGATTAGCCCATCGCCCATTTCCTACTCTCCCCGGGTCTCAGGAGACAGAAAGCATGGCACTTGCGCTTCAGGAACGGCCTCGGGCCACTCCGGCGCCCTGGTCCGATCTCGAAGCAGTGCTGTTCGATCTCGACGGCACGCTGGTTCACAGCCGCATAGACTTCCCGGCAATGAAGCGGGCGATTCTCGACATCGTGGGGGCGTTCGGCGTTGAGTTGGGGGACCCAACCCGACTCGACATTCTCACGATCATCACCGACGTGGCGCCACGGGTGTCCGATCCCGCAGACTTTCGTACCCAATGCGAGGCGGCGCTGATTGACATCGAATTGGCGGCGTGCGAGCAGATCGAGGAAGCGGAGGCAGCCGTGGCGACGCTGGGCTGGCTCAAACACGCGGGCCTCCGGGTCGGTATCGTGACCCGGAACAGTCCGCAGGCCGTGGAGCGCACCCTGGCGCAGTTCCCCCTGCCCCACGATGTGCTGCTCACCCGCGCCGATGTGCCCCGGGTGAAACCGGATCCGATCCATCTCTGGTTGGCGCTGGAACGGCTGGGGGCCACCCCAGCCCGGTCGGTGATGGTCGGCGATCATACAATGGACATTCTCGGGGGCCAGCGGGCCGGCATGCGGACCCTGGGAATCTGCAATGGGGAACGCACCGTGGATTTCTTTGCGGCTGCCTGCCCCGATGGGGTGATCGGCTTTCTTCCGGAGCTTCGGCAGTGGATCTCTCCGTCGTCCTGGTAAACTGGAACACCAGGGATCTGCTGCGGGCCTGCCTGGCGTCGCTGCGGACGGCTCTCGCCGACGTCACCGGAGGCAGCGAAGTCATTGTGGTGGACAATGCCTCCACTGACGGCAGCGCAGCGATGGTGGCGGCGGAGTTCCCGGAAGTGCGGCTCGTCGCGAACCAGGAGAATCGGAACTACGCTGCGGGCAACAATCAGGGGCTCGCCGCGGCGCGGGGCAGGTGGGTTCTGCTGCTGAACCCGGACACGGAAGTCCCTCGCGGCGCTCCCGGCGCACTCATCCAATGTCTGGAAGAGCACTCCCAGGCGGCAGCCGTCGCCCCAGCGCTGACCTACCCCGACGGTCGCCTGCAGGAATCGGTGCGCGGCTTTCCCGGCCCGCAGGCCCTCCTCGGGGAACTCACCGGGCTGGCCCGCTGTGTGCCGCACAGTCCGTGGGGCACGTACCGGGCCGCGCAGCCGCCGCAGGATCGGGTTTCCGAGGTGGATCAGCCGATGACCTCTGCGCTCCTGTTCCGCCGCAGCGCGCTGGACCAGGTCGGCCACTTTGACGAGGATTTCCCGCTCTTCTTCAACGACGTGGACCTCTGCTTTCGCCTGCAACTCGCGGGGTGGCGGATTCTGTACGATCCGCGCATCCGTGTGGTGCATCATGGCGGCGCCAGCACCCGCCAGGTGCGCCCCGAAGCGATCCGGCTTTCGCACCTGGGATTGCAGCGGTTTTACGCGCGACATTACCGCTCCCGTCTTGCCGCACCGGCCTACCGGCTCATCCAGGCGGCCATCGCACTCTCCGGATGGCTCCGGGTGCTACACGCGACGCTTCGGAATCGGACACACTAGAGCGTAGGGTCCTCGTTCTAGGGTTCTCGGGGTTTCAGGGTTCCAGGCGGTGGAACCCCGGAACCCAGTACCTAGAACCCTGGAACCCTAGAACCCTGTCTCGCAGTAAGGAACTCAACCAGACATGGACCAGGAAGGCATTCGCGTCAACGACGTCGCGCTGGAGATCAGCCCCACCGGCATTGCCGCCCTCGTGAACAAGCAGGGCGCCGAGGTGAAGCTGACGAAGTTGGACGTTTCCGTTTCCCCGCAGGCGTTGAACGCGTTGCTCGGCGCGGTCGCGCAGGAGGGAGACGCCCCGCCGAGCGCATCGGTCGCCGATGGCCGTCTCCAGGTGCAGGCGGAGCGTGGGGGCAAAAAGGTAGCGCTCGATCTCCAGGTGGGTGGCTTCCGCCTCGAGATCACCGCGGCGGGGCTGCGGATCGTCAGCGGCTAGGCGATGGCGGTACGAGGCCTGGAACTCTCCGGCCTGCGCCTGACCACCAGTGCCGCCGCGCTGCTTGAGAAGAAGCCCCGGCTGGACATTGAGCACTTTGTGCTCCGCCTGTCACGTGCGGCGGTGGAGGCGCTGTTGCCCCCGGGAACCCCGGTCAAGCGAGTGGAACGCCTCGGCGGCGGGGCAATCCTGCTGGCCGTGGAAACGCGGGGCCTGCGCGCCACAGTGGAAGTCCGCCCCGGCGCGAGCCGGGAAGGGCGGCTGCGGCTTGAGGTCGTCTCGGTGAAGGCCGGGATTTTCCCGATTCCGGCGATGGTCTGGACCGCGGCCCTGCGCTCGGCAGTACCGCGCCGGCCGGGACTGCTGTTGACTGCGGAAAATCGGATCGAGGTGGACTTGCGCGTCATTCTGCGCCGCAAGGGAGTGGAGATTGCGCCGTTTCGCGCGGTGCGGGTGGGCGAAGACGTGCTCGAACTCGTCATCGGCGACCCGCCTGTGCGCGGAGCTGAGGGAAACCGTTGATTCCCATTCTGGAAGCGGAAGTCCTGGACCACTACGAGGTCGCGCCCGAGCACTTCGTGCTGACCCTGGATGCGCCGCCGATCGCCGAGCAGGCGCGTCCGGGGCAGTTTGTGATGCTGCGGGCGCTCGATGCGTGGGACCCGCTGCTGCCGCGCGCCTTCAGCGTTTTCCACGCCGACTCGGAAGGCGGCACCCTATCGGTGCTCTATCGAGTGGTTGGCCGCGGGACCGGGCGACTGCGCGGCCACGAGCCCGGGATGTACGTCCGCGCCTGGGGGCCGCTGGGCAACCAATTTCGGCTGCCGGAGGGGGAACGGGTGGTACTGGTGGGAGGCGGCGTCGGGGTGCCGCCGCTGGTCTTCTGGGCAGAGCGGCTCGCGGCGCTGGCAGTACCGATGGAGATCGTCGCGCTGATCGGAGCGCAGCGCGGGGAGCTTCTTGTCGGACTGGAACAACTGAAGCGGGCACGGGTGACGTTCCGCTGCGCCACGGACGACGGCAGCGCCGGCCATCGGGGCTATGTCACCGATCTCCTGCCGCGGACTCTGGAGGGGAAGCGCGCCACCGTCTATGCCTGCGGTCCGATGCCGATGCTGCGCGCCGTGGCCCGCATCACGGAAGCCACGGAAACACCTACCGAGCTGGCACTCGAGGCGCCGATGGCGTGTGGAGTGGGGGCGTGTCTCGGCTGCACCATCCCCCGCCGCGGCGGGGGCTACGCCCGCGTCTGCTCCGATGGGCCGGTATTCCCGGCCCGGGACGTGGATTGGAGCCTCATGCCATGAGGGAACCGCACGTGGCGACCGGACCCTCGCTGGCCGTCGAAGTGGCCGGCATGCGCCTGCAGAATCCGGTCCTCTCCGCCTCCGGGTGTTTCGGCTGGGGCGAGGAATACGCGCGGTTCTGGGATCTCCGCCGGATGGGCGCCCTCGTAGGAAAGGCCGTCACCCCGCATGCGCGGCCCGGCAACCCGGACGTGCGGATTGCAGAAACACCGGCCGGGATGCTGAACGCGATCGGACTCCAGAATCCGGGGCCCGCTGCGTTTCGCGAGACGATCCTGCCGCGCGTGCACTCCCTGGGCATTCCGATCTGGGTGAATGTCTCCGCGAATTCCGTGCAGGAGTATGTGGACCTGTGCGGCATGCTCTCCGCCGAACCCGGCGTGTCAGCGATCGAGCTGAACCTATCGTGTCCCAATGTAGGCCGCGGGCGGGCGGAATTCTGCGTGGCGCCTGACGCGGTCGCCGAGACGGTCTCCGCCTGTCGTCCGGTCTGCCGCTGTCCCCTCATCCCGAAGCTCTCGCCCAACACGACGGACATTGCCGCGCTGGCCCGCGCCGCCGAGAGCGCCGGTGCGGACGCCGTCTCACTCATCAACACCCTGGTAGGAATGGCGATTGACGTGGACCGCCGCCGCCCCGTACTGGGCAACCGCACCGGCGGCCTGAGCGGCCCGGCCGTGAAGCCCGTGGCACTGCGGATGGTCTACGAAGTCGTAGGTGCGGTTTCCATCCCCGTCATCGGCATCGGCGGCATCGCCTGCTGGCGCGACGCTCTGGAGTTCCTGATGGCCGGCGCCACCGCCGTCCAGGTCGGTACGGCCAATTTCTTCAACCCGATGGCGATTCCGGAAATCCTGGATGGGCTGGAAACCTGGCTGCGCCGGAACGAAATCGCCGACGTCCGGGAGATCATCGGCGCCGCCCGGCTCGAGAAGTGAGTGGTGAGGCGTGAGGAAAGAGTCCGGGGTGCTCTTTCCCCTGTTCCAATAGAGGCGGCGGCCTACACGAACGCCCCCAGGCCGTATTGTGCGACGTACTCGAAGAAGAGGGCGCCGTAGCCCGGCGGCATCCCGCTTTCGGCCTTGCCCCACGCGCGGCCCCACGAGCAGCGGAAGAGAAACATGCCGCCACCGGGCACGTCGGTATCGAATTGGTAGCCGACCACGCAGATAGGGTGTCCGCCGTCGTTCTGCTCTCCCGGCAGGGGCAGCACCGCCCCTCCCCGGTGTCGTGGGTGGTTGGATAGTCCCACGACGGGAAGGTCGTCACGCTGAGTACGACCGGGCGCCCGGCATCCACGGTGTCGCAGAACCGGCCCGGCTCCCTCCTGGCGCTCGCCAGGTTGCCTGCGAAGGACCCCGACCTGCGCCGGATTTTCCTTGTGACCCAGATCCTCGCGGCACATCGTTCTGAGGGGAGCGAGAGAAGGAAGGGGAGATCGCGCGGCGGAACAGCATCGAATGAGCGACCCGGGACACGTCTTCATCAGCCACGCCAGCGTGGATGCCGAGGTGGCTCGCCGGATTTGTGCGGTGCTGGAAGCCGGGGGCTGCCCCTGCTGGATCGCGCCGCGGGACATCACGCCCGGCGTTCCGTACAGCGCTTCGATTCTCGGGGGGATCAACGACAGCCGGGTCCTGGTGCTGGTCTACTCGGGAGCCGCGAACGAATCCCCCCAGGTTCTGCGGGAGGTGGAGCGAGCGGTCAGCAAACGGGTGGTGCTCCTGCCGTTCCGCATTGCGGATGTGCCGCTCTCTCCCAGCATGGAGTACTTCATCAGCACGCCGCACTGGTTGAACGCCTTCCCTGAACCCCAGGAACAGCACTTCCACGCTCTACTCGCCGCCGTGCACGCGCAAATGGGGCTGGCCACTCCGTCCCCATCGCCGACCGCGGTCCCCGCCGCCGGTCCGTCCGGCCCGCTGTTTCAGACCTGGAGGGAAAACCCGGACCTGCTGCTTCACCAGCGGGTGGGTCCCTATCTGCTCCTCCAGACGATCGGTTCGGGTGGCAGCGGCGTCGTCTACCGGGCCCGCCACTCCCGGTTGGGGAGCATCGTGGCGGTGAAGGTGTTCTTCCCCATCGCGCCGAACCGCACTCACCTCCGCGCGGCGCTCCAGCAGGCGCTCACCCGGTGCCTGCGCGGCCTATCCAGCCTTGGGAACCCAAATCTGATTCGGGTACACGACTTCGGTGAGTTCGACCTCCCGGATGGGCACTCGTTCTACCTGGCGATGGACTACGTTCAGGGAGCCACGCTCGATGTCTGGAGCCGGGATGTCGCTGCGCGCGCAGACGCGGAGGAGTTCCGCCTGCGCCTCGCGCTCAGCGCGGCACGGGCGCTCCAGGCCGCGCACGAATGCCGGTTCCAGGATGAGCTGGGGTTCGAGCAGGTCGGTGTCCCACACGGCGACCTGAAGCCGGGAAACATCATGGTGCGCCCGGATGGGTCTCCGGTTCTGCTGGACTTCCTGGTGATTGACCTGCACCGCCTGTTTGATCCGCGCTTTGTCGGCGAGACCGGGGATCTGCGGGCAGGGGACCAGGCCACAGGCGCTTTCGGCACGCCGGGCTACATGTCGCCCGAGCAGGAACAAGACGGGGTGGTGACCACCCGCTCGGATATCTATTCCTTCGGCGTGACCCTGGCGCATCTATTCTGGCCGCTGGAGTGGCAGCGAATTGTCGCAGGCCGGGTCGGGGACACCGACAGCCGGGCCGCTCTCCTGCGCCTCGTGCGCGCCATGCTCTGCGCCGATCCGGCCGGCCGCCCGTCTGGAATGGGCGTCGTCGTAGCCGCGCTCGAGCAAATCGAACGCGGGGAGGCGGGCGCGGCGGATGGGAATCCCGGCGCGCTCGGTCCCGATCTCCCGTCCCTGCGGCCCGGCGACTCACCGGCACGCGCCGGCGAGGTCTCGCTTTACCCGCGCCCGAAACGCTGGCACTGCCTCTTCTGCGGCTGGTGCTGTGACGACGTCGGCAACGACTACCTCTGCCGTCGCTGCGAGGCCCTCCGCCCGTTTGCCGGAGGCAGCGCCACGATGGTGAACTGCCGGGCGTGCGGCGAGTTCAGTCTCGGCGTGGCCGCCTACTGCGAGTGGTGTGGGTCCGCGGTCCACGCGGGCTGATCGCCGGCGGAAGGAAAGAGAAAAGAGGAAAGCGAAAGGAGGACAGCGGAGACGAACTCGTTTCTCCTTGCGCATTCCCGCACCCCTCTTGCCGTCCCCGGAGGTCCGGTCACCGATCCCCGACAGCGGTGTACCGTTCTCCCTTCGCCCGGCCCTGCGACCCTCGCATCCTCGGATGCGAAACTCGAGACCACGATGCCTCTCCCTTTCCGCCAGATCCATCTCGACTTCCACACCTCCGAACTGATTGCCGGGATCGGCAGCCGGTTCGACCCGGCTGCGTTCGCCCGCACGCTGCAGGAGGCGCGGGTGAATTCGATCACGTGCTTCTCCAAGTGCCATCACGGCATGATCTACCACGACACTCGCTTTGAGGCGCGACATCCTTTTCTGGAGCGGAACCTCCTGGCGGAGCAGATCGAAGCCTGCCACGCCGCGGGCATCCGCATTCCCATCTACATCAGCGTCGGCCTGGATGAGTTCGTGGCGGCGCGCCATCCCGAGTGGATCGAACTGGGGGTGGACGGGAAGCGCCGGGGAGCGACCCCGCTCCAGGCAGGGTGGAAGAAGCTCTGTTTCAATACGCCGTACATGGACTATGTGTGGGAGCAGACTCGAGAAGTCCTCGACATGTTCGCGGTGGACGGGCTCTTCTTCGACATCATCTCCCAGGGCCAGTGCTGCTGCCGCTGGTGCATGGCGGGAATGCACGAGGCGGGCGTGGACCCGGAGAGCGAAGAGGAACGCAAAGCCTACGCTCGGTGCATCCTGGACGGTATGAAGCTGGACTTCACCGCGCGGATCCGGGAACAGAACGCAACGTGCGACGTTTTCTGGAACAGCGGTCATGTGGACCCCACGTTCCGCCCGGTGCTGGGCGCCTACAGCCACCTGGAACTGGAGAGCCTGCCCAGTGGCGGCTGGGGCTACGATCACTTCCCGATCACGGTCCGCTACGCGCGCAATCTGGGTCTGGACCATGTCGGAATGACCGGGAAGTTCCACAAGACCTGGGCCGGCTTCGGCGAGTACAAGAACCAGGCCGCCCTGGAGTACGAGTGCTTCACCTCACTGGCCGAGGGGAGCAAGTGTTCCATCGGGGACCAACTACCTCCGTCCGGGCAACTGGATGCGGGCACCTATGAACTGGTCGGCGCGGTCTACCGGCAGGTGGAGGCGAAGGAGCCCTGGTGCACCGGCGCAGAGGCAGTCACCGAAATCGCAATCTACAACCCGGAGGCGCTCGGCGTGCATGACGGGCGGGTGGATAGCGCGGCCGGGGGCGCCTACCGGATGCTCCTGGAGACGCACCATCAGTTCGACGTGGTGGACGAGATGATGGACTGGTCGCGCTACCGGGTCCTGATCCTGGCGGACAAGATTCGGCTGTCGCCGCAACTGCTGGCGAAGGTGCGCGCCTATCTGGCCGCCGGAGGGAAAGTGGTCGCGTCGCACTGTTCCGGGCTGGCGGCGGATCGAGATGAATTCGTCCTCACCGAACTCGGTGTGCGCTATGAAGGGGAGGCGCGCCACTCTCCGGACTACGTGGTCCCCCGCGCGGCCATCGCGGGCGGCATCCTGCCGGGGCAGCACGTGATGTATGAGCGCGGCGTGGAGGTCTCCCTCGAGGGACCGGACCCGGAAGTGCTGGCCGATGTGTGGCACCCGTACTTCGACCGCACCTATGAGCACTTTTGCAGCCACCGGCACACCCCCCCGGAGAAGGCCGCCGGCCTCCCCGCCGCCGTGGCCACGGAGAACACGCTCTACTTTGCACACCCGCTCTTCGCGTCGTTCATGCGACACGGCCTGCGGGTCTACAAGCAGCTCTTCCTGAATGCGCTCGACCGCTGGCTGACTGATCCGCTGGTGCGCTCCACCGCCCCGACCACCGCCCACATCACCGTGACCCGGCAGGCGGAGCCCGCGCGCACCATCGTCCATGTGCTCCACTACGTCCCGGAGCAGCGCTACCGGGAAACCCCGACCATCGAGGACGTGCTGCCGCTCTACAACGTGACGCTGTCGGTGCGCACGCCGGCCCCGCCTGCGGGCGTTTCCCTGGCGCCCGAGGGGACCGACCTTCCGTTCACCTACCGGGACGGCCGCATCGTTGTCACCGTGCCGGAGGTGATTGGGCACGCTATGGTGGTGCTGGTAGAGGGGACGAGTCAGGAAGGAGCCGGTCCCGCGTGAGTTCCCGGGAACGGCAGTGCTGTGGGAGCGAAATCAAGGTGGAAATCTTTCAAGAGGTCGAAGGAAATGGCGTCGTCCGGGAGAACCTACCACCAAAAGCCGGCACTGCGGACACAGAATCTCGCTGACACGCCGGCTCCTTCCACGGAGAATGCAATGCGACGACGTGGTTTCACCCTGATCGAACTTTTGGTGGTGATTGCTATCATCGCCATTCTTGCTGCGATCCTCTTCCCGGTGTTCGCGCAGGCGCGGGAGAAGGCCCGCCAGACCGGCTGCCTGTCAAACACCAAGCAACTCGGCACGGCGAGCTCGATGTACATGCAGGATTGGGACGAGCAGCTCGTCCCCACCTATCAGTACGACGGTCCCGCCGGCGTCTGCGCCAACCTGCGATGGTGGTACGACATGGTCACCCCCTATGTGAAAAACTGGGGGGTGTTCCAGTGTCCGAGTGGGAAGGGCTTTGTTTCCTGCGGCAAGACCAAAGTAGACACCAACGCCGGGGTACAGGGCGTCTGGAACAGCTACGGCACGTGCAGCAACAACTGGTGCGTCGGCTCGTTCGGCGGCGCCAAGGCGCTCGCCGTGGTCGTCGAACCGGCCAGCACCATCTGGATCGGAGAGTCCACCGGCGGACCGGAACTCTGGACCCGCGACGGCCTGCGCGGCTGGGAGTGTCCGGCGAGTCGCGCCACGGCGGTCGGAGTCCGGCCGGCGGCGGCGCTCATCTGCACGCGGCACCAGCAGGGCGGGAACTTCACTTTCGTGGACGGCCATGCCAAGTGGCTGAAGACCGTCACTCACGACATGTGGAACTACGCCAAGAACGGCTGCAAGGGCGCCAGTGCCTCTGGACTGGGTCCCGACGTCGGGGGCTGCTAGCGGTCTGTCCAGCCCGAAACGAGTGGCTCGAAGGCTGCCCCAGGTAACTGCCTGAACGCATCGTGTTTGGCTGGGCAGACTACAGGTGGCGCTTGTCGGCCAATCGCTGCTGACCAGCTACCACCCCATACCAACAGCGGGCACCGGTCTGCTGGCGCCGCGAAACGCCGAGTTCGCTACAGAGGGATTCGCTGCTATGAG
>SYMT01000599.1 GCA_005805375.1 Actinomycetota bacterium
CCTGTGTGACCGGCTCACCCAGGTGAGCTTCGGCGCGCGCTTTCAGGGCGCGGAGCACCTGGGCGGAGACTTCCGGCGGCGTGTAGTGCCGGTCACCCACTTCGATGCGCAGGATTCCCTGGAAACGATCGGAAAGCGTGTACGGCAGTTGCTCGCGCTCCAGCGCCACATCGTCCAGACCGCGCCCCATCAGGCGCTTCACTGAGTAGATGGTGCGTTCCGGATGCGCCAGCAGGCCCGGCCGGGCCGCCTTGCCCACGGACACCTCACCGTCGGGGTGGAAGTAGACCACCGACGGCAGGAGTGTGTCGCCTTTGGCATCGCCAATGACCCGCGGCGCCCCGGAGTCCATGCAGGCTACGAGACTGTTGGTGGTCCCAAGATCAATGCCCACGATCCGCGGCTCGCGGTGTCGCTGGGCGCCCGCGAGGGGCAACGGTATCTTCATGCTTCTCCCAAGGCCTCCCGGAGTCGGTGCAGCACCCGCCGGAGGTAGGCTCTTTCCCCCAGAATTCGGCGAATGGAACGGAGTACCTCCGCCCGGGCAAGCCCGCCCGGATCGCCATCCGGCAACCGATCCCAGGCAGCGAACACATCCCCGGTCAGCCGCCGCGCCCGGTCGTCCTGCGCCTTCTGCAAGGCGATGCGGCGCTCCTCGAGCACCGGACGCAACGCTGCCCCGCCGGCCTCCTCCACACCCCCCGGGAACGCCGGCGTCCCGCCGGCTTCCCCCACCGCCGCGTACTCGTCAAGGAGTTCCTGGACTTCGAGGATCTCCTCGAAGAGTTCCTGAGGCGGCGAGTCCTTCCCGTCCAGACCGCGGCCTTCTTCCAGTTCGAGGAGATACGCGCTCCGGTCAAAGGGGTCCCGCAGCGTCCGGTACGCCTGGTTCAAGCGCGAGGCGTTCTCCAGAGCGATGAGCCGTTCCCTTGGGAGGCCCATCCGGTAGTGGTCGGGGTGAAAGCGGCGCGCGAACTCGTGAAACTTCGGTTCCAGAGCCGCTGCATCAAGAGACAGCTTACGTTCCAGACGGAAGATGCGGAAGTAGTCGGCATCTCTCTCCAGAGGCTGCAATCGCCCGCATTCAGCGCAGAGGCTGTCTGCCCCGGCAGCCTGTCGGCAGTACCAACAGGTCTTAACGGGCAGTGTCTCCATCGGGTACCTCTCGATAGCCGGCAGCAAAGCCGGCTGCGTCCAGCATCTGTACTAGGGGGACAATCTCGTACCCCTCTGCCCGCACATCGGCGATCAGGTCCGGCAGCGCTTCGGCGGCGCCACGGTGCTGCTCGGTTCCGCCGTGCAACACGATCACCCCACCGGGATGAAGATCGGCTCGCACCCGGTTCCGAATGACCTCTGCAGGCAGCGGCTCCCAATCTCGCGGGAGAATGCTCCAATAGACGGGCATCATCCCCGCGCGCTCCAGGACTCTCCGTCCGCCCGGACCAATCCATCCGTATGGGGGGCGAAACACGCGGAGTGAGCCGGGACAGAGCCGGGTGAGCAGCGTTTCGGTCCGGGTCACTTCCTGGTCCAGCACGCCTCCCACGCCGGCGGCGAACGGCCGATGGTTCCAGGTGTGGTTGCCCACAGTGTGTCCGCCTTCGTGGATCGCGCGGGTCAATTCCGGCAATTGGTCCGCCCGGTGTCCGATCAGGAAGAACGTGGCCGGCACAGCAGCGCGGGCGAGGGTCTCCAGCATCCAGGGCGTCAATCGCTCGTGGGGACCGTCGTCAATGGTAAGCGTCACCCACCGGCGATTCTGGGGCCCGATCCAGAGGCCGGGCGGAGCAAGGCATCGCAGGATTGGAAACAGACAGCGAGCGGCGAAGTGCGCGGCAGGAGTGAAATCAGGTGCGCGCCCGCCCATCTTTCCCTTCCCCTCTCCGTTCCCCTGGGAACGCCGGCTTCCACGTCCCCTGACCAATCTGGCTCACCTTCAATCACGGGGGATTGCCCCTACTTCGCCTGGGAACACCGCCGCAGCTAGCCGACCTGGAAGGAGGTGCCGCAACCGCACATCCGGTTGGCATTCGGGTTGTTGAACTCGAAGCCCTGCCCCAGCAACTCACCCGTGTAGTCCAGCGTCGCACCGGCCAGGAAGAGCAGGCTCTTCCGGTCCACCACGACCTTCACACCATCGAAATCGAAGCAGCGATCGTATTTTGCGTCTACGTCCTGGTCAAACTCCAGCACATAGGAAAACCCCGAGCAGCCGCCGCCTTTCACGCCCAGCCGCAGGTACATGTCGCTCGGATTTTCCTGCTGGGAGAGAATGCCGCGCACGCGCTCGAGGGCGGGAGCAGAAAGCTGAATCATCCCCGCGGGCGCTGTGGTCAGAGTTACGGTCTCTGTCATCCGGGTGCTCCATTTGATTGAAAAAGAGGGGGTGTACGCGGACGCACGCGTCTAACGCGATACCGCTTGCCGTTCCCCGCTCTCGGCCCCCGATGTTCCGGTGCCTGCCTTCTGGCGGAGGTCCTCGATCGCCGCCTTGATCGCGTCTTCGGCCAGCACCGAGCAGTGAATCTTCACCGGCGGGAGAGCCAGCTCTTCCACGATGTCGGTGTTGCGGATCTGCATCGCCTGCTCCACCGTGCGGCCCTTCATCCACTCCGTGGCCAGGCTGGACGAGGCAATCGCACTTCCGCAGCCGAAGGTCTTGAACCGGGCATCCTCAATCACGTTCGTCTCGGGGTTCACGCGAATCTGGAGCTTCATCACATCTCCGCACTCGGGGGCGCCCACGATTCCGGTGCCTACGTGCGGATCACTCTTGTCGAGGCTCCCCACGTTGCGCGGGTTGCTGTAGTGGTCGAGGACCTTATCACTGTACGGCATGTTGCTTTCCTCATTACTCCAGGCGAGTTTCGCTCGCTCAGAGGGTCTGGTCTGGGTTCTGCGGGTGCTTGCTGACGGGGTGCGGCGCGGATGCCGCGCCGCTGGATCCGAAATCCGCTCAGTGCGCCTGCCACTGCACGGTCTTCAGGTCCACCCCCTCCCGCGCGAGTTCGTACAGGGGGCTCATTTCGCGGAGCCGGGTGACCTCGCGCACGGTCAGTTCGATGGCGTAGTCCACTTCCGCTTCGGTGGTGAAGCGACCCAGGCCG
>SYMT01000600.1 GCA_005805375.1 Actinomycetota bacterium
GTGTCCAGCCACGCGAAGCCGCGCCCCATGATTTCGACCCGGAGCTGCCCCCGCTCCAGATAGGCGCGGTTTACGTCTGTGATCTCCAGCTCCCCCCGTGCGGACGGGCGGACTCCGGCTGCGATCTCCGTGATCTGCGGATCGTAGAAATACAACCCGACCACGGCAAAGTCGGAGCGCGGCTTGGTGGGTTTCTCTTCCAGCGACAGAGCTCTGCCGTCCGGATCGAACTCCACCACCCCATACCGCTCGGGGTCGCGTACCTGATACGCGAAGATCGTTGCGCCGTCGGTGCGGGTGGCGGCCCGGTGCAGGAGCGCCGGCAGGCCGTGACCATAGAAAATGTTATCACCCAACACCAGGCACGCGGGCCCACCCGCCACGAAGTCCCGACCGATGTGGAAAGCCTGTGCCAGCCCCTCCGGGCGCGGCTGCTCGGCGTACGAGATGCGGATCCCGAACTGGCTGCCGTCCCCGAATAGTCGTTGGTAGCCGGGAAGGTCCTGGGGTGTCGAGATGAGCAGCACATCGCGCACCCCCGCCAGCATCAGTGTGGACAGGGGGTAGTAGACCATCGGTTTGTCGTAGATGGGCAGGAGCTGCTTGGAAATCGCCAGGGTGGCGGGATAGAGGCGCGTGCCGCTGCCCCCTGCCAAAAGGATGCCTTTCATATTGTGCTCTTGACGCGCGGGCGGTGTCGGCTCCCAGGGTTAGCGCGCCCCGGGTGGGACCGGGTCGGCGCGGCGCGTGGGGGAACAGCGCTCATCGGAGTGGGTCGGCGTGTCGGGGCCGCCGCAGCGGCTTCGGCGGCGGCCGCCAGTTCGGCCGCCCGCTGCCGCCGTCGAATGAGGAGTGCCGTGTACATGAGTCCGAGCAAGAACCAGAACGGTTCCATCGTACGGATCGTGTTGAAGGAGGTGGCTGCCATTCCCTGAATCAGCATCCCCACGAAACCCGCAGAGGCTCCCAGCGCCAGGCACCCCACCAGCCCAGGAGCACGCATCAGCCGGCGCAGCATGTCTCCCACGCTGGCAAGAAACCAGAGGAACACGGCGAAACCGACCGTCCCTACTTCGCACAGGCGCAATACGTACTCATTGTCCACCGAAAGCATGGTGGACCCCACTCCACACCCGAACACCGGTTCTTTCCAGAACTTGGTGTTCAATCGCCACTCCCAGCCCCGCAGGCGGGCGGTGAGAGAGTTCGAGCCGGGGTCATCGTGCTTCGCAGTCTGGATCGTACGGGCGGTGTTGGTGACATTGTCGCGGATCGGCGCCGCAAACATTCCCGCCGCGACCAGTGCCACCACGGCGCCGAGGAGAATCACGCGGTGTTTGGTGAAGCCGAACACGATGAGGGAACCCATCAGCATGATGTATCCCTCGCGCGAAAAACTCAGAAGAAGCGCAGCACCGGAGATCCCGGTTGCACCGATCAGCAGGAGCCGGGGGATCGAGGCTTTGATCTCCGGCAGCAGGGCCAGTCCCGCGCCGATGCAGATGACCAGATAGCCCGCCAGCGTATTGTGGTTCTCGCCTTTCGGACCCGACACGCGCGTGTCGGCTACCGACTGATCGTAGGAGCTTTCCTGATTCGCGAGGCCGTAGCCGGACGCAATGGCGCCACTCACGACAAAGAGGACGCAAAGGGCCCGCAGCCACTGCTCGTCCTTCACACTCGTAGCCACGACAAAGAAGATAATCAGATATTCGAGGCGCTTCAGTTGAAGGAAGATGGCGTACTTCCAGTCCGGAATGTACCCCAACGTCAGCCCGTACATGCTGGAGAGAATACTGATCAGCGCGAGTGCTGCAAATGGGATGAGGAACGGCGCGCGGATGGAGGGGAGTTGTCCCCCCTGTACCGTCCGTCCCACCCAGACAGCGAAAACCATGACAAAGATCAGGTCCTCAATCCGCAAGTTGTCGTAGATTCCCGGCAGCTTGGGCGACATTCCCGCGCAGGCGATGAACAACGCCAGCCCGAACCGCACGTCAGTCAGCACAATGGCGAGGTTGAGGGCCAGCGTAAGGCCCGCCAGCGCCAAAAACCATGCCGTGTTCTTACTACCCGTCAGCGCGAGCAGGGCCACCGCGACCGCGGGCAACCCTCCGATCACGAGCGCCAGTGTGATTCCGACGCCCGGGTTGATGCTCTTGCCGCGACGGGGGGCAGGCGCTCCGGCCCCGACCAGGGACGAATTGACCGTGATGGCGGACAACGGTGTCTAGAAGCCTCGAAACAGAAGGAGCGGAGTACTGAGCGCGTTCAGGTAGTACATCACCCCGCGCTTTGATTGTCGGGCCGGGACGAAGATCACGTCTCCGTTACGCAGTACGACATCCTCGGCCTTGCGCTGTGCGATCCTGTTCAGGTCGAGCCGCGTCTCTCCGCTCTTGCCGTCCGCCCCGGTCCGAAAAATCCGCACTTCCTTTTCATTTCCATTCGGATTCTTGGCTCCGGCATCGTTGTACGCCTGGGAAACGGTGGTCGTGTCCCGGATGTAGTACTCCCCCGGCTTGTTTACTTCGCCGACCACGCGCACTTTGACCGGCATCTCCCGGACAATGATGACGTCACCCGAGCGTACGATGTAGTTCGCCGCGAGGTTTCCTTCCGCATAGCTTTGCACGTTCACAATGCGGGCCGGGGAACTTCCGTTGGTCACTTCGACGCGGGTGAGGTCGGAGCCCAGCACCTGCGCCTGCGCCCTCTTGAGCACTTCGATCAGGTTGGTCCCGGGCGCCACCTCGAGTTCGCCCTGATTTCCGACGCGACCCAGCACGTTGACCCTGACCACTTCGGGCTTGGGCGGGGCGGCCTGCTTCGGAATCAAGATTTCTTCGCCGCCCTGCAGCACCAGGTCCTGCACCACTTCCCCATTGCGGAGAATGGTGCCGTCTTGTGAGTGGCGCCGAAAGTCGTATACGAGCGTCTCGCCGCTCCTCTGCTGGACACGTACCTCACCCAGATTTGCATCATTGGTGAGGCCCGCCTCAGCCAGCACCGTGCGGAGAGGCTTCGGCTTGGGCAATTCGACTTCGCCCTTGCGTTCCACTGCGCCCAGTACTGTGATGCGCGGCACCGGCGGCTCCGCCACCTCCGGCTTCGGAGGTTCGTAGATCTCCACCAGCGTCACCCGCACACTGGGCCGTCGCAACTGTGTCTTCAGCTTCCCGGTGAGCTCGGCTTCAACCTGAGCGGTCGTTCGTTCCTTCGCTACGACCGCCACCCGCGTGGACCCGATGAGGTAGTCGAACGACCCGTCCAGAAAGATGCGAAACTTGCCCGAGTACTCCGGGCCGTTGTCCACCAGGATTTCGATCACGTCTCCCGGATTCAACTTCCGATTGCGGTCCGGAACGATGGGCGGCACCGTTGCCTGGTCACGCCGCGGGAGGCGGGACTCCACGCCGCGTACCGGGGGGCGCTCACCCCGCGGACTCCGATCGGGGCCGGCGGCGCGACCGGGCGGCGCAGACCGATCATCCGCGCGGGGACGCTCCGTTTGGGCGACGACCGCACTGCTGCTCGCGAGTACCAGCGTGAAGGCGAGGCATTGGGAGAGCAGCCGCCGTCCGCGGCAGGACGTATTCGTGACGCTCCTATGCGGTGCTGCGGATCCGCCCCAGGCGCTCACCGGTTCCCGCTTGCCGCTTCCGTGCGGGGTAGGCGGGCGACTCACCAGGCTCATCTGCTGACTCCTCTCTGCGGTGCTTGTGTTGTGTGCGGGTTGGCGTGCGCCGCCGGGTCCTCGGCTGCGGCGGCCATCCGAGTCGGATTCCAATCTTGACGGATGGGGCGCGGGCGGCGGCGCACCGTCCCTATTCCGGCATCGGCCGGCGGCGGCGGATCCGACTCCATCGCCGGAATCGGGTTCATCGTCGCGGCAGGGATCTCCGGAACCGTCGGGGTAGTTCCCGCGACTGACCCGGGACGAGGACGGGTCACATGCCGTGGTACGACGGGGCCAGTGCTCTCGGTGTCGCCGGCCTCAGTGAATGAGGCGGCAGACGGTGCGGACGCGTCCGGGGCCTTCGCGACCGCCTCGGGAGGTGGGGGAGCGGTTACCAATGCGGTTGCGAGTTCGAGGAACTCCGGCGCAGGGTCGGCGCCCGGTGGGAGCACCCGCTGCGGAATGCCCCCACTCGCCTCCGGAGCCAGTTCCCGGTGGAGCCCGACGCCCCGCTGCGAGGCAAGGCCCGGCCGCATCGAATCCGCCCGGCGAGGTTTCGGCCGCCGAGCGGACCGCTCCGGAGCCACCGTGCGGTCCCGGTTCAGCACCATCCCCACGATGTTCCCGCCTCCCAGTTCCAACAACTCGCACGCACGGCGTACCTGACGCCGCCGAGTGCGTCCTGCCTCTACGACGAGAAGCGACCCGTCCGCGCATCCGGCAAGAAACCGTGCCTCATCCGAAGTCAGTACCGGCGGCGTGTCCAGGACTACGACGTCGGCCATCCCGCGCAATTCCTCAAGGCCGTGCTGAAAGCGGATGCCCCCCAACAACTCCCCCGGATTGTCCATCTTTTCTCCGGCGCACATGACCCGGAGAGTTTCCGGTCCGACTTGGTGGAGTACCGCTTCCACAGCTATGTGATCTCTCAACACATTGGTCAGGCCCGGGAATACCTGCAGATTGAAAAGCACATCCAGGCTTGGCTGAGCCAGATCGAGATCCACCAGGATCACCCGCTTCCCCTGCTGCGCCAGCGCCAGGGCGTAGTTGGCGCTGGCGACGCTCTTCCCCTCGTGCGGAAGCGAACTGGTGATCGTGAGTACTTGGGGACAACCCTCCCCCAGTGCAGTGCGTACTCCGCGGAATGCAGCAGCGAGTCCGAGGCCGGAGTCGGGATCGTTCAGCAATCGCCCTGCTCCCGGAGGCAGGGCCGGCACGGAGCCGAGCAGCGGGGCAAACGTGCCCAGATCTTTCCGCCCGTACACCCGGTCGTCCCACCCGTCAGCCAACAGTGCCGCGACCAGCCCGCAAAGCAGCGCCAACGCCAGGGACACTGCCACTCCTGCCTGCCGATCGGGCCGCGCCGGGGCTGTCGGCACCGATGCGACGTCGAGCACCCGTATGGGGGCAACTCGCTGGTTGTCGAGCAGGGTCAGCTTCTGGAGTTGTGCGGTGACGGTCGCGAACTGACCCGTCGCCGCATCTCGCGAGCGCTGCAGGTGCTCCAGATCGGTTTCCTGACTGACAAGAACAGACGGACCTGCCTTTCCGGAGTGGGCTTCGACCACCACACGCAGGCGGATCTCGGCATCGGTCTGGCGGGTCTGCGCCTCTTCCAGCTTGCGCGCGGTGGTGAGGAAAGCCTCGTTTGGGCGCTTGCGTTCCACCGCGGTCCAGCGGTTTACTTTTGCCAGCGCTGCTTCCACCTCGCCGATCCGATCTTCGAAGACACGCAGTTTCTCGTTCCCGGGCGCCAGAATCCCTTTTTGCTGGACGTACTCTGTCTTGACTACGGCCAATTCCCCCTCGAGCGCCGCGTACTCCGGGTTGGGGACTTCTTCGGTGACGATGTGTTCCCTCGGGGTTCGCCTCAAGGTGCGTGTCAGGTGCTCCACGTCCCCACGCGCTGCGGCCAAATCCGCGCGCAGCCCGGCCTGCTCGCTCTCCAGATCCATTTCCTGGCGAATCTGCTGCTCGCGGCGAGCGGGATTCAGGGACAGATCGGTGTTTCGGAGGGCCACCTTCACCGAGGCCTCGGCGTGGCGCAGGGCGACCTCAGCCTTATACGCCTCTTTCACCAGGTACTGGCGCACCTGACGCGCAGCCCGACGTCCGTCCGCGTGCGCCTGCTCCGCGTATGTGCGGGCGGCCAGGTTTGCCCACCGAGTTGCCTCGCGTGGATCGGTCCCTTCCGCACGGATCCGGAGAATCGAACGCGACCCCTGAAGGTCAAATTGGAGCGCAGGAGGCGCGCCGCCTCCAAGAGGCCCGGCGGTTTGAGCTACCCGCCGGCGAAAGCCGGTCCCCCGCACGATGGAGAGATGCGTGTCGGCGTCAGTGCGCGCTGAGCCGACAGCGCCGGCCCCCTCGCCGAGAGGACCCGGCAACACCTGGGTCGGCTCGATGAGGAGTCGCGCCTCGGCCTGATACACCACGGGAAGGCGGCTGGCCAGCAGGACGCCCACTCCTCCAACCAGGAGCGCCACCAGGCAAAACCACCCCCACTTCCGGATGAGCACGGCCGACAGAGTGCGGCCGGCACGGAGAGTGCGGGGGCTGTCTTTCGGCTCGATCATGGGAGTGCGTGTTGCAGGGGGAAGGGTACGGCGCGATGGCGCTGGTCCGTGGTCGTCGCCCATCCTCTTCCCCTCGGTTTCAGTTTCTCGGGCTGCGTCTACAGACGGATGACGGAGCTTTGCCGGTAGCCCGGAAGCGCGTTGCGCGTGTCCAGAATCACCGGCGCCGCCCGCACCAGGAGGTCCCGGTCCAGGCAGGAATGGTCGGTGAGGAGCACCACGCAGTCAACTCCGTGCAGCACCTCTTCGGTCAACGGCACCGACTCCAGGGCGCCGTAGTGCCACGGGAGCGACGGAACCAGCGGATCGTGATAGAGCAGGTGAGATCCCTTGCGATGCAGCTTCTCCAGCACCTTCAGAGCAGGCGCCTCGCGCAGGTCCGGCACATCCTTCTTGTAGCTGACCCCGACCAGCAGCACCCGGCTCCCCTTCAAACTCTTGCCGCGGTCGTTCAGCATATCGGCGACCCGCTCGACGACCCAATCCGGCATCGTCTCGTTGATCTGCCCGGCGAGTTCGACCAGGCGAGCAACAGTCTCGTGCTCTTGCGCCTTCCACACCAGGTAATAGGGGTCAATCGGGATACAGTGTCCCCCCACCCCCGGCCCCGGGTAGAACGGCGCAAATCCGAACGGCTTGGAAGCGGCTGCCTGCACCACTTCCCAGATGTTGATCCCCATCCGGTGGCAGAGCTGCGCCATCTCATTCGCCAGCGCGATGTTCACATGCCGATACGTATTTTCCAGCAGCTTGGTCATCTCCGCCGCGGCGGGGGAAGAGACCCGCACGACCTGAGCAACAATGGCCCCGTAGAGCAGCGCCGCCAACTCGGTCGAACGCGGCGTGAGGCCCCCTACCACCTTCGGCGTGTTGTGCAGGCTGAACTGGCGGTTGCCCGGTTCGATCCGTTCCGGCGAGTACGCGACCTCGAAATCCTGTCCGACCTTCAATCCGCTGGTTTCCAGTTGCGGCAGCAGGAGTGTTTCCGTGGTGCCGGGATAGGTGGTGCTTTCCAGCACGACCAGTTGTCCCGGGCGCAGGCGGCGAGAAATAGCCCGCGCGGCCTGCTGTACATACGTCATGTCCGGCTGCTTGGTCTTGGTGTAGGGGGTCGGCACCGTGATCAGGATTGCGTCTGCTTCTCCCAATCGGTCAGGGTCGGTGGTAGCCTCGTACTTCCCCGCACGAGCAGCGGCGAGGCGGGAGTCCGGGACGTCCGGAATGTAGGACCGCCCTGCCTGGAGGGACGCAACCTTGTCCGCATCCACCTCCAACCCGAGCACGGAGTACCCCGCTTCCGCGAAACACATAGCCAACGGCAAGCCGACGTAACCCTGGCCGATGATCGCCACTTTGGCGGTGCGCTGCTCCAACCGCTCTTTCAATGCATCCATATCGCTCCCTATCCTCATTCGCCCGCTTGCGTGCCCCCGTAGGCAGATCCGGCAACACCGGCAACTCCCCTGGCGCAACCCGGCTTCCGGCAGGCATCCATCGCGGGCGGTGCGTGTGCATCGGAATTCGAGTCCGACACCGTCTTGAACCGACCCTTGATTATACCCCTGCCGGTGAGTGCTCGCATGAAGAGCGTAGATTTCCCCGGTCGGTCACGCCCCCCGATGTTGGTCTGGCAGCGGATGAGAGCTCCTGTAGGGTACGTGCCGTGTTCCCGGCGTCGTGCAATGTGGGGGTACGCGGTGAGCGCTCCGGCGTCCCTCACCGACAGGCCGATGCGGGTGTCGGGGGCATCGGCGTCCGGCCGCATCGTTCGGAGCACCCGGCATCTCCAATCGGCCTCCCCCAACCGCAGCACGACTGACCGTTGGGGACCCCGGGTTCAGGCGCGCCCGCCTCGGGCGAACGGAGAAACAGAAAAAAACGCACGTTGGGGTGTGCCGCACCGGCAGACTGTGCTACACTTCCCCTGGATCAGTGTAACTCGTTTGCCTGGTCCCCGGTGAGAACCGTGGTCGCTTCCTCTCCTGTGTGCCGGGGTCCGGTACGCAAGAGACAGGCGACAGGCGGCCCCCGATCCGGCCTCAACCTTCTGCAAGTCATCGGCTGTCCCCTGGGTCAGGGGACTCTCGTTCACGCTGGGTCAGTGTCGAACGAGCAGCAGCGCGAACCGCGGAGATTCTGGAGTTCCTGACAATGCAAAGAATGACGATCGGGCGTACGGCCTGGATCGGAGTCTGCCTGTGCCTGTGGGTGCTGGCTACGACCGGCGCTTTCGCAAACCGCGACA
>SYMT01000601.1 GCA_005805375.1 Actinomycetota bacterium
GAAGTCGAAAGCAGGGGAGCCGAGGCCCGCGAACACCATCCCGCGGCGCTCATCCACGGTCAGGCCGCTCCACGCGTTGCATCCGCCGCGCTCCTGCCAGGAGTCCTTCTCCCAGGTGTCGTGCCCGAACTCGCCGGGGAGTGGCACCGTGTGGAACCGCCACACCTCGCGCCCCGTGCGCACGTCAAAAGCACGGATGTCACCGGGCGCGCCGGGGCGAGGGCCCTCCCCGTTGCTGAAACCGAGAATGGCCAGATCCTGATAAATGGCGGGGGGTGACGTGCAGCCGTACGGGAGCCGGGAGATGTCGCGTTCGAGTCCCGCGCGGAGGTCCACCTCCCCGCCTGTGCCAAAGGCGGCGTCGGGACGACCGGTGCGCGCGTCCAGCGAGATGAGACGCCCGTCCGAGGTCGCAAGGAGGATCCGGCGGCGCTGTTTCCCGTCGGACCAGTACGCCACTCCCCGGTTCACCCCACCCGAGGCCAGGATGCGGCCCCGCGCGCCGTCCGGAAACGGCTCGTACTTCCAGAGTTCCCGCCCGGTGGCAGCGTCCAGGGCCACCACCCGGACGCGCACCGTGGTGAGGAAGAGCATGCCGTCCACCGCGATGGGCGTGCATTCGATGTTGGTGAAGCGTGCCGGATCGGCATCCCCGGTGCGATAGGTCCACGCGACCGCGAGACGGCCCACGGAGCGGCGATCGAGCTGGTCCAGGCGCGAGAAGCGCGTGCCCCCGCGGTCCCCATTGGTCGCGATCCAGTTCTCGCCCGAGAAACTTGCCTCGCGGGCCGGACGCCCAGCGGCGCCCGCCGCGACCAGCACCAGTCCGGCCGCGGCCCCGGCCAGTTGCCGGCCCCAGTGTCGGTCTACCATCCTCAACCCCCCCGGCGCGCCGGACCCGCGCCGCTGCGACCCGGCCCATCCTCGCCCCGGTCTCCCGCGGGACGGTCCTTCCGATCCGGAGTCTCCGAACTCCGCTTCGGAGCTGCCCGCCGGCCGGGCGGATCTGGAATCTCCGAACTCCGCTTCGGAGCTACCCGTCCTGCGCCCCGGGCATCCCGCCCTGAAGCGCGGTTCACGTCTCTCCTGACGGTCGGCGCCGGTACCCTCGTCCTGGCGGGCGGCTCGCGTCCCCTGACGGCTGGTGGACGCGCGATCGCGGGGCGGCCACCCTGCCTGCCCACAGCGGGTTTCTCCTGCTATGGTCCCGTGGTTCAGCCCGGGTCGGCGTCAGGTGACCCGATCGTACTCGCCAGCGCGACCTGCCCCATCCTTGGCTTACGTCCCCAGGGTAACTACAGGGCCTCCGTACGCCGCGCGGCCGGCGATTTCCTCTCTCCGGAACGAAGGGGTTCTCCACCCAACTCCCGCTCCGTCGCCGGCTGGAGAGCGCCGTGCAACCGGAACGGGGGTGCCCACGCGCCTGCCATGCACCTTGCGTCAGGATTCGCGACGGAGCACCTTGCGAGTGGGGAAGGTCTCAGCGAGATCCGGAATGCTGTACGCAATTCATCGCACACGATCACCAGCGTCGCCCGGCGCCACGGGCGATACTCTCAGAGAGACGTTGTGAAAGTGTACGATTTTCCTAATAGTCCTCGGGAGCACAGACCACGGACCGGAACCCGAGGCTGACGTTCCAGCGGCCACCGTAGGCTCGGCACACAGCACGCAGGCTGTCTGGAACGAAGTTCCAGGAGCCACCGCGCAACACGCGAGATTGTTTGCAATCATTATTGTCATTTAACGGGTCTTTCTGCGGACTCCGCATGTAATACGTGCCGTCGTATACATCCCGGCACCACTCCCACACGTTCCCCGCCAGATCCAGGCCCCCGCACCAGCTTGCGCCCGCTGGCATGCTCCCGACAGGCGCTGTGCCAGCGCTCTGACCGTACACTGCCCGTTTGGGGGTCGGCGCCTCCTCCCCCCAGGGGTTCGTGCGGCCTTCAGGTCCCCGCGCCGCGTACTCCCACTGTGCTTCCGTCGGGAGTTCCGCCCCTGCCCACTCCGAGTACGCCACCGCGTCCGCCCAGGTGACGTTCACCACCGGGTGTTCCGGGTGCCAGCCCCACCGGGGGGCCTTGGGCAGCACGAGGCCAGTCGCTTCTCAGAACTTCCGGTACTGTGCCACCGTCACGGGCGTGCAGTACAGCCAGAACCCCTGCGTCAGTTCCACCCGGTGGGCAGGTTTCTCGCCCTTATGCGGGCTGGCATCATCTCCCATCAGGAATGTGCCGGGCGGAACCCAGACCATCACCGCTCCGTCCTTCGGGTTGGTGCGCATGTCAACCCAGTTGTGGGCCGGGGGGAGGCGGCACGCGCAGTTGGAGCATCAGGTCACCATGCCGCCCGCCGTGCCGGCCCGGCTCCCCGAGATCCGGGTAACGGTACCCATGCCCATCAGCGCCACCGGCGGGAACATTGATCCGCCAGCGTCCATCGCCGACGATGAAGGTGCCGCCGTTTCGCGCCTCCGCCGGGGTCACGGTCAGCTCCGCGTGCAGGTCGGCCCCTTCCACCGGGAGGGATTTCGGGCGCACGGCTGCGGTCAATGCCTCGCGCATGGACGCCGCAGTCAAGTAGCGCTCCGTGCGCTTCCGGGCCAGCGCGCGCTCGACGACGGCGCGCACCTCGGCGGGGACGTGGGCGGGGAGGGTTGGGACGGGGGCGGCACGAATGGCATCCATCAGCGCAAACATGTCGTCGTCATAGAACGGGAGCCGTCCCGCCAGCAGCTCGAAGAGGAGCACGCCGCACGCCCAGACATCCGTCTGGATGCTCACCACCTTGCGGAATGCCTCCGGCGGCATGTAAACGGGGGTCCCTGCCCGGTGCTGTGTGTGCGCTGTGCCGGATTGGACCCGGGAGATGCCGAAGTCTGTGAGCCGCGGGATGCCCTTCTGGAGAAGGACATTCTCCGGCTTCAGGTCGCGATGCACGATCTGCTGCTCGTGGAGGTGCTCCAGCCCGAGCAGGAGCCCGTCTATCAGGCGAGCGGCCCCCTCCACAGGCAGCCGCTTCCCCTTCTGAAACCCGATCTGCTGCCGTAGGGAGCCGCCCTGCACATACTCGCTCGCCAGCACGAACTCACCGTCGTACACCCCGGCGTCGAGGGCCGGGACGACATTCGGGTGCCCGCCGGCCCGGACCCAGGTGCGCGCTTCGTGGAGGAACTCCGCTTCCCCCACCGCGCGTTCGCGCGCCACCTTCAGGGCCACCGGGATCTCCACCCCGCCGACCCGGACGGCGCGATACACCGTGCCGAACCCGCCCTGCCCCAGCTCCGCTTCCAGGCGGTACGGGCCCACCCGATCCCCAACTCTCAGCATCGTGCGGGGAGTTTCCACCCCGGACTGCGGATGCCCTCCTTCGCGGCGGAAGACGGCCGGCCTCGAGTCCGACAATTCCAGTGGCCGTTCGCGGCCCTCGAACCCAACGTATCCGGCATCCTCCGGACGGAGCCGTTTCCGAGCAGTGAACCATGACGAGGATTGATACGATGCACAGACGGATGCAGGGAGCCGCGATTCTCGCCCTGGCGGCAGTGCTGGGATGCGCAGCGGTGGGACAGGAGAAGCAAATGGCAGGCGACGTGATGCGGAACGACCCGGCGCTGGCGAAACTCATTCCCGCCGGGGCGCAGGTGGAGAAACTGGCGGGCGGGTTCGCGTTCACCGAAGGGCCGGTGTGGACCCGCGAGGGGGTGCTGCTCTTCAGCGACATCCCGAACAACGTGATCCGGAAGTGGGACCCACGCTCCGGGGCGGTGAGTGACTTTCGCCGGCCATCGGCGAACACGAATGGGAACACCCTGGATGCACAGGGACGCCTGGTCTGCTGCGAGCATGCGGGTCGGCGGGTCTCGCGGCGCGAGGCGAACGGCGAGTATTCCACCCTCGTGGACCGCTACGACGGGAAGCGGCTGAACAGCCCGAACGACGTCGTTTACAAGTCCAACGGCAGCCTGTACTTCACCGACCCGCCGTACGGCCTCCCCGGTCAGGACCGTGATCCGGCCAAAGAACTTCCGCACAACGGGGTGTATCGCTGGATGGACGGCCGGCTCACGCTGCTGACCACCGAGCTCATGCGGCCCAACGGCCTCGCTTTCTCGCCCGACGAAAAGACGCTCTACGTGGCGAATTCGGACGGCGCGCGTAAGATATGGATGGCGTATCCCGTGAAGGCAGACGGCACGCTGGGCGCCGGCCGCGTCTTCTTCGACGTGACGTCCAGCAAGGAGGACGGGCTCCCGGACGGCATGAAGGTGGATCGCGAAGGACACCTGTATTGCACCGGTCCCGGCGGCGTCTGGGTGTTCGACCCGC
Source organism: Actinomycetota bacterium (assembly GCA_005805375.1). Taxonomy (GTDB): domain Bacteria; phylum Armatimonadota; class SYMT01; order SYMT01; family SYMT01; genus SYMT01. The sequence continues at coordinate 4,332 of SYMT01000601.1, forward strand.
ACGGCAAGCACCTCGGCACGATCCGCCCGGCAGAGGTGCCCGCCAACTGCCATTGGGGCGATGCCGACGGCAAGGCGCTGTACATGACCGCCCGCACCGGTCTCTATCGGATTCGCGTGTCGGTGCCGGGAATCCGACCGTAGTCGTGAGTCGCGCGGTAGGGACTGCGGAGTGAATCAGCCATGTGGGATCTGGAGTACCTGCTCCTCTTTGGGGTACCCAACAACAAGACCGAGGTCTATGGCGGCGGCACCCGTGTCTCTTTTCCGTCCACGGACCGGGCCGCTTCGGAACAGCACCTCCGCGTCTGGACGGAAACCTGGGCGCGGATTCACGACACCGAAGCGCCGGCCCCCACGGTCCGGGGAAACGCATTGATCGCGCGCGTTGCAGGGTCTCGCTTCGCCGTGTTCGGGCTGCCGCTGCACGCACTGATTCCGGTCCATGGTGAACTCTACTACTACGCCAGCATGTGCGCCTCGGACGAAGAGTTGTGGGGAGCGACCCCCGGCGCCGGTCCGTGGTCAGAGGCCCCCGCCGGCCACAGTGAAACCTGCATGGGGCTCTACCGCCTGGGAAGCCTCGCCACGTCCGGGGGACAGGGGTGGAGCGCCGCCCGGTTAGAAGTGCTGCTTACGGACACCGATGTGTGCGGCGGGGACTTCCACTACTTCAGCAGCAAGCGCTTCGACCCACACCGCGACGATTATGTCGCCGGCATCCCGGATCTGGTCGCCGAAGTGCTGACGCCGAATACCTGGGCTCACGACCGCGGTGATCGCAAGCAGCTATTCGCGCGGGTGGGCGTGCTCCACTTCTGGATTCTGGATCCCAAACGGCTCACGCTTGAATGCTATGAGTTGGTGGAGGGGGAGTACCGCTTGATGAACGTGTTCCGGGAAGGCGACACGTTCGTGCCCTGACCGATGCTGAAGGAACCGGTCTCCCTCAACACCGTATTCGACATGTGGGGACGCCGCCGTCCCTCCAATGGCGCGTCCGAGACTGAACCTCTTCCGCAGTGGTTTGCGCCGCCCGAGGAACACGTGGGGATCGAGTCGCTGCTGTTGCTGGGGCATCCGGACCGGCGCAGAGAGATCATCGCAAACTGGACACCGGCGCTGCTCCCCTTCGGTTGTGAAGCGGAAGTGGTGCTCCGGTTTGAGGGGTTCCTGCAGGATCTCTCCCGGTGGGAAGGCGCCGGCCATCCCACGCATCGCATCTCCACCGAGATGGGCGAGGAGGCGGAGGTCGGGCGATTCCGTCTGCGCTGTGAGGGGCGCGTGGTCCGCTGCGATGTACACGTGGACGCCCGCAAGTACCGGGAGATGGCGCTCCTCTGGTCGGACAACGACGCCTGGAACTGGGACGAGCACGACTGGGAAGAGTGAGTTGCCGGGTCGACGGGGGAGGTGCGGACGCGAACACTGCGTCGCCCCGGCCGGTCAGTCCGTTACAACCAGAGCGGCTTCCACCGCGTTCAAGCTGCGGGCTGCCCAGACATGTCCCTGGTCGCACGGGCGGGCCGCGATCTCGCGCGCGTGGGATTCGTCGCGGCAGATACCGAACACCACGCTGCCGCTTCCGGTCATGCGCGCACGCAATACTCCCTGTTGCTCCAGCCAACTCCGCGCGGCAGCAATCTCCGGCACCCCCGTCACAACCCCCGGCTCCAGATCATTGCGGAGCACCGTCGCGATGCGCAGCGGATCGCCGTCGCGCACAGCTGCGATACAGGCCTCCACCGTTGGGCCGGATGACACGGCCGGGTTCCAGCGTCTGTAGGCCCAACCAGTATGCACCGAAACCGGTGGCTTCACCAGCACGAACCAGAGGGAGGGAGTGGGGAGGGGCGCCAACGCCTCACCGCGCCCGCGCGCCAGGGCAGTGCCTCCCCGCAAGAAGAACGGCACATCGGACCCCAACGCGGCGGCCAGTTCCGCCAGCACTTCCTCCGACGGCGAGCAGTCCCACAGGCGCGCCAGAAGGTGGAGGGCAGCGGCGCCGTTCACACTCCCGCCGCCCATGCCCGCGCCGACCGGCGTGCCCTTCCGCAGCTCCAGCCGCGCCCCGCGCCCCGCCGTCTCGGGAAAGCGCTCCTGCAGCAGGAGCCCCGCCTTTACTACCAGGTTGCGCTCGTCCGTGGGGATCTCCGGATCATCGCAGGCGAGAGTGAACGCCGTATCCTCCTCCCCACACAGTTCGTCTCCGCCGGAGACCGACTGAAACACCGTCTCCAATTCATGAAACCCGTCCTCGCGGCGACCCACGACACGGAGATAGAGATTGATTTTGGGGGGGCAGTGGACGTGATGGGTCATCGTGTGCTCGTCGTCATCCCTGGAGCGTCTGCATCTCCGCCGCGCGCCGCCGCGACTCCGCGGGGAGAGCCGCGGCAGCAGCGAGCGCCGCCGCGGAGCGGGACTACAAGCATCGGTCGGGCGCCGCTGCCTTCCCGCACAGTGTGCCCCGCGACACAGTCCCGTGGAGCCGCAGCTCATGCCGTCTTCGCTTACTGTCATGCGGAAGGCGCGCGCCGGGGCACGAACGCGTTTGTCGCCCCGGCCCGTCCTGTTCCACGCCCGGTTTGCGAAACCCGGCGCCGGTTCCTGGTAGGCCGTCCGCGGCTCCGCCGAGACACCGTGGCGGTCCCGCGCTCCCACTTTTCTACGGTCGGCAGCTCAGTCCCTCCCCGCAACTGCGAGACTGCGAGACGCCCACCAACCCGGCGCGGATGCACATCGCGGTTCGGTAAGCGGCGCCGCGTCCCCACCGCAGGTAGAATACCAGCGATAGCCCCCAGTCTTCCCCAGTCCCCACTCGTTCTCTGCCGGTGGTCGCGCGCAGAGACGAACTCGAGAGCACTATGCCCCACCACCATCCCTGGTTTGCGCGTCTCTACGACCCGCTGATGCAGCCCATCGAGTTTTTCAGCATGCGGCGTACCCGCCGGGAACTGGTGGCGGAGGCGAAGGGACTGGTACTGGAAGTGGGGGCCGGAACCGGCCTGAATCTGCCGCACTACCGGTGCGCCCGACGAGTCGTGGCATCTGAGCCGAACGCGGAGATGCTGCGACGAGCGCAGGCACGGGCCGTGTTTGCCCACGTGCCGGTCACCCTGGTGGGCGCTGACGCGGAGTGTCTCCCGTTTGGTGGGAGCGTATTCGACACAGTGGTGGCGACGTGCGTATTCTGCTCGGTAGACGATCCTGAAGCCGCGTTCCGCGAGTTGCGGCGGGTATTGAAGCCGGACGGGGACCTGCTCCTCCTCGAGCACGTGC
>SYMT01000602.1 GCA_005805375.1 Actinomycetota bacterium
GAGGAGATGTTGGGTCGCATCGTAGGCACGATCCCCGACAAACGGTTTGGGATCGATCACCAGCCAGGGCCTGCGCTGCGCCTGAAGCACATTACCGGCGTGCAGGTCGGTGGCGAGCAGCACATCTTCGGGTGACGGACAAGCCAGTTCCTCCAACAGCCGGAGGCCGGCCTCCGTCAGCGCCCGATCGGGCCAACCGGTTTCGGACGCCCCCGTCTCCTCGGCCCAGTGCGCAGTCATGGCTGCGAGCGGTCGGAACGGGTGCGGCGCCGAGGGTCGGCGCCAGAGCCGACGGAGTAGCCCCGCGACAATGACGTCCTGTTCCACGTCCGGCAGTTCGCGAAGCGCCGTGCCCGGTTCGCACCGCTCCAGCAGCATGGCGTTGAGCCCGACATCGAATTCGAGCAGCCGCACCGCCGGGTCACCATCCCAGGCGCCCAGCGCCTGAATCTCGTGCTCCGCTTCCATGTGCGGCATTCCGAGTTTCAGCACGGCGCGCGTACCATCGTCGCGCACCACGGGCGCGACCCACGCACAGCTCCCCTCGCTGCCGTCGAACGTGCCTCCCAGCGACAGCCGCCACCGGGTCTGCAGTTCGGCGACGGCGTGTGGAAGCCGCTTGAGCCAGGCGGAGCGCTCCGGCGCTCCGTGGCAGGCGGCAGCAAGGCGCTGTGGGACGTGGAACACTGCGTGTCAGGTCGTCCGAGGGAATATGGCGCAGACCCGGAAGCGCATCAACCTGGCTACCTCCCGGCCGGCGGTTCCCAGAGTTCAAGCTTGTTGCCTTCCGGGTCGAGGACGTACCCGAACTTCCCATATTCGGACTCCTCAACCCTGTCCTGAACATCGCAGCCCTCAGCCCGCAGCGCCGCCAGCAGGTCGTGCAGGTCCGCGACCCGAAAGTTGATCATGAAGGGTGCGGAACTGGGCTCGAAGTACTTCGTGTCACTCGGAAACGGACACCAGACGGTGGTTCCCTGGCCGTCCGACGGGTCGTCGCTCCAGCGGAACGCAAAGCCACCCCATTCCTCCACCTGGGGGCCCAGGTGCTTGCGATACCACTCGGCGAGTGCCCGAGGGTCATTCGACTTGAAGAAGATTCCGCCGACTCCAGTGACGCGCTTCATTTGGATGCTCCGAGAGTAGGGCGGCCCGACCGCGCTGAACGACCTGACGTTCGAGTGAACGCGGCCGCCTGTGGAGGTCCGGGTGGTGACCCGTCGCGCCACACCGGCGCCAGCGTGCGGTCACCGGGCCCACATCCGGTGGGCAGGACCGGCGATCCCAGTCTTTGCTGCCTACCGTCTCAGTAGGTAGATCGAACCGGCCTCAACACTCGCACCGGGGTGTATTGTCAACGATGGAGGCCTGCGTCAACCTGGCAGACCACCGGGCCATCGTCCCGCCGCAGGTTGCGATTCCGCCTCTCGTGCGCCGCGCCTTCCCGCCGGCCCGCCCGGAGATGAAATCGTCCGGGCTACATCAAAAGAAGTCCACTGAAGGGACTACCGCACCGGGCCGCGTGCTCGCTCCCAGGGTGCCCTCCGCCTTCCGGAGTGGAGTGGCGCCGCTGACGACCCGGAGGAGCCAGGGGTGATGCGCCCCCTGTCGCTCTCCCGGGCCTGACTGCGAGGCCCGGGTTCTGGCCCTCACCGGTGCAGGCCGTCCCAGGACCAGTGAGGAATGTGGAGGTCAACAGGCACCTCGTCGGCGCTCTCGGGGTAAGCTGCCATCGAGTGGGTTGTAGCCCAGGCGAAATAGTCGTGGAGCACGGCGTGAAGTGCCGGGTCGGCCAGCCCCACGTCGTCCAGGGCCCGGTCGAAGCACGCGATCGCGCGACGGTCCATCTCCTCGTGCGGTCCGTTGCCGCTGTGCATGCGCACCACCGAAGACTCGCTGCCGTACCGTTGACTGTAGATCGCGGGTCCACCCCATGCCTCACCCCAGTACGCCGCCAGCCGCTCGGTGTGTTGGGGATGGAAGCCATGGCTGAACGCGTGCGCCACCACCTCGTCGGCCATGACGCGCTGATGCCAGGCATGGGCCAGACGGAGGACACGTTCCGCGCCTCCCAGCGCACCGAACAGGGTTGTGTCTCGCATGGCTTGTCCCCGGCCCCACCGGCAGGGCGCATTGCGTGCTGCCTGACATTCAGCGCGCAGATCAACTCCGGGGTATCACCCCGACCCCGGGATCCTATCGTGGATCCGGACCCGCGTCAACCTGGCTGACGCGCCGGCGCCTGGAGGCCCGCAGGCGGTGCTGCGCACGAGTCGCAGCGCCGGCACAGAGGGTGGGGGAGCGGCATGCAACTTGTGCCTCAAGCACGCCTCGTCTGGGGCAGCGCCCGCCGGAGGATGTTCACGCAGAATTTCGCAGCCCGGTTCCCGGAGGCGCAGATCCAGGACCTCCGGTACTGCTGCCGCATCCACACGTGGATCTGGACTGATCGTGTCTATCGGAAACCATGATCCGCACCGGTTGCCGGGCTACCACAACCGTCACCCGCCGCACCCAAAGCCGCACTTCAGCGGCACCCCCACCGGCCTGCCGAGGGTGGCGGCTACCTCAGACATCGGCTGGTTCCAGCCGTCGAGGATACCGATACCGCCGAGACGCGGATCGGCGGCGAGGCCACCCGCTCCGGTTGAGCGGAGACCGGGACTGAGTGTGCGATCAGCACAGCCGGTCCACAGCCGAGCAGCCGCAACTCCCAGCCAGGGAGCCGGCACCTGATGGCCATTCGCCGGGTGCGCACCGAACCCATGTCCCCTGGCTTCCTTGCTGTCGCGAGTGGCCGGGCTCTGCGTCCGAGGGCGATGGCGGGAGCGGCGGGCGCACGGGGAACAGTGCTGCGACCTGCACGGAGAACCCGGGGAGGACATCGTCACCGGTCAGCGTGTCCGACTCGCCCAACAGGCTGTACCGGCCGTTCTGCCGGTACACCATGACCGTACCGCCGGCAGGGGAGACCACCCAGATCAGGGCCACCCCGGCGCCCAGATAGTCCCTGACCTTCCGCTGCACATCCTCGAAGTGGTCGTTGGGGGACACCACCTCGACCGCGAGGTCCGGGGGAATGCGCACCCAGCCCTCGTGGGCCTCTTCCAACGGCAGTCGTGCGTACGAGATAAACGAGGCGTCAGGCTTACGCACCTTGCTCGGATCGTCCGGGAAGCACTGGTAGCCGCACTCCTGCGCCGGAGCCCACCCCAGCTTCCCTTCTCGGACCACGGCGCGAATCCGGAACTGCACTTCCGCTGTCACCTCGCTCGTGAGGAATCCCATTTCCTCCTCCACCAGGTGTCCGTCTACCAGTTCGCAGTGTTCGCCGTCCGGCAGGCGGAGGAGGTCGTCCGGCGTCATCTCGAGCGCGGGAGGCCGAGTGGGAGGTGCGGCAAGGACCGGCATAGGCAGGCTCCCAGGTCGAGGTCAGGGACCCGTTGGATTTGGGTATGGTGTACAGAATAGCATGCCGGAACCGGAGAGGTCAGCCCGACATCCGGCCGCGCCGGTACCAGCCGGCACACTGGGGCCGGCGGCCGAGGCGCGGGCGGCGGACCCGAGATTTGGTGGATCGGCCCCGACAAAACACTGGCGCCCTGTCCACCGGGAACGCCGGCATCCTGCCGGCCCGCGCAGCCCCCGGGAACGCCGGCATCTTGCCGGCCCGCGTAACCCCCCCGGGAACGCCGGCATCTTGCCGGCCCGCGTACCCCCCCCCCCGGGAACGCCGGCATCTTGCGGGCTCAGGCGGGGTTCGTGGGGTGCCCGGACCTTCGCTCGTTTCACGCCTTTCTTCACTCATTCCGCGCCCGCGGACCCGCCTCAACGCAGGGCGATTACTCCTTCGCCTCCTGCCGGGTCACGATCGGGACGTAGCCGACTTCGAGACCTTTCGGCGGCGTGACGAGCACCGCAGGGTCCAGGTCGGCGAGCTTGCCGGCCGTCGGCGGGGACAGGTACTCGCGGTCCCTTCGCCACGTCCGGTGCAGCTTCTCCACGCGCTTCTGCATCGCCTCCCGCTCCGCGGCACTCAGGTCGGCGTTCATCAGGGCCGGCTGATCTGCGAAGCGGTACCAGTAAGCAGGCGCCGTTCCCGCGAGGCGCACGTCCGGGTGAGCGCATACCCCGTGGGCCGGTCCCGGGTCTCGGCCTCTTGCGTCCGGGTGAGCGCATACCCCGTGGGCCGGTCCCTGGTCTCGGCC
>SYMT01000603.1 GCA_005805375.1 Actinomycetota bacterium
ACGCAGATCGAGCGTCTCCCGGCACTGGGGAAGTGGTTCGTGACCATCCCGGGAGTGGTCCCCGCCTGACGGGAGGATTAATTCTGCGCGGTTCCCTCTGAAATTCTCTCTTGGAATAATTATTCGTAAACTGAAGTCAAACTCAAATTAGATATAGATGGTTCTGGGAGTCGGAGGCAAGAACCAGCGCCGGGTCATGATCCGGGATCGTGCGGAATCAGGGGACTCTGGCCCGCACCGGAGTCCGGACCTGGCGGCACTGATTGCGTGTGAACGAGTAATATCCGCAACAATTTCCGCACGACTCCGGCCACTCTCCACCATGCTGTACATCCACCCCACCAATTGTGCTTTCTCCTGTCCGTACAGCCATTCCTTGGCCGACCGGACGCTGTTCCTCAGGGTCGCTGCGGGGGCGTTCACCGGGAACTCCGCCGTCTGGCCGCAAAGCCGGCCGAATCCCTGCGCTTGCTGGGCCGACAATCGAAGCGCGGTGGGACTCCTGCTGCGGCACACGGGTTCATCAGGACCAACAAGAGCAATGCGAACGTGTCGCCGCACCCTTCGGACAGGATCACACCGGAATGCAGGTCCAGCACTCGTGCGGTTGGGATTCATCGCAGCGGGGGAGGACAGCGATCAGGCGTTGGTCCTCCGTGACCAACGTGGCACAGTCTCTGGAGTAGAGCGTCGCGAGATGCACGGCATCCGCCCACTCGATCGGCCGTTCGGACCCATTCACCCAGGCAACCGCCGGCGCCTCTACGAAGGACGGTAACAGCGCCTCATCCAGATCGGCGCGCGCGCCGACAGAAAGAGTTCCAGGGCCGCTTCTCGCATCGCTTCAGCCAGACGCGCGCGCGGCGAGTAGCGCGGGGCCTGCTTCGCAGGTCGCCCTCTGGGTCCCAGGCAAGCGAGGCGGTACCAGCGTTTTTCGACCGCGTCCACCCACACACTTTCCGCTGTGGGCAGCACCCCCGGCGCCGCCTCGCGCGCGCGGTCCCAAATACACCTCGCCTGGTCCTGCAGGTCCGGACTCCACTGCGCTTCTCCCCGCGGGAGGGATTCGGGCTGCCATTCCGGAAGTGGCGATGGAAGCAGCAGTTCCCCCTGCCCTGTGGGGTTCAGTTGCCACAGCCGATCCACCAGCCACCCCGGCGTCCGGTACGCCTCTTGAAGCTGGACGAGCAACCGCCGCCGGAATGCCTGGCGATCCTGGCTGTACAGGCGCAACGCGGCCCTTCCGTCGGCGTGATGCAGTACTCGAATCCCGGGCGCCGTGTACCCTTCGTCCCGACGGGCCGGATCCATTCAAACAGTCCCAATTCGCGGAGCACTTCGCGTACTGTACGCTCACGATTGCGCTCGATCAGGCGTTGTCCCCGTACTCCGCGGGGGAGGGCGCCCTGAATACCGCGTGCCGTCACATCACCCTGTTTGTCAAGGATGGCGAGCACATCTGTCAGCAGGGAATGGTCGGTGAACAAACCCACCAGCCGGCTGCGCGGCTCGCCCCATCCCCCGGTGGGGAGTGCCTCGCGGGGAGAGTGCTCGGCGGAGAGTTGCACGCTGCCGCCTTCCAACAATCCTTGTGTGGTGCTCATCGGGTTTGGGTGCGCTTTCCCGCCGGGCGGTGAAATCCGATCTCAGGATATTGTAGACGGGCGCCGTCCTTCGGTCAAGAAAAGGAGGCGAACTTAAGAGCCATTGTGACGTGTTCACGGAGTGATCCGGCAGCGCGGGAGGGCCTGGCGGAGCGCGCGGAGGCCGTCGTCGGTAAGGCCGGTGCGCACCAATCGGAGCGTGGTGAGCTTCCCCAGAGCGCTGAGGCGGACGCCGGCGGCATCCGTGAGTTTTGCACCGGTGAGATTCAAGCTTCGGAGGTCCTTCCAAACGAGGAGCGTTTCCAGACCGGCGTCGGTGATGCGGGGACCCGCGAACCCCTCGGAGTAGAGGAGGTCTACCTGCTCCAGGCGCGTGAGGCCGCGCAGATGGACCAGGCCTGCGTCCGAAGTGGGGGTCAGGCTCAGATCGAGCGTGCGCAGGGCAGTCAATGGCGCGAGTGCGGCCAGGCCGGTGTCGGTGATCTTGTTGCCGTAGAGGTCGAGCAGTTCGAGCGCCGTGAGACGGCTCAGAGGCGCCAGGCCCGCATCCGTGAGACGCTGCGGCTCAAAGCCGGTCTTCTTCAGCACGAGGGCGCGGAGGCCGGACAACTGCCCCAACGGCTCCCCGGCAGCGTCACCGACGTTCTCGCAGACCTCCAGGTCCAGGGCGGCAAGGTGCTTCAGAGGGGACAGGGCCGCCAGTCCCTTTTCCGATACCGGGGTTCCGGCCAGCCCGAGCAGCCGCAGTTCAGTCAGGCGGGCCACCTGCTGCAAACCCGCATCCGTGATCCCGGCGCAGAACTCCAACACCAGCCCGCGTACGCCCGGCAATCCGGCGATCTGCGCCAGCCCGGCATCGCTGACGCCGGTCCCGGACAGCTCCACTACCACCGGCAAGCCTACCCCCTTCAGCGCATCCACAACTGACCTGGAGAGAGTGCCGTTTTTGGTGAGGCGGGTGCCCGGGACGGCCACCCGGAGCACGCGCTCCCTGGTAGCCGGGCCGAGAAAGCGATAGAGCCGGGCCGCGCGGGGGGAAACGGGAGGCGCGAACGACGCGAGGAGGCCCCTCCGGCGCGCGACGCGCACGCCTGCTGCCTCGGCGCGGGTGCGGGAGGGGAGAGCACGACTGGCGGCGCCCAGTGTTCCTGTCCGCCCGCTGCGCCCCGCTGCTCCCAACGCTCGTCCGGGGGCGTCCTTCCCGGAGTCCAACCGCAGGTCATAAACCCACACTGTGTCCTGCTCCCGGAGGAACAGCTTGCCCTGGGCCACCACGGGATGCGCCCAGCTATCCCCGCCGGCGCCGGGAACCTGCAATGTGCCGCGCACCGTCAACCCTTCCGGTGATGCCTGGAGGAGTGCCACTACGCCATTCTGGTAGCGGAAGTACAAGAGTCCGCCCGCACACACGACCGCCGCCGACCCCACCCCGACGCCGCGCTCCTTCCAGACGATTCTCCCGGTCTGGAATTCCAGACATGTCGGCAGGCCGTTGTTGCTGCCGTGGCCGCCGTACAGGTGGTCGCCCACAAGGACAACCCCTCCGTGGTGATTCTGGAACCGGCTGCCGCTGAGGGTATACACTACCTGCGCCGTTACCCCGGTCTCGCCGCCCGGCGTCAGGCGCAGCATCACGCTGCCGGCGTTGTAACCGTTTGCGGAGAAAATCAGGTCCCCGCGCACGACCGGGGTTGGGATGTTCGCCGTGCCGTTGGCAATCGCGTTGTAGCCCCACAGGAACTTTCCGTCGGCGGCGTCCACCCCAACGAGTCCGCGTCCGACGAGTTGCACCACCTGACGACGCCCGGCCGCCTCCGTGATGACCACGGACGAGAACCCCGCTCCGTCGCGCCCCGCGGGTCCGAGCGCCGGCGGACGGCATTTCCAGAGTACGGCACCCGTCTGTTTGTGCAGCGCGACCAGGAGCGCTTCCGGCCCTCCGGGGGTGCAGATCAGCCTCTCGCCATCCACCAGCGGCGACTCGTTGTAGCCGCGCCCTGACTGAAGCTGCCCCCCGAAGTCGCGGACCAGGTGTTTGCGCCACAGGATTGCGCCGCTTGCCGCCCGCAGACAGACCAGTCCCCCATCCGGGTCCAGCGCGTACACGCGATCCCCATCCACGGTGGGTGTGGACGCCGGAATGCGCGAGGTGGAACTGAGCCTGGTGGCCCACACCGGCCTCCCGGTTTGCGCGTCCAGGGCAGACACAAAAACGTCCTGACCCCGGCGCCCCAGGGTGTAAACGCGCGATCCCGCCACTACCACGCTGGCATAACCGGTGCCGACTCCCGTTGCTTTCCAGGCCGCCGGTGGCCCACCCTCGGGCCAGGTAGTCCGCAGCCCCGCCTCCCGCGAGATCCCGTTCCGCTCCGGTCCGCGCCACTGAGGCCAATCGCCGGCGCCGGCGCCCACCGCCGTCGCAAGCAGCCACAAGACGCCCAGACAGGCCGGACCACGGAAGCGGATGCCAAAGGCCGAAGGAGCAGCGGGCGACGAGAAGAGCATACGGTGTGCCTGGGAGAAGAAGCGAGCCGCGTTCGGATAACGCATGGCAACGGAGGTGGCTGGGAGCCCGATACGCGCGTGGGTCGGCATCCCCCGCGGGGCCTCCGGGGATAGTTGTTCCCGTACGGCGGGTTCACCTTCTCCGCCGGCAGAGCACCGGTACAGGGTTCGGCGGGCCTCTTGCTGCCGGATCCGGGCGATGTTCACGGGCTGCTGCCCGGTCCTGTGAACCGCCGCGGCAGCGAGGACGCGCCGGACCATGTGGAGTCCCGCAACTCCGATTGCGGACCATGTGGAGTCCCGCAACTCCGATTGCGGGGCCTATCATCGGGGAGGCTCCCGTCCCGAAAAACTCCATCCGGAAACCCGCCGGCAGGGACCCCACCGGCACTTCTTCGAACTCTGTGAAAGGCGCGAGGTGGTCAGGTTTGGACCCGCAATCGGAGTTGCGGGACTCCACATGGCCCGGCGGGGCCTATCACCGGTTTAGACCCGCAATCGGAGTTGCGGGACTCCACATGGCCCGGCGGGGCCTATCACCGGGGGATGACTATCGAACGATGGCGCACCGTATGTTTCGCAGTCTCTACCCGATCGTATGATGGGGTTTTCACCTGTTACACTCAAGGGTCACTCCGATACGGTCGGGCCGCTGGCCGTGAGGCGCCGCCTGCCTCCTGGAAGCACTCCATCCGGCGCGATGCGGATCCGTGCGGACGCGCGCGAGCACGCCACGCAGTACGGGAAAATGCAATCATGCAGCGGCGACATGGCCCTGCTCGTGGATTTGTCCCCCTATTCCCATGCACGGCACGATCTGGTATACTCGTTTCGCTGTCCCCGACCCTGGGATAGTCTGAAATCCCCCGAAGTGCCGTCAACGTTCTCGGCCGCGACGGAACGGGGGACGCCACGGGGCGTAGCGCAGCGTGGTAGCGCACCTGTATGGGGTGCAGGAGGCCGCAGGTTCGAATCCTGTCGCCCCGATCCGGCGGTTCGAAGACCGCGCCGTCTCCCCCGGGACGGCGCGGTCTTCCGTTTTTCACTGCGGCAGCGGGCAGCGCTCAGTGCTCCTTCCGCAGCGTTCGTTCCGGGCGACGACACACTGCATCCGGAGCGCCCGGCGGCGGTCCTGTTGCGAGGGTCCCGGGTTTCAGACGCCGGAACTCTGGGAGCGTGGGCGGCCCAACTCGCCACTGCCTCTCGAAACCTGTTCCTCGGCGTCCGCCATTCGTAGCTCCCCGTTTTGTCCACCTGATGACGCGCACGGACCCACGTCCGTCGTGCGTTTCGGTTCGGAGATCACCACTCGTGGATCGAGTTCACGTCAAGATTTGCTGCATCCAGTCGGTGGAGGAGGCGGCACTGGCGCTGGAATTGGGAGCGGATGCATTGGGGCTGGTCTCAGCCATGCCGAGTGGACCGGGCGTGATTTCGGAAGCTGAAATCGCGAGAATCACCGCGGCACTCCCGGAGGCCGACACGTTCCTGCTCACCAGACTGCAGGATGTGGAGGCACTGGCTGCGCAGCAACAGCGTACCGGCGTCCGCACCGTCCAGTTGTGTGATCGGCTTCCGGACGGCGCCGTGCAGGAATTGCGGCGCCGGCTGCCGCACGTACGGTGGGTGCCGGTCATCCACATCGCCGGAGAGACATCGGTGGCCGAAGCGGTTGCGGCTGCCGTGGGAGCGCATGCGCTGCTGCTGGATTCAGGGCGTCCATCAGCGCCGGTCCCGGAACTCGGAGGCACAGGACGCACCCACGACTGGGAGGTCAGCGCCCGCATTCGCACGGCGGTGTCCGTACCGGTGTACCTCGCCGGGGGATTGAACCCCGCCAACGTGGGAGCAGCCATCAGGCGGGTCCGGCCATTCGGGGTAGATGTGTGCAGCGGTGTGCGGGTGCAGGGACGCCTGGACCGCGAGCTTCTGACGCGGTTCATGGCGGCAGTGAGGGAAGCGGAATGAGAACCAACCGGTGCGCGACGTCCGTGCTGATCGGCATTGCATTGGTGACGGCAAGCTCCGCCGTAGCGCCGGCGCAGCCTCCGGCGCCGCAGCGCCCCAATGTGCTCCTCATCTCGCTCGACGACCTGAACGACTGGGTGGGTCCTCTGCGCGGGCATCCCCAGGTGCGCACGCCGAACCTGGATCGTCTGGCGCGCCGCGGAACGGTCTTCGCCAACGCGCACTGCCAGGCGCCCCTTTGCAATCCGTCGCGCACCAGCGTCCTCACCGGCCTGCGCCCCTCGACGACGGGGATCTACGCCCTGGAGCCGTGGTTCCGCACCGTGTCGAAGTTTCGCACTCACGTGACGCTGCCCCAGCACTTTGCGGCAAACGGCTACCGGACGCTGACGACGGGCAAGGTGTATCACGACGCGTACCCGCCGGCGCCGGCGCGGATTCCCGGTGCGGAGTTCTCTCTCTGGGGCCACCACGGCGGATTTTTGCCCCGGCCCCCGAAGAAATTGATCTCGGAGCCGGGCGGCCATCCCCTGATGGATTGGGGCGTCTACCCGGAGCGGGACGACGAGCAGGACGACTGGAAGGTCGCAGACTGGGCCATCGCGCGGCTGCAAGAACCGCAGTCTGGACCGTTCTTTCTCTCCGTGGGGCTGCGGCATCTCCACGTGCCCTGCTACACGACCCAGCGGTGGAGCGACCTCTATCCCGAAGCGTCGCTCCGGCTTCCCCCGGTGCGCGATGGTGACCGGGAGGACACTCCGCCGTTCGCCTGGCGATTGCACTGGAAGCTACCCGAGCCGCGCCTCTCCTGGCTGAAGCGCTCGGGCCAATGGAAGCCGCTTGTGCGCGCATACCTGGCGAGCATCAGCTTCGGCGACGCGATGGTCGGGCGGGTGCTCGACGCTCTCGATCGCTCGGGACACGCGGACAATACGCTGGTCGTGGTCTGGTCGGATCACGGCTGGCATCTGGGGGAGAAAGGGATCTCCGGCAAGAATTCGCTGTGGGAGCGCTCCACGCGAGTGCCGCTCCTCATCGCAGGGCCCGGCGTGGCGAAGAACGCACGCTGCCGACGTCCGGCGGAGCTGCTGGACCTCTACCCGACACTCGCCGAGGTGTGCGGTCTGCCTCCGCGGTCCGGACTGGACGGCCACTCACTCGCGCCGCTCCTCCGCAGCCCGGCAGCGCCGCGGAGTTGGCCCGCCATCACCACGCACGGGCCGGGGAATCACTCGGTGCGCACCGAACACTGGCGTTACATCCGGTATGCCGATGGCTCCGAGGAACTCTACGATCTGGAACGGGACCCGAATGAGTGGACGAACCTGGCAGGGTATCCGAAGCACGCACAGCGGAAGCAAGAACTGGCGGTGCTGCTGCCCCGAAACGATGCCTCGCCCGCGCCGGGCAGTCGCACCCGGCTCGTGGAAGTGAAAAACGGGACGGTGTTCTGGGAGGGCAAACCGGTCGGGCCCGACGAACCAGTTCCCGAGTGAGGGGGTCCCCGGCAGAGTGTGCGCCGCGCGACCACGGCACGCTTGTGCTTCCTGCGAAAGAGTGCATCTATGGAATACCGGAGAATGGGGCGTACGGGCCTGAAGGTTTCGGAGATCTGCCTCGGCACGATGACCTTCGGCCACGGCGCCGATGAGGCCGAGGCCCGGCGGATCGTTGATCTGGCGTTTGACGCCGGCGTCAACTTCTTCGATACGGCCAATTCCTACTCCAACGGCGCCTCCGAGACGCTGCTCGGCAGGGCCCTGCAGGGGCGACGCGAGGAGGCTGTGGTCGCCACCAAGTTCTTCAATCCGATGGGAATCGGCCCCAACGACTCCGGAATGTGCCGCGTCCACATCTTCCGCGCCATTGAGGAGAGCCTGCGGCGCCTCGGCACGGACTACGTGGACCTGTACTACATCCACCACGTAGACACACAGACGCCTCCGGAAGAGATGCTGGAGGCACTCAACGATCTCGTCCGTCAGGGCAAAGTGCGCTACACTGCCTGCAGCAACTACGAGGCGTGGCGTCTGATGGAATGCCTGTGGGTCAGCGATGCGCAGCGCCTCGCCCGCTTCGAGTGCTACCAGCCCCAGTACAGCCTGGTGGTGCGCGACATCGAGCAGGAACTCATTCCACTCTGCCAGTACAAAGGACTGGGGGTCGTGGTCTGGAGCCCGCTGGCCGGCGGATTCCTCACCGGGAAGTATCGTCCTGGCGAGCGAGAAGCGCCGGGCACGCGCTCCGCAGAACAGTGGGCCTACCCGAGCCGCTACTTCTCACCGCAGGCAGACGATGTCCTGCGCGAACTGCTTGCCGTGGCAGCCGAACTGGGTCGAAGTCCGGCCCAGGTGGCGGTGCGCTGGGTCCTGGAGCAACCCGGGATCACCTCCGCCATCATCGGCGCCCGTACCGTCGAGCAGGCTCGCGATAGTATGGCCGCAGGGAACTTCCGCCTTCCCCCCGCCTGCCTCGACCGGCTGAACCACGTTTCCGCACTCCCGGACCGCTACCCACTCTCGATGGAGCGAGACATGCACCTGCGCCGCGATCTCGCCATTGCGATGCCCTCGCTGCCGGTCACGTCCGAGGGATAGGCGCCACGAGTGCCTGCGGCGCCGTTCCGGATCGGGGCGAAACCGATTCCCGACCCGGAAGTGACCGGCTCGCCGCGCAATCGCGCCACTTTCAATTCCGACGCGTAGCCGTGAGGTCAAACTCTACGGCGCGGCTCTCGGCATTGATGATCTTGATCGTGTAGCTTCCGGACTCCGGCGCGTCGAAGACGCACACCGGGATGTTGTCGTCATCAAAGTCCGAGGCCACTACCATATTGTGCTGCGGGCACCGGACTTCCATATCAATGTCGCCGTCCCCGGTGGCAGCGATGGTCTCCAGATCCCCCGCGTTGAGGCGAATCGAGTACGTCTTGGAACTGTTGGCGCTGACGAAACCACGGGTGCCTGCCCAGACGGGCAGCGCCAGGGCCACCATCAGACCGACGACGGACAGCCGGGCAGTGGTCCATCGGCTTGCATTGCGAAACTTCAGGGTCGGCATTCTCACTTCTCCCATCCCTACACCCCGTGATTGGGGTTCACCCGGAATGGATGGAGAATGCCGCAATACCTTACAGCGGACTGGTACTTTCCCCGGTCATCCTTTGAGGCGCCGGTCGAAAAAGGTCATCATGGCCGCCTCGGCCTTCGCGACGTCCTCGCCGCGGAAGCCGTGCCCCGCGCCGGGCAGGGTCACCAGTTGTGCTTCCACGCCGCACGAGAGCAGGCGGTTGACAAGCCACACCGCCTGCTCGTAGGCAACGTACTTGTCATCGGTACCGTGGATGCAGAGGGTGGGCGCAGCGGCCGGCGTCACCCAGTTGAGGGGGCTCGCGCGAATGTGCCGGGCCCGTTCCGTCTCGAGGTTTCCGCCCAGAAACAGCGGCAGCACCTCGTGGGCATCCACGCTCTTGCCGTAAGACTGCGTGAAGTCGCTCGGGCCGTAGTAGTTCACGACGCAGTGGACGGCGCTGGACTGCCCGGCATTGCCGCCGTCGCCCTCGAACTCGGACACGGCCGCGGTCACTCCAAGGACCTGGGCGAGATGCCCACCGGCGGAGCCGCCCATCGCGCCGATCCGGTCGGGGCGAATACGGTACTTTCCGGCGTTGGCGCGGAGCCACCGCACCGCCGCCTTCACATCGTGAACCGCAGCCGGGAACGGATGCTTCGGCGCGAGCCGGTAGGTGACGGTGGCAGCCACGTACCCCTTTTCGGCCAACCGGCGGATCTGTGCATCGTATCCTTGCCGCGTCCCGGCGCGGAACCCTCCCCCGTGAATGCATAACACTGCCGGGAACGGACCATCCCCGGCCGGACGCGCCAGGTTGAGCAGCAACTGCTCCCCGCCCGCATTCCCGTATACGACGTCGTTTTCAATCCGGACCGCCTCCTGCGCCCTAACGGCGACAACCGGGACGGACGCAACTGCGGCAGCGGTTGCCAGAAACTCTCGGCGATGCATCAGCGATTCCTTCTGCGCGAATGGCGGGTGGCGGCAGGGTATCCCAGGAGCAGGTCCTGTACCTGCCGCTACGATTCGCCGTTCAGCACTTACTTCCTCCGCTTCTTCCTGGGCGGAACGAGGCCCAGCAACTTCTGGTCCTGCAAAGTGAGCCGGTGACGGGCGAAGAGGTCGGGGCGCAGGCGGAGCGTCTCCTGCAGTGACTGCCCCCGCCGCCACTGCTCGACTGCCCCGTGGTTTCCGGAAAGAAGAATGTCCGGTACGCAACAGCCCCGGAAATCGGGAGGCCGGGTGTACTGCGGGTATTCAAGCAGTGGCTCGGAGAAGCTCTCACTCAGCGCCGACTCTTCCTTGCCCAGAACTCCGGGCAGCAGTCGCGCGACTGCATCCACCACGACCAGCGCGGCCAGTTCCCCGCCGGTGAGCACATAGTCGCCGATCGAAAGGTGATCCGTCGCCAGGTAGCGATGGACGCGCTCATCCACCCCCTCATAGCGCCCGCAGATGAGCACGATCCGGTGATCCCGGGCCAGTTCCGACGCGACTTCCTGGTCAAACCGGCGGCCGCGCGGGGTGAACAGCACGACCCGATCCGGAGGCGGCGCCTCGGCAGCCAGCGCTTCCACGGCGGCGAAAATCGGCTCCGGCTTCATCACCATGCCGGGACCGCCGCCGTACGCGTGGTCGTCTGCCTGCCGGTGCCGATCCGTGGTGAAGTCCCGGATGTCCACCGCTCGCACGTCCAGCAAGCCCGCCTCACGAGCACGCTTGAGGATACTGTGCTCCAGAGGAGACACCAGCATGTCGGGGAAGAGGGTGAGGATGTCTACGCGCATTCAGAAGTACCGGGGATTCGCGGAAGTCCTTCTGTTCTATCTCTGGCAAGAAACGTAGAATACATGCGTTCGGCGCCGGATGCGCCGGACGTGTCGGGAGGCGCTGCATTGAAAGAGGAAGCACGATGCCGGTAGCCGAAGCTACCGCCACGCTGGCGGACCTGGCCCGCTTCGCCGGCAAGGCGGAGTTGATCGCGGGGAGGATCGTACCGCTGATCGCGACGGGAAGGTGGCCCAACCGGATTGCCGCCCGCATCTTCCGCAGCCTGGATGACTTCGCGGAGGAAACAGGGGTCGGGGAGGCCTATACGGACAACGTGGGGTTCGCCGTGCCGGAACTGCGGTCCGGTCGGCGTTCTTTCAGCCCGGACGCTTCCTACTTTCGCGGTCCCTTCCCCGTCAATCGGATGCGCTTCCTGGAGGGTCCGCCGACGCTCGCGGTCGAAGTGCGCAGTGAAGATGACTACGGCGCCGCAGCGGAGCAGGCGCTGCGAGACAAGCGTCGCGACTACTTCGAGGCAGGGACCGCGGTCGTCTGGGATGTGGACCCATTGCGCGAGTGCATCTGGGTATACCGGAAAGACGCGCCCGAGCGGCCGCAGCAACTCGCGGCGGGGGATCTGGGCGACGCGGAGCCGACCCTTCCGGGTTGGCGGCTCCGCGTGGAGGAGCTGTTTCGGTAGGTTCTCCCTTCCCGCTGCACCGCGCGCCTCGCTATGGCCAGTACCGCTCACCGGTGTTGCACCGGGAGCAGAGGAATTGCCCCTGACGCAGTTGCTCCAGAGTGCCTCCCAGGATGTAGTGGCAGGTAGGACAGTAGTACCCGTCGTTCGGGTAGACCTCGTGGGAACGTCCCTCGATCGGAGCGCCCTGCAGGCGCCAGAGATGGGCAAACTCCGCCAGGTTGGTGAGGTTCTGTGTCCGGAAATTGAAGTACTCCTGGGTGAGCCGATCGTTCCGGCGGTACGCCCGGCGCAGGATCAGTTCCGCCTGGCGGGAGTCCAGATCCGCCACCCCGAAGACTGCCAGGGACCGCACTGCCTGATCCAGCGCGCGGATCGCGCGCTCATGCTGGTGCCGCTCACAGTACGAGGCGAAGCGCATGCCGAGGGTCCGGCGCAGGAGGTTGTAGTCGGGGCTGAGCAACTTGGCGACCGCCCCATTGAAGGAGAGGGGCAGTCTGGCGCCGCGATCTCCCACGTGCAGACCGTCGGCATAGAACACGTAGAACTCGCCGCCGACGAGTTGGTACCACCCGGCCGCTTCGATTTCCCCAGAGGTGGACGGGAGCCAGGGCAGCGCCGGGTCCGCAGGCCGCCCCAACAACAGCGCCAGCAGCCACCCTTCTTCGGTGCTTTCAACCTGCGAAGGAGGGACGAGCGGATCCACCCAGTCCACATCCCGCCGGGTGTGCCAGAACTTGAAGTCCGTGCAGCTCTCGGCGGCCTGCAGCGCGTGGTTGTCGAAGCGGTTGCGACTCACCACCCCCTCCAACTGGCCGAGCGTGAAACCATGCTTTTCACGCAGGACCAACAACCGGAATGGATCATCGCTGTCGGTAATCCCCTGCCGCCGCAAAGCGATGCCGTTGGTCACGCGCTGCTGGACCCGGGCCAATGCCGGGCGGGGGTTCGCTTCGGTAGGCCCAAGTTCCATGAAGGCGAGGTATGAGAGCATCGGCGTGGCCCCGGTGACCCCCACAAGCGCCTCGCTCACCTGCGTGGCGCTCACGGAGAGTTTCGGGTCACTTGCCTGGATCACCGTGTCCACATCGGCATCGGTCGCCCGATCGGCGATGTGAAACTGCTCGCGGAGGGGAGCGAAGAACTGCCGGGCGCGCGCCTCGGCGGCGTGCAGCGCCGCACGGGGAATCAGATCGCGCGCGCTCCGGATGGCCGGGCGGAGATCGAATGCACTCTGCCCCTCGTCCCGGGAGAGTTCGGCGCGCAGCGGCTCCAGCGCGGTCAGCACCGCGCGGGCCGCCGCCGCTTCCTTCCGATTGTCATCCCACCCGCTCACCGGCTCCTCGGGCCAGCGGCTCGCCCGGAGAAGCTTGAAGTACTCCTCCGAAACGGTGCCGGGACTGTGGGGCGGTTCGGCATCAAAGTACGCCTTTCCGTTCACTGCCGGGGAAAATGCCGCGAGCTCTTTCCACTCCTGATCCAGCGCCGTCGCTTCCTGCGAGAACGCGGCGTGCACCTGATCCAGGCGGCGGGCAGCCAGGGTCGTGGTGCGCCGATGCTGCTCCGCCAGTTCCTGCACCAGACGCCGGCGCTGGATGTGTTGAAGAGTGGCAGTGCGGGTTTCCGCCGTCAGCCAGGCGTAGAGTTGCTGGGAAACCTCGTCCCACGCCGTGCGGAGCTTGTCACGCTTGTTCCAAACGAGCAGATTCCCCTCCAGCTTCTCGGCTTCCCCCAGCTCGCGATCGAGGAACGAGCGGAGCGACTCGGCGTCCTGGCGAGCTTCTGGGAGCATGCTGTCGAGCGCCGTCAGCCAGCGGTCCAGTTCCACCGCCGCCTGCTTCAGCGCCGCCGACAGAAAACCGGGGCCCGCTCCCGGTTCGAGAAACTGCTGCTCCACGCGCCGCTGTACCTCTTCGGGCAAAGAACGGACGAGGGCCGCGTGATTTCCCACCAGCGCCTGGATGAGCGGGGGCGGTCCGGCCCCGGCGGAAGCAGCGGGAGGTTCCGGAGCGGAGAGCCGCTCATCCGTTTCCCGGAGCGCGCGCCGCACAGCCTCTGCTTTTGGGAAGTCCCCCTCAGGAACTCCGCTGAGCAACTGCTGGAACGGTATGGAAGTGCCGGCCTCGGCGCCCTGCTGCAGGCGCCGCAGCCAGCCTTCGAGGTCGAGCCCGTACAGCGCCTTGACCGCCCAATCGCTGCTCGCCTCGGCGCGAGTACCGCACCAGCGTTGGAATGAGGAGGCCAGCAGGCGACTGGTGGCCGCTCGTTGAATGTGCTCTCCCGGGTATTCGAGAGCGGCGATGCCCATCGTGCTGAAGAGGGGCTTCATGAATCCGATTCGCGCGCCCCCCACCATTTTCGAGATGGCATCCACGTCGCTCGCGGCGATCTCCTGGCCTGCCGGTCCGACGGCCGCCGCCAGGTACTGGGCAATCATCGAGTTCAGCCCCTTCACGTCGCGACCGTCGCCACCGGCGGGCATCACCACCCGCAAGATGTCGTACGGGCGGGAGGAGATGACGAACGGGCTCGCGGAGCCGGGCAGGCGCTGCGTCCAACTTGTCTCCGCGAGTTGATAGTGATTCAGCTCCTTCAGCGCGTAATAGGCATTCTTCTTGAACCGGGGACCCTGGGCGTGAGCCAGGGTCGGGTGCGGCAGGGTGAAAATCGCCTGGCGCCGGGCCGAGTGATTGCTCCAGACGTCAATCAGATAGCCCAGGTCGGCCGCCCCCCCACTGCATGTTCCCCCACACAGGGTGCCCACCACATAGACGACCGTGCCGCCTTCGTCCAACCGCACATTCTGCCCCGACTGCCCCAACTGGTCTGCGACCTGCTGCGGCGTGAGCCCGGCCAGCGAGCTCAGATCAGAGGTGACCCTCCGGCGGAGATTGTCGTAATTGCGCGCGTGGAACAGACAGAGCCGTCCCAGCAGGCGACAGTTCCCCGCCCCAGCGGAGGGATCATCCACATCGTGCAGGGTGGCGTTATCCTGCCAGTCACCAAAACCGAACTCGGACCCGGTGGTCTTCGGGTTGTTCAGATAGGGCTGGTACTCTTCCCGGTTCAACCCGGTCCACAGCACCCGATCTCCCAACGCGGAGGGGGGCTGGGCCGTCTCGACTACGAGCAACCGCACCCAGGCGACGCGATCCAGTCCGCCGAACTGCCAGGTGAGGTGCTCGGCCAGTTGTTCTGCGACATGGAGACCGGTGCTCCCGAGCCCGAGGACGAGAGTCTTGCGTACGGATAGGGTGCCGATCAT
>SYMT01000604.1 GCA_005805375.1 Actinomycetota bacterium
CGACCTGGAAACCATCGCCATCGCCATTGAGACGGCGGAAACCGGCCACCTGGTGTTCGGTACTCTGCACACCACGACGGCGGCCACCACCGTGGACCGGATCATTGACCAGTTCCCGGCGGACCAGCAGGAGCAGATTCGTACGATGCTCTCGGAATCGCTCAAGGCGGTGATCGCGCAGACGCTCTGCCGTACCGTGGATGGGCGCCGGGTGGCGGCCTTCGAGGTACTGCTGGTAGATCCTGCGTGCGCCAACCTCATCCGGGAAGGAAAGACCTACCAGTTGCCCAGCATGATGCAGATCGGCAAAGGGCGCGGGTGCATCACGATGAACGACAGCCTGCTCCAGCATGTTCTGGCAGGGCGCGTGGACCCCAAAGAAGCCTACATCAAGGCCGTAGACAAGGCGGGGATGCTCATCGCCTACCAAAAGGCGGACATCAACCTGGACCTGGCCGCTTTGAACGAGTGAGGGAGCGAGGAGCCATCCCATGCCTTTCATAGATCGCATCATCCAGTTCCTGCAAAGTCAGCAGGGAGAGCGGATCGTTATCGAGAGCGATCAGAACTGCGTCGTGTACCGGCCCGGCGGCCTCGCCGGTGGGGTGCAGCAGCGTCTGAACGGTGCGCAGATCGTCAACCTGGTGCAGGAGATCCTCCCGGACGAGCACAAGGGCAAGTTTGCCGGCAAAGAGCCGTTCCTCTTCCACTACCCCTCCGCGGCGGGAGTGATGCAGGTCGAGGTAAGTCAGACTGATTCGACCATCCGGGTTTCAGTCGGCCTGCCCGAAGCACAGACAGTCGCAGAGCCGACCGCCGAGGGGGACGGGGCCTCGGCCTCGGCTCGACCGGTAGCCTATTCCGGTCCCGTGCGCCCTGTGCCGAATCTGGGGGAGTTGTTCCGGCTCATCTATGACCGGGAGGCATCCGACCTGCACCTCAATTCCAGGGTCAAACCGGCGATCCGCATCCAGGGGAACATGCGAAAGCTGGAGCAGTACGAGCCGGTCAGTCCGGAGCACATGCTCGCGGTGCTCCACGAGATCATGCCCGAGCGCAACCAGGCGGAGTTTGCGCGGGATCACGATACGGACTTCTCCTACGAGATCCCGGGGGTCGCCCGCTATCGGTGCAACGCCTTCTATGACCGGCATGGACCCGGGGGGAGTTTCCGCCTGATTCCGAGTTCTGTCCTGACAGCGGAACAACTGAAGCTGACGAAGTCCATGACGGACCTCTGTTTCCTGTCTAAGGGGCTGGTGCTGGTCACCGGGCCAACCGGAACGGGAAAGTCCACGACGCTTGCCGCGCTGGTGGACCACGTGAACAAACACCGACGGGATCACATCATCACTATTGAGGATCCGATCGAGTTTGTCCATGAGAACATCGGGTGCCTCGTCAACCAGCGCGAAGTCCACACGCACACCACGAGTTTTTCCCGCGCACTGCGCGCCGCATTGCGCGAAGATCCCGACATCGTACTCGTGGGTGAAATGCGCGACCTGGAGACTGTCGCCATCGCCATCGAAACGGCGGAAACCGGCCACCTCGGGTTCGGCACCCTGCACACCAGCACGGCGTCCAGCACCGTGGACCGGGTGATTGATCAGTTCCCCGCCGATCAGCAGGAACAGATCCGCGTGATGCTCTCCGAATCGCTCAAGGCGGTCATCGCGCAGACGCTCTGCCGCACCGTGGATGGCCGCCGGGTCGCCGCGTTCGAAGTGCTTCTGGTGGATCCCGCCTGCGCCAATCTGATCCGGGAGGGGAAGACGTTCCAGCTCCCCAGCATGATGCAGATCGGGAAGCAACGGGGCTGCGTGACGATGAACGATAGCCTTTTGGAGCACGTGCAATCGGGTCGCGTGTCTCCGCACGAGGCCTACTTCAAGGCGATTGACAAGACCGGGCTTCTCTCCCTGTTCGCGGCGGAGGACGTCAAGCACAACATCCAGGTTATGGGGATGGAGTAGCGGACCAAGCGGCGGCGCCAGACGCCGGCCGCACCGCAGACTTCCGCCGCGAACCCAGGTGCGCGGCGGAAGCTTGTGCGGGATCGTTGTCGTGCTTGCAGTGCTGGGTCTCTGCTCACAGGCGCGGTCGGGCCGGAGTGTGAGGTTGTGCCTCGCAGTGCCGGCAGTTTCCGCGGTTGTTCCTGTTCTGGGCGCCCCCACGGGCGTGATTTCTTGTCCAGGTAGGCAAGCAGACAAGAAAGCAGCGACTGGGTCGGGAGTAGCATCGGCGGCCGCAGACCCACCGGGTCCCACGTACATCCCGCAGTCCGAGCGCCCACCGCAGCGATTTCGTCGGAGAATCGCAGATCCGGCGCCCCACCGCATGCGTCCTGCTGGAGACCGGGGCGCCACTCTCGTCCCCCGTGAGGATCTCCACGCCTTCTCCGGAGAGTTGATCCAGAGAATCCCGGTCTCCGGTGTCCGTGTGCCGGCGAGGGGCTGCCGTGTCCGCGTGTGGCCCCGGAACGTGCGGTGGAACCGGCCGCACACTGCCCTCCAATGCCTGACCCGCTCCGTCTGTTGCTATCGTTTCGTCCTCTTCGTGTGCCACGGCGCGAGCACCTGTGCGCCGTGTGACGCGGGGTCAAAGTTGCGCGGCCACTGGGTGGTGCTGTCGTATACGGCGTCCTGGAACTGCGTGCCGGCCAGACAAGCGTCAGCGAACTTTGCGCCCCGCAGGTCGGCGCCGGAGAGATCGGCGCTGCGGAGGTTTGCCACGCGCAAGTTCGCGTGCTGGAGGTACGCACAGTGGAAAGAGGCGCCCTCCAGATCGGCCCCGCGCAGCACAGTGTTGTGCAGGTGCGCACCCCGGAAGTCGGCGCCGCGAGCCCGGAGAGCGGTGAGCATTGCTATGTCGCAGCGGGACCAGCGCAGATCGGCTCCGGTGAGATCCAGGTGGCCGCAGCGTAACGGGAGTACGCTGTGGGTGAGGTTCGCGCCGGCAAGCACCGTACCGCGGAGGTCGGCCACACGGAGGTTTGTGTGCTCCAGTGTGCAGCCCGTGAGGTCCGCCTCGCGAAAGTCCACTCCGTTGACGGTGGCGAGGGAAAGATTCGCGCCGCGAAGGTTGGCCCGGCGCAGCCGGGCGCCGCGGAAAAGGGAGAGCCTCGACCACCAGTCCATCTGATTCCACAGTACGTGGGCCTCTTCTGCCTGTTCCTGCGTCGAATACTGCAAGTCAGCGGCGCCGGGAGCCCGGGACTCCCAGTCGCCCAGAGTTGCGGTCCAGAGATCGGCTCCTTCCAGGTTGGCTCCGTCCAGACGTGTTCCCAGCAGCACGGCACTCTGCAACGCTGCACCAGCGAGATTGGCGCCGCGGAGATCGAGCCCGCGCAGGTCGCCGCCGGTGAAGCGGACCCCATGCAGATCGGCGCCCCGCAGCGTCACGGCGTCCGATCGGTAGACGACCTCACCGGATTGGTAGTCGGCAATCTCCACAGAGGTGCTCCTTGCAGTCTGGGCCTCGTCCGCCTGGTGGCGATCGGTCGCGCTGGGTGCTGAACACCAGGCTGCAATATGGTATACTACAGGGCCAAGGAATCGAAGAGTGATGAAAGGGAGCAAGAATCCGGAGCAGCCGCTCGTCTTGTCTTCCCGGGAGCGACCGCGGACCCGGCCTGTCTCCTCTTTCGAACAAATTAGAAGGAGCCATCAACGTGACATTCCTCAAGGTTCTGATGTACGGCCTGCAGTTCCTGTCCGGCATCATTCTCATCGCGCTGGTGGTGATGCAGACCTCGAAGAGCGAAGGACTGGGTGCGGTGAGCGGATCGTCGGCGCCCTCGCTTAGGGGCCGGGCGGGTGTGGACGAAAAGATGGCGGAGTACACACGATACGCCGCCGGCGCCTTCATGTTCCTCTGCGTGCTCCTGTTCCTGATGGCATCGAAATTCGGCTGGTCCTGAGCCGGAAGTCCCGGGCGATCCGAACTCACGGCTGGATCCAACAGTGTTTGTTTCCCCGGCCCGGCGCACCCGCGCCGGGTCATGATTCCGGGAGTTCCGTCACGTGACCGTCCCTCCCCTGCTCGCCCCCCAGGGCGCCTATGGGCTCGCCACCGATCTCTATCAGTTGACGATGGCGGCAGCCTACTTCGACAACGAGATGGGCGCCGAACCGGCCACTTTCGAGCTCTTCGTCCGCCGCCTGCCCACGAATCGCGGTTATTTCTGCGTGGCGGGTCTCGAACAGGCGGTGGATTACCTGCTGCAACTCCAGTTTGATGAGACGGCGATCCGGTATCTACGCAGTCTGCCGGTTTTCCAGTCAGTGAGCGCGGGCTTCTGGGACTATCTCGCGGCACTCCGGTTTGATGGCGATGTGAATGCCATCCCGGAGGGATCGGTGGCGTTCCCGCACGAGCCGCTGCTCCAGGTCCACGGATCGCTGCTACAGGCGCAATTGGTGGAGACTTTTCTGCTGGCCGCGCTGAACCATCAGACGCTCATCGCGACGAAGGCAGCGCGGGTGGTGGAGGCGGCGCGGGGGCGAGGTGTCGTGGAGTTCGGGGCGCGGCGGGCCCACAGTTTCGACGCGGCGCTCTTCGGCACACGGGCGTCGTACATCGCCGGGTGTATGGGCACTTCCAATGTGCTCGCCGGACAGCTCTTCGACATTCCCGTGTACGGCACGGCAGCTCACAGCTTCACGATGGCGTTTTCACGCGAAGCCGACGCTTTCGCTGCCTTTCAGCGGGTCTTCCCGGATCAGGCCATCCTGCTGATTGACACGTACGACACGCTGGAAGGCGCACGGCGGGCGGCGGCGCTGGACGCGCCGATCCGGGGGGTGCGGCTGGACAGTGGCGATCTGCTGGCACTCAGCCACGCGGTGCGGGCCATTCTCGACGACGCAGGTCGCCGGGAGGCCATCATTGTGGCGAGTGGCGACCTGAACGAGGACAGCATCGCGGCGCTGCTCGCTGCCGGGGCGCCGATTGATCTCTTTGGCGTCGGGACGGAGATGATCGTCTCCCGCGATGCACCTGCCCTCGGAGGTGTGTACAAGCTCGTCGCGATTGAGCAGGACGGGCGCCGTCGCGCAGTGCGCAAGCTTAGCCAGGACAAGGCGACTTACCCCGACGTGAAGCAGGTCTACCGCCGTACCGACGCTACGGGCCGGTACGCGGGGGACGTACTCGCGCTGAGCACCGAAACAGTGGCCGGTGCTGCGCCGCTGCTGGAACCGGTGTTGCGCGGCGGGGTGAGGGTGGCGGAGCCCCCTACACTTGCCGCCATGCGCGAACGGTTCGCGGGGCAGCGGGCATCCCTGCCGGATGGCGTGCGCCGCCTCGAACAACCCGATCCGTACCCGCTGGAGCTCAGTCCCGGCCTGCAGCAGGTGATTGCTGACTTCCGCGTGTAGCCGGTGGGCGCGCCTGCAAGGAAACTACGCGCCGGATGATGAACCATGCCGGAGAGGCGCCCCAGACCCGATGGGCGAGCCGTCGGCGGGGGTAGAGGCCGACGGCGATACGAGGAATTCAACAACTCATGGCGAGTGTGACGCTCCGCAAGCTCACGAAGGCATTCAAGGAAGTCGTTGCGGTCAACGAGGTGGACCTGGAAATCCGGGATAAGGAATTCCTGGTCCTGGTCGGCCCTTCCGGATGCGGGAAATCCACCGCCCTCCGTATGATCGCCGGTCTGGAAGAGTCCACCGCCGGCGAAATCTTCATCGGTGAGCGGCTGGTCAACG
>SYMT01000063.1 GCA_005805375.1 Actinomycetota bacterium
ACTGTCGGGTGGGTCCACTTACTCACGTGCGTGGCTCGGTTACGGGGTGCGTGGGTGTACAGAAACCATCTCGGGGTGATCCCGTCCGGTTGGGATGATTAATTCTGCCGGGATCCCCTACTCACGTACATCGCCCGGGTACGGAGGGCGGTGGGATGCGACGTCGGGATCGTCCGTTCATTGGGTGTGGCCGCGGCTCTGCGGGGCGAGTTCTGATACACGACGAGGGTCCGAGGGGGTGTCACAGTCCGGCTGGTCGCTTCGAGTTAGGGAGGGAGGGCAGAAACCCGGAGGCGGAGGAGATGGCACACGAGTGCGGGAACCGGCAGATGGAGCGCAGGCGGCGCCCGGTCTTTGCGGGCGGCGGTGAGGCGGCGCGGGGCGACCCGCGGGGAGGACGAGAGCCGATGGTGGAGTCGGCGGATCCCGAATGGGCGGCGGTGCAGGCGCAGATGGCATGGGCCCTCGCGAGGCAGGACCGGCAATTGCTGGGAGACGCGCTGAGCCAGGTCCGCCGTCTTGGGCTCAAACGCCATCTGCTGCGGGCGCTGCCTCGCGAAGAGGCCGAGGATGCGGCCCAGGAACTCGTGATCCGCCTCGTGCAGATCGCGGACCAGGGTCGGCTGGACCCGGCGCGGCTGCCGGGTCTGGTGAAGGTGCTGCTGGAAGGTCGCCCCGGCGAGGCAGGCCTGATCGCCCGGATACGCGGGCAGAAGCTGGCACACGACGCCGGACACATCTCCCGGGACGATCCGCGCGCGGCCGGTGCGCTGCCCGAGTCGGCGGGGGACGCAGCCGGGAAGGACCCGGAGAAGGATGCGGTGCCGGATGAGGTGGGCGGGGCCGGTGTTCCGTGGGAACAACTCGAGCGCGCGCGGGGGGCGCTACTGGAAATCAAGGCCCCCGCGCAGCGTCGCGTCGCAGCGGCGATTTTCGACTGGGTGGAGATCACCTGGCGGACCCTTCCACCCGACGCTTCCCCCGAACGCTGGCTGTGCCCGATCGTCAGTCGCGGCCGCCTCTGGCAAGTGTCCCCCGCGTTGCAGGGCACTCTGCTGCGTCGCAGCAAGTGGGCTCGGGCGGCAACCGTGACGCGCCGTCTGCTGGAGACCGCTGACCTCTGGCGGGAATGCGGCCTGGAACACCTGGAGGGGAGCGGCAACTCCATTCGCCGCTCCCTCGACGCGCTGCGGCAGCGGGCGCTGCGGCCCGGAGTGCCGGCGAAGGACCGCCGGTTCCTGATCTGCCTGGCGGAGGTCTATGCAGAGCTCCTGACGGCACTGGAGCGTGCGGGAGAGGGCGGCATGATTGCACTGCCGCCGCCGCTCCAATCTGTGCATCAGCGCGAGCAGCTCAACCCCAAGTTGCTGGACTACCTGGAGCAGCGCCTCGAGCTCAAGCGCAACACCGCGCGGGTGTATTTCGACCGGGTGCGCCCGCACCTGGAAGCCCTCGGCGTACTCGGCGTAGAGACCCGAGAAGGGAAAAGGCAGGACAATGCGGAGTGATGGGACCGAACGAACCGTGAACTGCGCCTGGGTGCGAACTCACCTGGATGGTGTGCTTTCGTCAGCGGTGACGCCGGATCGCGCCGCGCTGGTGAAGCGCCACCTTCGGGAGTGCAGTGCGTGTGACCGGGAATTCCTGGATGCCGCCGCCGGGCGGATCCTGGCGGCCGCGGGCCGGACGGCGCTGCCCCCGGCACTGTCGTGGAGTCACATGCTTCAGAGCAGTCGGGCCGCAGACGACTGGGCATTCACGGTCGCAGCGGATGTGGAATGCTGCCTTCAGGCTCGTTTTGCTCAGTGGCCCACCGGGACCGCCGGACGACCGCTGGCGAGCGACGGCAGGCACTCCGGCCTGAGCGCGGCGGCCCACCCGATGCAGGCAAGCATCCGGCCGCTGGATGGGGAAGGCGACGCGCTCGTGGCTACCATCGGGGCCGGGCCGGACATCACTCCGGGCGGGGAACTGCTCCTCGAACTGCGCGGGGGAACCGAAGCGCCGGCTCCCACCCTGGTGCTGCTCCGCGTGGACGCAGACGACCGGCTCTGTCTCCAATTCGAGATGCCCGTGGAGGTCACCCCCCGGGGGTGGTTCGCGCGGTGCCGAATCGGCGGACTGCCCGCCCCGTCTGCGGCGGTGACAATCCCGTGGGAGCATTGCCGGTTGTACTACCAGCGCCGGAGGGAATAAAGCGCTGGTCCGTCTGAGCGCAACGGCGGGCAGACTGCAGCACTGCCCACCGTCGTGAAGTCAGCCTTGTGTGGAGTCCCGCAACTCCGATTGCGGGAGTCAATTCCGCAACCGCGCCGCCCACCGTCGCCAGGATCCGGAGCGTGTCGGAGACCGGACCCTCCAGCCGCACCGGCATCCACGTGGTCTGGCTCCGGCTTTCGGCGACCATCGCCAGCGTCGCGTTCTTGAACTCCACCGTAACGGGAGTCTCCAGATATCTCCAGCGCCGCGCGTCGGTGATTCGGGTCACCAGCTTCAGGGCGGGCCAGCATCGCTCGTGCGAGCTACGCGTCCAGGTACTGCAGGCCCTGGGGGGATAGGGTGCCCGGATGCGCCCTTGCCGCTGAAATCCGAGAGCGCAGTTCCGCGACGACGGCATCCGGCTTCGTCAGAGACTCATTCGTCGGGGACTGATCGAGGTAGTATTCCCCGAGCACGCCCTCGCCACCGAAGTCCACCGCCAATCGTTTGGGCCCCACTGCGCGCCTACAGTGATCGGTCCCCCCCAGGCCACCAGGGCAGCCACACCCGGCCACACCCTGCAGGGGGCGCTTCGCGTTCTCTCGGGGAGATGGAAGTCGGATGAGCATCATCGCACGGGAAGTGGGCAGGAGAGCGAAGAGCAGCGCGCGCCACTCTCCGTCAGGATACCCCAATCATGCACAAAGGGGAAGAGACGCCGCTGCGCGTTCTGTTGAGCCATACGCGGCCCCCACGAGGAGAGGCGACGAGAGGCAGAGCCGCCCCGGAGACGACGCTGTCCCGCGCAATCCTCGCCGCCGCCGCGAGGACGCACCGCGCGATATGGAGTCCCGCAACTCCGATTGCGGGTCCGAACGGTTAGACCGCCGCCGCCGCGAGGACGCACCGTGTGATATGGAGTCCCGCAACTCCGATTGCGGGTCCCAACGGTTAGACCGCCGTCGCCACGAGGACGCGCCGAGCGAGATGGAGTCCCGCAACTCCGATTGCGGGACTCGACATGGCGCGTTGCGTTCCCGCGGCAGCGGCGGTCTAACTCGGGCCGGGGGACGCAATTGTCGAACTATACGCGTGCGGCCCTGATGTTTCGGTATTCTCACCGGGAAGCGTGTGCCCATTTTCATCTGGAACACCTACCGCGATGCCGTGGGCTCCGGCTGGGCCAGGCCGCCTCCCTTCCGGAGGGCGAGTAGTCCGCACCGCCGGGGCGGGGGCTCCCCGGATCCCGACAGTGACCGTCCCGCGACATCGTTTCCCCCCGCCGACCGGAAGGGAGCGACGCAGGTAGGGGATGGGCCGGATCTCCGGAGATGCCACCCAGCCAGCCACTCCGAGCCCAATCGCCCACAAAACACTCAATCTGAAAGACGCCGAAAACCACCGCCGTCCCCGGTCCAACGGACCCCCACCCAGCGCGGGATTTCGAATCGCTCGCTCGCAGTGATTCGGTCCGATCACACCCCGCCGACGCGGCGCGCGCGACCCCATCGAGCCGGCGCATTCCCTGCAGGCTTCCCGGCCCGCAGTCGGGCTCATCCAGCACGGCAGCCGGCCGGCCGGCCCACTGCACGGCAGCCAGCCGGCCGGTGCCCTACCGGAATTGGGGGTCTTTCCGCAGGCGACCCGCGAGGATGTCTGGGTCGAAGCGCTCGTCTGCGGCCGCCTCGCGCGCGGCTTCCTACTGCGCGGGTGCTCGGGGAGGTGGCCGCAGCCGCAAACCTGGATCTGGTGGGGGGAACCGCCATGCACCACCGGGTCCTCACTCTCCCAACCGGCAACCACTCCACCCGAGAAGCGCTGAATGTCGTAGAGCGCCGCACCGGAGGCCGCTGGCGGCCACTGGGGAAGGGATGTGTACTCCAACCCCCCCCTCGGGTGGAGACGGCCGCCCATTCCCGCGGGCGGGAACGCCAACTCCCGCAGGCGCTGGCTGCGTTCGCGGACGATCTGTCGCCGAAGAGCCGTAAGACGTTGGAGAGAATGGGGACCCTGCCACTGCGCCTTCTGACGGAGCCGGAACAGGAGGCCCTCATCGGGCTGGCGGCCGCGGGGTATGTGTGGCGTGCGGATGTGGATGAGCGGACGCTGAACCTGGAGGGTATCTCCGTGCAGTCGCTCGCTGCCGAACCGTCCCGGCAACTCCCCCGCCGCCTGGAGATCACCCTTCCCGGCCTGCCGGGCGGTGCTCCGGTGCTCCTGACCACTCCGTGGGCGCCTGCCGGCGTCGCCAGACCTTGACGACTGACAGTGGTGAGGACGATCCGGGCTGTTAGTCACCCCGGGGCGGAGGCGATCCGCAGGGGGACGCGCCTATCGCCTCGTCCACCCTGTTGAGCGAGTACGTCCTGACGGATCCTCGGCGCCGCTGCGAGGGCTCCCGGCAAGGCGCAGGAATGGGGAATCAGTGAACACCATCAGGGTGGACGAGGCTAACGACTCGGACTCCGGCGAGACTTACGAAGTGGACCGCTGCCTGCACCGCCTGGAGGGCTCCCGGCGTGGCGCGGGTACGGGGTGCGGTGCTTCGTTCGTTGCACCCCGTCTGTCCTTCCGCTACCCGCTTCGCTTTTGTGCCAGGAGCCAGGTGGCGAACTCCGGATCGCCGTAGGCTTTGTCCCAGGAGTTGTGCCCGACGGCGGGGTATTCGGTGTACTTCACGTTCCGGTTGCCGGCGGCGCGCACGGCCTCTATCATCTGACGCGAGCGCTCGGCCGGCACCACCGTGTCGGCTTCGCCATGAAATGCCCAAATGGGGATGTCCTTGAGTTTGCCGGCGGTCGTGGCGGTCCCGCCGCCGCAGACCGGGGCGAGGGCCGCGAAGCGTCCCGGGTGCGCCGCGCCGATGCTCCAGGTGCCGAACCCGCCGAGTGACAGGCCCGTGAGGGACAGCCGGTCGCGGTCACCGTGGTACCGGTCCACCACGTCATCGAGCGCCTTCAGCGCCAGGTCGGCCACCAGTGGCTCGTTCTCGGTGAGCCCCGGAATGCCTGCGCCCCAGCCCTTCCCCTCCGGGCACTGCGGCATCACGATCACACAGGGAAACCGCTCCGGATGCATCCGCACGGCGGCTCCCAAACCGACCTGCGACTGCGCCAGCCCGTTGTCCCCACGCTCCCCGGCGCCGTGCAGGAAGAGGACGACCGGCCACTGCTTCGACCGCGTGTAATCGCGCGGCACGTACACCACATAGGGGATGCGGTGGCCCTTCAGTTCGGCGACGGCGTTCAGGAACCCCGTCTCGGGGGCGGGCGCGGGGGCATCCGCCCCCACTGCCGCGCACGCAAGCCCGAGGAGGGCGGCGGTGACAATGACGGTGATAGTCATAGTGATCTCCGTGTGCGTAGGACGAAGTGAGTGCAGCCGGAGGCCGGCAGTTCCACCACAGAGGACGCAGAGGGGCGCAGAGAAGGCTCAGTCGGGTCTCGCAAGAAACCCGCCCCGAAACCGTGCATCCGGCGGACACGGGCGGGTTTCCCGAAGGCTCCGGCAGGCCGGCAACCCAGGCGCCACGCTCTTCCGGCTCTCTCGTTCGCCATCCGTTGTTCCGGTTCATCCTCCGCATCGGCATTGCGCCCTGCTGTCCGGCATTTGTGCCGGGCGCCATCGCGGATCATCGTCCGGATCGTTCTCCCGGTTCATCCGCGGGATCGGATAGACTTCCCGGTCAAATCATCGGTCAGCATTGGGAGCAGGGATGAAACTCGGCGCGAACTCCGTTCTCTTCGGCGGCTACGATATGGAGACTGCCTTCAAGTATCTCGCGATGGCGGGCTACGACGGTCTCGAACTCTCCGCGATCCCCGGGATGAGTGAACACCTGGTGCTGGATCGCTGGCAGGAACTCGCGCCGAAGGTGCGGGAACTGGCGCAGACGTACGGTCTGGCGCTCCTCGCGATGGAGCAGCCGTCACAGGACCCGGCCCGGATGGAACTGGCCTTCCAGGCCGCCGCCGAAATCGGCGTTCCGATCGTGAACTGCGGCCCCGGCGGCAAGACCGGCGACGAAGAGTCGTTCCAGCAGTCACTCGACTCGCTCGGGCGTCTGGTCGAGCGGGCCGCCCACTACGGCGTCACGCTCTGCGTGAAGGCGCACGTGGGCAATGCCGTCTACAACACGCCCACGACGCTGCGGTTGATGGAGGCGATCACCTCACCGGCGTTCGGGATCGACATGGATCCATCGCACATCCACCGGGCGAACGAGAACCCGGTCGAGGCCATCGCCGCGGTGGTGTCCCGCGTGAAGCATGTCCACATCCGGGATTGCAGGGGCCGGCAGCAGGGACCGGGCAAGCCCGAACTGCAGGCAAACGGGCGCGGCGACATTGACCTCGTCGGCTACCTTCGCGTGCTGCACGAGCACGGCTACACCGGCCCGGTGGATCTGGAAATCATCGGGGCGAAGGAGTACTCCGTCGAGCAGTGCTGCATCATCGCTGCAGAGTCCCGCGGGCACATGCAGGCCTGCCTCCAGGCGTGCGGAGCGCGGTAACTCCGCGCCCGGGAAGGCGAAAGGCGCGCAGCAGACCTGCGCGCCTTTCGCCTTCGGTCAGACGAGCAGCGCCATTCCGTCGGAACCGGTGTCGGCGGCGCCGGTGAGCCGGCCCGTTTCTTCGTCAATTGCGATGGCGTGGACCAGCGCCAGCCCACCGTGCGCCTGGGGCATTCGGGAGATCGGATGCCGGCGCCGCACTTCGGCGCAGACGTACTCCGGAATGCGGGAGTGGCAGGCGATGTTGTCGCCCTGGCA
>SYMT01000605.1 GCA_005805375.1 Actinomycetota bacterium
GTTGATGTCCGTGCCCGGGGCCGGCCACCCCTCTTTTAGTTGCTGGCGGAAGCGTTCCACGAGTTCCTCTTGGTGGTGCTGAATGGCTTCGGGGGTCATGTGAGGGCTCCGAGAAGGGCGGCGCTGGGTGGGCGGCACGCGGGGTTGACTCTAGTGAATCGCACCCCGCGCCTCGGCGTCCACGCTTTCCCTACCGTACCACAGAATTACACCCTTCTGGTCGGTGAGCAGGTTGCTGGTGCGCTTGCCGTTGGTGTCGTAGGCGTAGTCGTTCTGCACGATCACCCGGCTGTGCCACTGCCCGTACGGGTCTACCCAGTGCCAACTGTTCTTGATCTGTGCCAGGAGGTTACGGCTGTACTGGTTGGCCACGGGGCCAAGGTCGCACTGGTAGGTGGTAACAGGCTTCACCACTCCGGGGTCTGCGCTCCCGCCCTTCGCGCGATCACTCCGAGGGCTGTGCGTGCTGGACGAAACGCACCAGATCGTCTCGGAAGTCCTCAAACGCGGTTAGGTGGATGGTAATGTACACTGATCGTCCGTCACGCAAGCTGCGGACCAACACCGGCTTCCGCTGTGCGATGGCGCCGAACCGGTGGAAGTTACAGTCTGCATGTCGAGGCCGTACGGTCGTGACCACCATGTCTCGTGTCGGGATCGTGACCTTCCGGCGTGTCAGGCGATTTACGAGCGTCAGTTCCTGGGGGGACAGCTCGTACTCGTTCCAGTAATCCGTCATTTCCAGGGCGCTCCACATCAAGAACGCGCCAGTAACCACGCCTACCCCCACCCACGCTACCTCCCACTGCCAGCGAACCGGTTCGCCGTAACCCGGCAGGTGCCATCCGAAACAGATGGCTGCGACATGCACAGCTGCCATGTAAAAGCAAGGCATGCTGAACAGCGAGAAAACAAACGCCATCGCCCGCAAGTGGCGCCGACACTCTTGCCGCTCGTATTGGATGGACAACACCGACCTCTTCCCCCCTTGTTCGCGTGCTCGATACACCTATTGAAGCCACAACTCGTTGGCATACGCCTCCACGTCAGCGCCGGCGACACCGATCATCACCGTGTAGACGAGCACACTCAGTACGGCCTTGCCAGCGAGGCCAGTCGGCCCAATCGCCCCGCCCCAACCCCCAAAGGCGAACCCACACGCGAAAGCAAGGAGCATACGCTCAGCCGACGCCTTTCCTCCGCTTGAGATCGCGCACATTGCCAGATTGGTCAGGGCACCAGCCACTGCACCTGCGCCAGCCCCAAAGAGGCCAGCAAACCCGGTGATCGCCCCCGCAAGAAAGCCCTGGGCGAAGTTTTGCAAGGTCCAACCGTCAAGGAGGCAATTTGTGATCGCCGCCACGAGACCACAGAGCGCTGCAACCCCCGCGGCTGCCAACAAGGTGATCCGTCCATCGGCGTCTACATTGTTGACCGGACTTGCACTGGCGTATCCGAACCAGTTCCCTCCATCCTTCGCCGGGTCCTCGCTAACAAACCTCCCGACCGCCGGGTCATAGTACCGCGCCCGCATGTAGACCAGGCCCGTCTCGTCTTCCGACGGGTGCCCCAGGCTTCCCACCCACTTGTGCTTCGACCCGCTCTGCCCCGTGAGCCCGCACACGCCCCCATACACGTCGTATTTCCGCACCGACGTGAGGTTTCCTCCTCCGTCCACGATGCCCAGCACCGACCCCAGCCCGTCGTACGCATACCCCCCGGCGCGTTCGCTCCAATGCGCTCGTACTCCGGTCCGCGCGCTCCGTGCACGAACGTACGGTCCAACATGCCGTTGGTGAGGGTGCGCACCACACTCTGCCCGTCCAGCACGAAGTCCGTGGTGGTGCTGCCTTCCACGGTGCGCCGGCGGAGGCCGTCGCTGTCGGCGGTGTGCGATGTGGTGGTGCCGTTGCCGTTCCGCCGGGTGCCTCCTGGGCGCAACCTGTTTGCAGCATTGTGGGTCAGTGTGTCTGTGCCCGCCCATGCTGTCCACCCGGCTGAGGCGAGGCTCGAGTTGCCATAAATGTCAGGAGGCCGGGAGCAAGCAAGGGAAACCGATGCGGACCGCGAGCGAGGCGGAGTTGTCCGTCACTCTCTTCTCACACCTCGTCACTCCCTCCTTTCACTCGCCGCGCGATGCCGGTCAAGTGGTCGTAGCCGTGGGACTCCGCGCGCACCGAACCGTTCTGGTCGGTGCGCCAGTTGGTTCCGCCGAAACCGACAGGTGACTACAACACGTCTGCCACAGTCCCCCGCAACCGCTCTCTGGCACGATCGCGCCACCCTCCATTGTCTTCGCCGACTACAATGGTCCACTGCTCCCGAGCCGCGTCAACTTGCCCCAGTTCGGCGAACGCGACGCCAAGGTTGTATCGATTTCCGACGTTCCTCGGGCGTACCGTGAGGCATCTCTCGTAGGCGCTGGCCACTTCGGAGAGACGGTAGCCATGGTTCACAGCCCAGTCGAATACGGTTTCCAACATGCAGTGCCGAGGATCGGACTCGACCAGTGCCAGACCGACATCGGTTGCCGCCGCGTGGCGCCCGCGCACCCAGAGGTAGGACAGTGCCATTGCCAACGCTTTCACCTCGGCTCTCGGCATCTGGACAACCTGCGCGATTCCACGCCACACGACCACCGAGGTCGCTCCAATCAGGGCTCCAAGCACCAGTCCTTCCATTCCGCCTGCCTCGGGTGTTGTGTCCGTTGTGTCCAGCTTGAACAGCACCGTGCTCAACGACTGCCTGTCAGAGTCCACAGAAGAACACGTACGCCAACTCGAGTTGCGCCGCATACATTGCTGTGACTCCCGCTGCATTGGCCAGCACGCCAGCCACCTTCGCGCCTTCTCTTTCTGCGTCACCGATGAGAAGCGAAAGGATCATGAGCGTTCTTTGCTTCAGGGGCTCGTCTGCCCCCATCGGGGACGCCGCGAGCTGTGTTTGGACCGTATATGCAATCTTGCGCGCCATGGGAGACGCCAGCGCAGCTGCATAGAACTTCCCCAGAGCGGCCCAGTAGATTGCCACAGTCGTCGGGGAGCCGGCCACGCATCCGTCAGCGTCCACCTTGATCGCAGGATTGCCGTCGGCGTAGGCAAACCAGTTCTCCCCGTCTTTCGCCGGGTCCTCGCTGGCGAAGCGGCCCACGGCGGGATCGTAGTACCGCGCCCGCATGTAGATCAGGCCCGTCTCGTCTTCCGACGGGTGCCCCAGCCCTCCCACCCACTTGTGCTTCGACCCACTCTGCCCCGTGAGCCCCCGCACCCCTCCATACACGTCGTATTTCCGCACCGACGTGAGGTTTCCTCCGCCGTCCACGATGCCCAGCACCGAGCCCAGCCCGTCGTACGCATACCACCCCGGTGCGTTCGCCCCGATGCGCTCGTGTTCCGGCCCGCGGGCCCCGTGCAGGAACGTGCGATCCAGCACCCCGTTCGTCAACGTGCGCACCACGCTCTGCCCGTCCAGCACGAAGTCCGTGGTGGTGCTCCCCTGCACCGTGAGGCGGCGGAGCCCGTCGCTCCCGTAGGCAGGCGTCGTCGCCGTGCCTCTGCACTCACTTCTCTGCACGCGTTCCTCGACCGATGCGCCTTCGGGGACGGCGCCGGCGCACTGCGTGCCGCCGATCCACGCCGGCGCCCAGCGCACCATCGCGCCGGACTTTCACTCCGCCCGGCGTTATGCGACGCGGATGCGGGTCCACCGGCAGATCAATTGCGCCTCCTCCATGCACCAGAAGGTCACCAGGAACTCCCCGGCCCCCAGGTCCAGCAGGCGAGGGTAACCGAACCGGAAGTGATTCATGCTCCCCACCACAGAATCGGCGGCGCGCGCCACTCCCAGCGGCTGGCCCCACAGCACCGTCAGGTCCTCGACCGGCCAGTCTCCCGCAGCGTCAAACTGCACCAGAGCCGCCCGGACGCCGGGGTCGCCGTGGCGATGGTTGTAGACGCAGAGCAGGCGGCCGTCGCCCAGCCAGGCCGCGGCGCACGTCTGGCCCGGCAGCCCCGTCGAACGGGCGGGCCCGAAGGTGCGGCCGTCTGCGGAGACGGCGAACTGGTTGGGCAGATCCCGGCCGTGTGCGTGGTCGTGCGCCCACGCAATCGCCAGCAGCCGCCCGTCCCCAATCTCAATCAACCGGGTTTCCCAGTAGGTGATCTGGTCTTCCGGGTCGGCGAACAGGGTCAGCAGGTCCGGCCAGGTCCGGCCGCCGTCGGAGGATGCAAGAGCATAGGTTCGTTCGGGCGTGCGGCGGGCGCCGTCCCAGGCACGCCAGGTGGAGAAGAGCGCCAGCCACCTCCCATCGGCCAGCACCGCGATGGGAGTCGCGATCTCGAACGGACCGGGGAGGGGGATGGGCACTACTTCCGCCTCGCTCCAGGTCGCCCCCTCGTCCGCCGAACGGTACAGCACGACGTCGCACTCGATCAGCCCGCCGGTTTCGGCGCTCCCGATCGAGCGGTCGGGGTCGGTGCGGTCGAACCGTGGGGAATAGCAGAGGAGTTCGCCCGCCGGCGTTCGGGTGAGCCGTCCGCTCCCGGAAGCGGGGAAGGGAGCGCGCGACTGCGGGAAACGGACCGGGTCGCTCCATGTCCGCCCGCCGTCGGTCGAGCGCGCCAGCTCGGTGTGCATGTCCACGCTCTCGAACGCCTCGCCGACCGTGAAGGAGGCCAGCAGGGCAGGGCCGCCCAGCGACACGACCGTGGGGAACACTGCCTGACGGCTCCGCAGGTGCGGCTTCGGATTGGCATAGATCGGACCGGTTTCCAGGATCTGGATGGGCATCGGATCAGCTCTCTCCCGTCAGAGGCAGGGTCACGGCGGCCCGGGTCCGGGCCGAAACCAGGCATGCCTCACACAGTTCCACGGCGGCCCGGCCCTCGGCGCCCCCTACCCGAGGCGCGCGCTGCTCGAGGATGCTGTCCACAAACTCCTGCACCACACCCACGTGCGGCTCCATCCGGGCCGGGTGCTTCGGCTCTTTGAAATAGTCGAAGCGGGGCGGCGTGTAGACCCGCTCCCACTTGTCGCCCTTCCCCAGATCCAGGTACTCGAAGTTCTCGAAGTCGAGGATGCCTTCGCTGCCGACCACCTGGAA
>SYMT01000606.1 GCA_005805375.1 Actinomycetota bacterium
GCAGTGGGCCGACCGGTCGGACCGCTTCGATGGTGGGAGCGACGGACATGACACCACCTGGAGGCCCACACGCCGGCAGGGCACTCAGAGGGGATTACGCAGTCCGAATCCAAAAGATTCCCTGAACCGCGAAATACGGGCTAAGGGCGCCGCCCGCTACCACAGTGGTCACGCTCGGTGTTGCGGTGTATGCGCCCGTCACGGGTGTCACGGTCACCTTCGTGCTGCGGGTCACTTCAGTGTTCGCCGCGAAGATCCGGAACTCGTACTCGCCGGGAGTTTGCGGTGCGAGGAAAACGGCCGACCCACTCGTGGGGGGCGGCAGGGACTGCCACCAGAAGTACACGGAATTGGGATCACCCACTCGGAAGAACCCGATCCAATCTCCGGTGGAGTGTCCGGCCGGCGCTGTCCAGGACACGCTCAGCATGCCGCCCACGGGTACCGTCGCGGCCCCGGGAGTGATGGTGTAGGCGGGGTTAATCGTGACCACCGTGCTCGTCACCGCCGTGACGCCGGTGCTCCGGATGATGCGGAACTCGTAGGTGCCGTGAATCAGGGGCGCTGTGAGACTGAAAGACCCACTCGTGCCCGCCGGAAGATACTGGAACCAGCGGTACGCGGAGTTCGGATCACCCACCCGTACCAGCGCCAACCAGTCGGCAGTGGAATGGCCGGCCGGCGCGGTCCAGGAGACCCCGAGTGCGGCGCCCGCCACTACGGTGGCGGCCCCGGGGGTGATCGTGTAGCTGCTCCCCCCGGTGGGGGCGGTGACAGTCACCCTGGTGCTCCGCGCCCCTTCCGCTCCATTGCTGCGGATGATGCGGAACTCGTAGTCTCCTGTGGCCTCGGGCGCGGTGAGGTTGAATGTGGCGCTCGTGGGTGTGCCGAGATAGCTCCACCAGCCGTACGCCGAGTTGGGATCACCCACCCGGAAGAGGCCGATCCACTCGAACGGGCCATGCCCCACCGGCGCCGTCCAGGAGACACTCAACGCCGCCCCGGCAACCACCGTAGCCGCCCCCGGAGTGATCGTGTACGCAGCCGTGACGGTGATCCCGGCGCTGGTTTCGGCAGTGGTGCCGTTGACCCGGATGATGCGGAACTCGCAACTCCCGGGGGTGAGCGGAGCGGTGAGGTTGAACGAACCGCTCGCGGTGGCCCCGAGATAGCTCCACCAACCATAGGCTGAGCTCGGATCGCCCACCCGATAGAGAGCGATCCACTCGAACGGTGAGTGCCCCGCCGGCGCGGTCCACGCCACGCTGAGCGCAGCGCCGGCGGCGACGCTGGTCGCGCCGGGAGTGATGGTATAGGCGCTGGCGCCGGCCGTGACGGTGATGGGATTGCTGACGGCAACCCGTCCCGCACCGCCGGCTCCGATGATGCGAAACTCATAGTTTCCGGGCGGCGACGGCGCGGTGAAACTGGTGAAGGAACTCGATTCCGCACTTCCCAGATAGGACCACTGCAAGTACGCACTGTCCGGCTCCCCGACGCGGAATAGCCCGACCCAGTCGGTGCCGGCGTGCCCGTTCGGCGCGGTGCAGTTGCAAGTGAGCCCGCTCCGCACGGGGGCGCTGGAGGGAGATCCGGTGACCGAATAGGAGGGAGCGACCACCACTACCGGGTTGCTGAATGCCCGCGGACCGGCGACTCCATTGGTGAAGTACCGGAACTCGTAGTTCCCGGCGGCCCCCGGCGCCGGTGTGGTAAATGAACCGGAGAACGCCCCGCTTGTGTATGAATACCACTTGTATGCGGAGTCCGGGTCCCCGACCTTGTAAAGGCCGATCCAGTCCAGCGTAGAGGCGGCATTCGGGGCCTGATACTGGACGGTAATATTCGCTCCCGCAGTCACACTCGTGGAGCTCGCCATTAAACTGGGCGGGATCGCCACGCACGTCTCGCCGCAGATCCGAATGTCATCAATCCAGACACCATCGGAAACGGTGGACGAGTTCGTGTTCAGGCGGAAGCGCAGGCGTGTCGTGGCGCCGGGCGCGAGCGGAGCCGTGATCAGCGTCCACTCGCGGTCGCCGGTCAGTTTCACCACCGGCAGCCACGAGAC
The DNA here is from genome assembly GCA_005805375.1 of Actinomycetota bacterium. Classification (GTDB taxonomy): domain Bacteria; phylum Armatimonadota; class SYMT01; order SYMT01; family SYMT01; genus SYMT01. The sequence goes on from SYMT01000606.1 coordinate 2,072, forward strand.
GGCGTTATCGTAGCTGACCTCGGCCAGCAGGAAATCAAATCCCGCCTCGAGCCGGGTGCGGGCCAGGAACTCCAGTTGCGGCGCCGCCAGCGAAGCAAGATTCGTGCTCCCGGACTGTGTCAGCGCGATGTTCGCGTTGTTCGCATAGGACGCTCCCGGGCTATCGGAATACGAGTGAGTCGGACTGAAGCTCTGCTCGGTGGTCACGGCCCACGTGCCCGCGCCGGTGAAAGCGGGCGTGCCTTCCACCGTGTCCTGAAGCGGACAGGACCCGGGTGTGGTCGGCGCGGAGACCCGGATGTCGTCGAGCCAGACCCCGCTCAACGCCACGGTGGCGTCGGTGACCAGGCGAAAACGCACCTTGATCGTCTTCCCCGTCCACGCGGCGAGTGAACGACTGTACAGCGACCAGGGGGTGACGCTGGTCTGGCGAAACACTTCGGTCCAGGTGGCGCCGCTGTCGGCCGAAATCTCGGCGAGAATGAAATCAAAATTCGCCTGCAGGTCCGTCCGGAGTTGGAATGTGAGAGCAGCGGGGGCGGAGGTCAACGCAGTCTGCCCGATCTGAGTGAGCGCCAGATTCAGGTTATTTGCGTGGTTCGCGCCGGGGCTGTCGGCGTAAGACCGTGTGGGACTGAGGCTTTGCTCGGTCGTGATACCCCACGGCGCCGGTCCGGAAAACAGCGCCGGCCCCTCGGCATCGTCGGACAGCAGCCGGGACACAGACGCCAGCACATAGGGTCCTGCCGTGACGACAGCCGATGCATTTCCCACGTTGTCGAAACTGCGAAGCGCGACGTAGTAGGTTTCGCCGGGCTCCAGGCCGGACAGCGCATAGGACTGCTGGGTTCCGTTCGCTGCAGGCGCGGGTAGATTGTACGCCGGCGCGGCCTGCGCGAAATTTCCGGAGGTGATCGGCGCCGGGCTGTACCGCAATTCATACATCCCAGCAACGCCGCTGGCGCCGTCATCTCCTGCAGCACGCCACACCAGGTAGAGGCCGGAAGACGTGCGCTCAGTGGCTCGAAGTTCCGTCGGGGCGCCCGGCGCCGTGACATCATTTTCGAGGCCGCCAAACAGATTCAGGCGTCCTCGCGTGCGCACTCTCCCCGCCAGCCCGGGCTTACGGTCCACGGAACTCAGCAATCGGAGCTTCAGCGCGGCTACAGAAGTAGATGAGTAACGCGCCAGCACGAGTGCGGCGGCCCCGGCCACATAGGATGCGGCAACCGATGTGCCGCTCATCACGCCATACGTGTTGCCGCGGGTCGTGCTCAGGAGATTGACACCGGGGGCTCCCAGATCCACCGAAGTCAGGCCAAACTGGGAGTCCGGCGCCAGTTGATCGTTGTGATCCGTAGACGCAACCACAATCATATTGCTGGTCTGGCTCTGGTACCCAGCCGGGAAATACGGCTCCTGGTCGTTGTCCGTCCCGTTGTTGCCCGCCGGGGCCACGAGCAGAATGTCGGCGTCCCGCGCCCGTTGAATCGCCTCAAGGAGCAGTTGACTGTGCGCGCGTATCTTGTCGGAGATCGGGGGAGACGTGCTGGGAGGCCGGGGAGGAGGCGTGCGGACGGGCGCGGCGTCATCCCGTCCGGGGGGGCTCCGCCGCTTCCCAGGAAGCTCCCAACCCGAGTTCCTGGGCCCGCGTGGTGA
>SYMT01000607.1 GCA_005805375.1 Actinomycetota bacterium
GCTCCGGCACCGTCTCAGGGGCGCCAAAGTTGACCATATCCACCGCGCCGGGGCAAACTACCTGCGGGAGACCCAGGTCGCCGGCGGCTTCCAGGCGATCCGGCCCGGCAGAGAGGGCCCCGCCCACCAACTCGTCGGCCAGCTCGGTGGTAGTGATATCGAGCACGCCGGCGAGGAACCCACCCCGCACGAGGTCCTCCATCGCGCGGCCTCCGGTCCCGGTCGCGTGGAACGTGAGCACCTCGTAACCCGCCTCTTCGAGCAACCGGCGCGCCTCCGTGACACAGGGCGTCGTGACCCCGAACATCGTAGCGCCGATCAGCGGGCGATCGGGCGCGGACTCGACCGGAGGCGCAGCCACCATGCCTGCGATCGCGGCCGCCGCGTTGGCCAGGATGCGGCGCGACAGGCGGTTCAGGCCAGCGACGTCCACCACGCTGTAAAGCATCGCAATGTCCTTCGTCTCCACATAGGGCCGGGTGTCGCCCGAGGCCATCGTCGAGACCATCAGCTTGGGCACTCCCACCGGAAGGGCGCGCATCGCCGCCGTTCCGATCGTGGTGCCGGCACTTCCGCCGAGCGAAATCAGGCCGTCGAGGCGCCCCTCCGCAAAGAGTCGCGCCGCCGTCGTCGCCGCCCCGCGCGCCATCACCGCCACCAGTTCGCCGCGATCCCGTCGCGCGAGCAACCCCTCCAGCGATTCTCCGCCCGCTGCCGCGACCTCACTGTTTGTCACGTCCGGTGGAAAGAGCGGAGTGTCCGCGCCGCAGTGGAGCACCAGCGTCCGGACTCCCGCGGCCTTCAGGCGTTCCTTCAGGAAGGCGAACTCGTGACCCTTCGTGTCCAGCGTTCCGACAATTCCCACCACCGGCATGTCCGTCCCTCCACACTCGTTTCCCTCTCAGGCTTCGCGCCTGAGAGGGAAACCCCCTGCTTCGTCTTCGTCTGCGCCGATGTCCGGGGTGAATCCACGGCGCCGGCGCCGTGAAGTCTTTCGGACCGCACATTGGCGGCCGGAGGAAGAGACAAGACTCGAGAGGAACGAGGCGACCAGGAGGGGATGGGGGATCGAAGAGCGCGCTCACATCAAATTTGCCGCACAAGGCGGTTGACATCGGGCTGAAGCCGTTCTTGGCCACGATCCCCGATGTGCCGTTTCGGCTCTTGGGCACGGCGGTCCGGCCGCAGTCCGTGACCGCCACCGATACCAGTGTACGTGCGCAAACGGCGACCAGATCGGGTCTGTGTCTGTCGTCCGCTCCGGCGCACACCGTCGGCTCTGCACCTCGAATGCCAGATGGACCCGCCGAAGATCCGCGACCCGCCGTTCGGAGGAGACATGGACGGAGCGAAACAGTCCATGGCCGTTCGCAAGTGGCTTCGCGACGAGTGCGCTGAAGGCAAAGTCGAAGGCCGCAGTAATCAGGCACAGCAACTGCTGAGGACGTATTTGGCTACCCAGTTCGGCGCCCTTCCGCCGACTTTAGAAGAGCAAATTGCGCTCTCCACCGCTGATGAGTGCGATACTCTCTTCACGCGCGCGCTGCGCGGCGGCTCCCTGGACGAGTTGCTTCAGAGGATCGCTCGTCCCACGGGTACTGCTTGAGAGCGGTAGGAGTCGCCTGGTGCGGATTACGCCGGACGCAGGCAGCAGCGGCCCTGTTGAGTCGCCCGTGACAGTGTGCGGATCAAGCTCGTCTGGCTCATTCGGGACCGCCGCATCGAACCCACACTGCGGGAGGCGCGAGCGCGTCCGGAGTAGTCGAGGAAGCCCACCGGGAGCGACGCGCATCCCACTGGGGGTCGCTCTGCAAACCCGCTCAAAGTGGGGTGGTCGGAAGGTTCGGGCAACGGCGCCCCTCCTGGGGCGTTGAGGCGGCACGCGCGGTTCCGCCTCAGATCGCCTCAGGGTGGCGCGGCTTCCCCTAACCGTGTAGGCGCGCTGTCACGGCTGCGAGTTCTGCGCCGAGAGCAGTGATCGCGGTCTGCTGCTTCGTGTCGTTGAGCGAGCCGTCGGCAGCGAAGGCGCTCCCTGCCTGGGCAACCGCCACCTGAGTCGGCAGCACCAGCACCCGGATGTTGCCCAGGATGGCGCGGAGGTGGACCAGCCCACGCATGCCCCCCAGCGCCCCCGGGGAGGCGCTCATCAGGGCCGCGGTCTTGCCCGCAAAGCAGGCCAGGGGAGCCTCCCCGGCAGCCGGGCGCGACACCCAGTCTATGGTGTTCTTCAGAGCGGCCGACACGGAACTGTTGTACTCGGGCGAGGCGATCAGCAGCCCCTGATGCTCGAGGAAGAGCTCCTTGAGCCGGACCGCGCTTTCAGGGGGGCCGTCCGCGGCCTCCAGATCCTGATCGAACACCGGGAGGGGGAAGTCCCGGAGTTCTATCAGGGTGACTTCGGCTCCGGCCGCACGGGCTCCTGCAGCCGCGATCCGGACCAGGTGCTGATTGAATGATTCCCGGCGCAGGCTGCCGCCAAACGCGAGAATCCGGGGGGTGCGTGCCATGAACGTGACTCCTCTTCCTGGGATTCTATCCGATGGATGGGGTGAGAGGGACAATGTGGAGCCGGTGCTCGCGGAGAAACTCCGCTGCCTGAACACCGGCAAAGACCCCCTGATAACAGCCGATGGACCGCACGCAGGCCGCACCCAGGGCGCTCCCGTAGTTGAGGCAATCGTCCATGGACTGGCCGCGCACGAGGCCGGTGAGGAATCCCGCGCAGAAGGCATCGCCCGCCCCGGTCTGGTCCACCACCTCGCTCGGAAAGTGTGTGGCCCGCCGCATTCCGTCCCGATCGGCCAGCAGCAGGCCGTGCTCGCCCAGCGTGACCACCACCGTGCCCGTCCCCTTGCGCCGGAGCGACAGCGCCTGCTGCACCGGGTCCGCCTCCCCGGTCAGCATGTCCCCTTCGTCGTTGTTGGGCAGAAACACATCCGTGTGGGGCAGCACCGGCTCGAGTTCGCCTGTATAGCGAAACCCGGCGGGGATCACTACATCGAGCACGGTGAGGATGCCGGCTTCGCGGCACCGTCGAAACAGATCTCCCAGTTCGGCGGGGACGATCCCGGGCATCACGAGATAACCGCCCAGGTAGAAGATGCGGCTGCCCGCCAGTGCGGTCCACGGGATGTCCGCCACGCGGAAGTCCCGGTTGGCGCCGAAGGTGTGTACAAAGCGCCGGTCCTGGCCCTTGCACAACAGGATCATTGTCTGGGAAGTCTGCTCTGCCGCCGAGACGGCGAGACAGCCGGTGTCCACCCCCTGCCCGTCCAGGTCCTCGCGCACAAAACGGCCGAAGAAATCGTTCCCGACCTTGCCCACCACGCCGACCCGGATCCCCTGGCGCGCGATGTTTACCGCCACATTGGCCGCGCAGCCGCCCGTGAGTAGATACATCCGCTCTACCGCGACCAGGTGTCCCTCTTCCGGGAGCGCGTCCATCGGCGTGTGAACGTGATCCGCCACCAGAATCCCCGCGCAGACGACCTCGTTCGCCAACTCCACCCCCTCTCCCGACCAGCCCAGGCCGGGTTCGCGCGCCAGTGCGCTCCAGGCAGTTTGGCATGCGCCCGGCAGATCCCTGCCGGGGAACCGTCCGGGCTGCATGGTACAATTGTGAGGAGTGAGTGAAGAGGAGTAAGGAGTGAGTGAAGAGCCGGACCATCCCCGGCGAGGAAAGAGTGCAACGATGGCCGGAATGAGCGGGAAGTCTGGACTTTCACTCTTTCCTCACTCTTCTACACTCACTCCTCGGGGGCAACCATGGGCGGTTACCACTACGCGTGAGACGTGAGTGGGGAGTGTGGCGCAGCGTATGCAGCAGCAGGTGGAGACCCGGCCGGTGCTGGAAATTGCGCTGGCGGTGATTGCCGATGGGGAGCGGCTCCTCATCAGCCGGCGGCCCGCCGGGAGCCATCTGGCCGGCTACTGGGAATTCCCGGGAGGCAAGCGACGCCCGGAGGAGAGCATTGAAGCCTGTGCCGAGCGGGAGGCAGCCGAGGAAGTCGGCATTGCCTGCCGCGCCGAGAGCTGCCTCGCGCCGCTCCGGTTCGAGTACGAAGACCGAATCGTCGTGCTGCACCCGGTTCGCTGTCGTTACCTCGACGGGGAGCCACGCGCGCTCGGGGTCTCCGACTGGAAATGGGTGTCCCCCGCCGAGCTATCTGCCCATCAATTCCCTCCCGCCAATGATCCGCTCCTCGCGGAGTTACAGGTGGCGAGCGGGGTCCGGCCGCCTGGGAGTGATGCGTGAGGGGTCCGGGCCATCGCCGGCTCGGAAAGAGTGAC
>SYMT01000608.1 GCA_005805375.1 Actinomycetota bacterium
GGAGCAAGGCGAGGAGCGAGATGACCAGGGCGTAGGTGGTGAGCAACCACTGCACACCGCGGTCACCGAAGTCACGCAGGACGCCGGGGCTGGGGCGGGGGAACACCGCCTGGGATGTGTAGGAGCGACGCACGAGACAGGGTCTCCTTTGGATCACCGAGGGAACAACTTCCCGATCGGGCGCAGGGTTGAGTATACCTGCGGGGTCGTGGACACGACCGCGCTCAGGAGGCCGCTGTCGGACGCTCCGCAACCATTGTCATCGCATCCTGCCTTTCACTCTGGGTCCAACCCACCGGCCTTGCCGGGGACGCCGGGCAGGAGCGCCGCCAGCGGACACTGAAATCCGGGAACCACCTCGCCTCCTTCCAACGTCCCGCCAGCCGTCAGACGGCGTGAACTCCCGTCCGCCCCGTACATCTGCGCGCACCGTGCTCCCGGGTCGATGACCCAAACCACGCGTACGCCCGCTTCCAGGTATTCCCCGACTTTCACCTGGACCTCCTCGTGCAGGTCGTGCTTACTCACCACCCCGACGACCAGATCCGGAGCGATGGGGCAGTATCCCCGGCTCAGGAAGCTGTCGGACCAACGGGATGCGGATACGAAGGACACGTCCGGCTTCCGCACCTTCAGCGGGTCGTCCGGAAAGCACTGGTAGCCCAGATCGGCGGCGAATGCCCGACCCAGGCCACGCTGCCGCACGAACGGCCGCAGCACAGACACCATCTCGGAAGCTACGTCGCTGCTCAACACGCTCATGTTCCGCTCCACCAGCCGGCCGTTCACCAGCTCAAAGCGCTGTTCCTCGGGCAGCCGCTGCAGGTCTTCCGGGGTGAAGCGCAAATCCGGCTCCGGAGGCGGCTCGAAGGTGGGGCGTTCCACCAGCATCGTCATCGGTCGTTGCCTTTCACGTTTGCTCCGGCGCACCGGGGGCGCTGCGGATGCCCGGGAACAATTCTGCAAGCAGACACTGGAACCCGGGGACTACATCGCCTCCATCCAGGCTGTCGCCCGCTTCCAACCGGCGGCAGGTCCCCGTGGCTGTGTACACATGAGCGCACCGAGCCTCGGGATCAATCACCCACACCAGACGCACCCCTGCGCCCAGGTACTCGCTCACCTTGACCTGCACGTCGGAGTGCAGATCGTGCTTACTCACCACCTCGACGGCCAGATCCGGCGGGATGGGGCAGTAGCCCTGCTCAAGGAAGCTGTCGGACCAACGGGATGCCGACACGAAGGACACGTCCGGCTTCCGCACCCTCTGCGAGTCGTCGGGGAAGCACTGGTAGCCCAGGTCCGCGGCGTACACCTCACCCAACCCGCGAGTTTCCACGAACGACCAGAGGCGCCCGTGGAGGCGGCTCCCTACCGTACTGCTGAGGACACTCATGTTCCGCTCCACCAGCCGGCCATTCACCAGTTCAAAGCGCTGATCCTCGGGCAACCGCTGTAAGTCTTCCGGTGTGAAGCGCAGGTCCAGGGCCATCTCCGCTGTCGGACGCTCCGCAACCATTGTCATCGAATCCTGCCTTTCACTCCGGGCCCACCCCGCCGGCCTTGCCGGGGACGCCGGGCAGGAGCGCCGCCAGCGGACACTGAAATCCGGGAACCACGTCGCCTCCATCCAACGTCCCATCGGCCGTCAGACGGCGTGAACTCCCGTCTGCCCGGTACACCTGCGCGCACCGTGCTCTCGGGTCAATAACCCAAACCACGCGCACGCCCGCTTCCAGGTATTCCCCGACTTTCGCCTGCACCTCCTCGTGCAGGTCGTGCTTACTCACCACTTCGACGACCAAATCCGGGGCGATGGGACAGTATCCCCGGCTCAGGAAGCTGTCGGACCAACGGGATGCAGACACGAAGGACACGTCCGGCTTCCGCACCTTCAGCGGGTCGTCCACAAAGCACTGGTAGCCCAGGTCCGACGCGTACGCCTCGCCCAGGCCGCGGGCCTCGACGAACAGACCCAGCCGGAGGTGCAGGCGACTTCCCACCCTGCTGCTCAACACACTCATGTTCCGCTCCACCAGCCGGCCATTCACCAGTTCAAAGCGCTGCTCCTCGGGCAACCGCTGTAAGTCTTCCGGTGTGAAGCGCAGGCCCAACTCCAATTCCCGCGCCGGCCGCTCTGCCTGCATTGTCAAGACGCACCTCCTGTCGCTTGCTGTACTGCCTGCACCCCCAGATGACGATCAAAGAAGGGAAGGGAGGTGGCCCCACCTTCGGGGGCCCCGCCCATTGACTCTACCCCTGACCGGGCTTCCGCTCCGGCGCGTCATGCGGCACGAACGGCAACGGCGTGACTTCGAGCGCGATCGGCCCATCGGCGCCTGCTGCTTCCAAAATCTGTCCCGGGGTGTGCAATTCCCGGCGAAAGAAACCCATCCCCACGGGACGCTTCAGTGAGAGCGACTCCACCGCCGAGGAGACCAGCCCCACCTTCTTGCCCGCGTGACGGATCTCCGCCCCCGAGGCGGGGAGGGCCGACCCGGCAATGTGGAATCCGCCGAGCAGGTTGTTGACATGACCCCGAGCATCAATCCGCGCGATGATCTCCTGCCCCACGTAGCAGCCCTTGGTGCGGCACACCCCGTGGTCGAGGCGGGCTTCGAGCGGCACAATCGCCGGTGACAGCTCAAAACCCCACCACGGGATTCCCGCTTCTACACGGCGCACGTTCAACGCCTCCCAGCCCACGGAGTGCACGGAGAACTCGACCCGCGGCTGGCAGAGACCTGCCCACAGCGCCGCCGCGTGGCCCGCCGGCACAAAGAGGTCGAAACCGTCCTCTCCGCAGTGAAACACGCGCGCGACGTGAATCGGCGCATCAGCAAACGCGAACTCCCGAATCTCCCAGGGCTCCATTGCGCAGATGTCCGCGCCGAGCAGCGCCCCCAGAACATAACAGGAGTGGGGGCCCTGAACGGCGAGTTGCGCCCACGCCTCCGTGATGTCCTCCACTTCGCAGCGCTCCATCACCAGGTAGTGATCCAGATACTGCGCGATGGGGGGTTCGGTGCCGGCGGGCACATCCACAAGTAGGGAATCGCACAGAGCGTAGACTCGCAGGTCGCAGATCAGGCGCCCACGGACATCCATGATGGTCGCATACGCGCCTCTTCCGTCCGGCAAGCCGGCAATATCCTGGCTGCATTGCCCGTGGAACCAACTGCGGCGATCCCGCCCGGTGATCCGAAGCCGGGTGCGATGCGACAGATCCACCAGTCCGGCGCCCTCCTGGAGGGCATCATACTCCTGTTCCACTCCCGCGAACCAGCCGGGAATCTCCCAATCCTGGCGCACCATCCAGTGTGCACCCCTCGCTTCATGGAGCGCGCCCAACACCGTTCGTCGCATCATGTGCCCTCCCATTCCCCGACTCTTGTATATCAGCATCCCCGACATTTTCGACTTTCGCGCGCAGACCGGCAGGAAAGCAGGGAGACGGCGTTGAACGCACTTTTCAAGTTCCCTGCCATTCTTTCCCCATTACCCGCCGGGGGGAGTTCCGGGGATGAGCACTGAGCGCTTGCGTCGTCGGGCGGACCCGGTTCCGTCTGAGTCAAGTGGATCTGCATCTGTGGACCATCCCCCTGCTTCTACAAGTCGCACACCTCTGGGAGGATCAGCCGTGGCCCCGTTTCTGAGGCTCTCGCCGTTGGCCGTCACGTCGGCTTTACTGCTGGTCGGTATCCCCGGCGCACCGGCCCTGGTCGGCGCCCAGGGCGCCGAGCCTCCTCCTTCGACGCAGGCAGCAGGCTCGCAAGCGACTTCGTCTGAGCAGCCGCCCGCAGTGGCGGAGGCCGGAGCCGCTGTCGCCGCACAGGAGCCGAAGAAGGACGAACCGAAGGCCGAGGAGCCGAAAAAGGAAGAGCCCAAGGCCGAAGAACCGAAGAAGGACGAACCGAAGGCCGAGGAGCCGAAAAAGGACGATGCGAAGCCGGGAGCGCCGAAAGCGGAGCCCGACAAGCCCGCCAGCCGGCAGCAGTTGCGCATCCCCGGCGTACCGGTGCTCGGTGAGCCGGTTCGGGTGCCGGGATATCCTGGGCCTTCGACTGTCCCACAGCGCGCCCCGCAGTCGGACCCGAACTTCCTGCCGGTGCCGGACCGCTGGCGCTATCCGCTGCCTGCCTGGCTGCGCTATCCGCCCGGCGGGCAGGGCGCCCCGTTCCATCGCAGCCGCGGGTGGTTTGACCCGTTCAATCAGAGTGTGCTGAAGGGCGACTACCCCATTCTGGGCCAGAATACGTTTCTCCAACTCGACGTACTGAGCGAGACGCTGGTCAACGCCCGGAGCCGCTACACCCCTTCCGGCACCAGCGCCGCCCGCCCCGGTTCGTATACCTTCTTCGGCGGACCCAATCAGGTGGTAGTGGACCAGACATTCTTGCTGAGCACCGAGGTCTTCCACGGCGACACGTCGTTTAAGCCGAAGGACTGGGCCATCAAGTTCACGCCGGCCCTCAACGTCAACTTCCTCAACGCCCGCGAGCAGGGAGTGGTGGACGCCGACGTGCGAGAGTTCACCACGCGAACCAGTCTGGACAGCATCGGGATCGAGGATCTGTTCGGTGAGTACAAGATTGCCGACCTGAGCCGCAACTACGACTTCCTCAGCGTGCGGACCGGCGTGCAGCCGTTCAACGCCGACTTCCGTGGGTTCCTCTTCGTCAACAACTCGCCCGGCATTCGCTTCTTCGGCAACACGAAGTCGAACCGGAACCAGTTCAACCTGGCCTACTTCCGCCCCTGGGAAAAGGACACCTACAGCCGGTTGAACCGCGTGGGTCAGGACCGCGGGCAGGACGTGTTCATCGCCAACTTCTACCGGCAGGATCTCTTCCGTCCCGGCTACACGGGGCAGATCACGGCCGCCTACAATCACGATCACGCCAGCCGCCACTTCAACAACGATGCGATCCAGGTGAGACCGGCGCTCATCGGGGCAGCCCGGCCGCACGATGTGCGCGTGGGTTACATCGGCTTCAACGGCGATGGGCACTTCGGACGGATCAACATCAGCCACTCTTTCTACCACGCGTTCGGCGAGGACGACTTCAATCCGGTTGCCGGGCGACGGGTACGCATCAATGCCCAGATGGCGGCAGCGGAGATTTCCTATGACCGCGACTGGTACCGGGTGAAGGCCTCGGTCTTCTACGCCTCCGGTGACAATCGCCCCAATGACAGCACCGCCCGGGGTTTCGACGCGATCGTGGACAACCCGAACTTCTTCGGCGGGCCCTTCAGCTTCATTAACAGCCAGGGGTTGCGCCTAACCGGCGCCAACGTGGACCTGTTCGGTGAGAACAGCCTGCTGGCCACACTGCGCGGCAGCAAGATTGAGGGACAGGCGAACTTCGTCAATCCGGGCGTGTTCATCGCCGGGGCGGGGACGGATGTAGAATTGACGCCGAAGTGGAAGCTTTCGGCGAACATCAACTATATCCGCTTCAACCAGACGCGGACCCTTGAGGTCGTGCTCAACCAGAACAACATCTCGCGCAGTGTCGGCATTGACTTCAGTCTCGGCCTTCGCCACCGTCCATTCCTGAACGACAACGTCATCTGGTTCCTCGGCGCCTCCGCCCTCATGCCGAGCCGGGGCGTGAAGGAAATTTTCCAGGACCAGACCCTGTATTCGGTCTTCACCAAGGTCCAACTCCTCTTCTGAGCCCTCCCGGCGTTTCCGTTTCGCCGGCACAAACACCCCGATCCAACTCTGTCCCCCGAGAACAACGCGTATGCCCTCCAGAGCAAACTCCCGACCCGGCTGGCTCAGCAGACCGATGCTGATCGCCCTGCCACTTTACCTGGTGGTGGGCTCCGTGGCGCTGGCCAGTCTCACTGTCAAGCCCCAGCAGCGCGCGCGCCCGATGCCGGCAGCCGCCTCTGCGGAAGAATGCCCGGTTACCCACGAAGGCCAGCCTGTTGGGGCCGCTCAACTGGCATCGCTGGTGCAGGAGCAGAAGCCGGCAGCGGAAGCCAAGCCTGCCGAGGAGAAGCCAGGAGACAGTACCAGCTGCCTGTCTTGCCACGGCGAGATCGAGAGTGCACACCCGTCCGTTACCAACGTACTGAAGGAAGGTGGAGGCGACGAACGGGGTGTGACCTGCGTGGGCTGCCACGGCGGTACGGGCGAGTGGAAAATGGGACGCGACGGGAAACCGCTTCTGGACCAGAATCTCTACCATGTCATGCCCCGGTTTCCGGACCTGTGGAAGAAATCCGCCCAGTACCGCAAAGCAACCGGGGATCCGCAGCGGCCCTACGCGTATCCCAGCGGAAATCCCGAACGGACGTACGCCCTGCTGAATCGGGAAAAAGCGGATTTCATCCGGTTTGTCAATCCGGGTGACCTGCGGGTGGCTCAGCGCTCCTGCGGCACGATCGGGACCGGAGCGTCCTGCCACGGCGATATCGTCCACCAGGTGCGCAAGTGCATGATGACCCACGGCGGTTTCCTGTACGGAGCGGCGCTCTACAACAATGGCGTGCTGCCGAACAAGGACGCTCTCGTCGGAGAGAGCTACAGCCCGGTCCGGTACGGCGCCGACGGCAAGACGAAGGACCAATATGGGCACAGCTTACCGGAGGCAATTCTCGGCATCACGGAGGGGATGGATGGCCAGATCAGTTCGCGGCCACCCAAGCCCGAAGAAGCAGCCCGCGGTGTGCTTCCATTTCTAGTTCCGCTACCGCGCTGGGAGATCTCCCAGGTCGGCAACATCTTCCGCCAGTTTGAACGAGGCGGTCTGAAGAAGCCCCCGCAGTCTGAAGTCGGCAACCCGAATCGCGAAGAAGATCCCGGCAAGCCGGACGAGAAACTCAGCAGCCGGGGACACGGCACCGTCTTGCGCACCGATCCGCAGGTGCTGGGAGCGCAGAAGACGCGTCTGCTGGACCCGCTCCTCAGTCTCCTGGGCACCAACGACCATCCGGGAGACTATCGTTCCAGCGGCTGCAGTGGCTGCCATTACACATACGCCAACGATCGCGATCCGACTCACTCGGGACCGTACGCGAAGTACGGACACCTGGGCCACTCCTTCAGCAAGGACAAAGCACTGGCCACGGCCCAGAAGACCGGTGAGCGTGGGCATCCGATCACCCACGGTATGGTGTGGAAGGAAATGCCGACCAGCCAGTGTATCGTGTGCCATATCCATCCCGGAACGAATATGGTCTCCACCTACCTGGGGTACACGTGGTGGGACAACGAGACCGATGCAGACCAGGGAATGTATCCCCCGACGCCCCGCACTCCGTCCAACCACGAGCGGGATCGGATTCAGCAGTCCAACCCGGAGGCTTCGGCGCTGAAGGGGAACTGGGGCGACACGAAGTTTCTGGAGAACGTCACCGACCTGAACCCTAAGCTGAAGCACTCCCAGTTTGCGGACTTTCACGGGCATGGGTGGGTTTTCCGTGCCGCCTTCAAGCGTGATCGGAAGGGCAATCTGCTGGACAAAGAAGGCAAGAAGTTCTGGCCGCCGGACAACTGGAAGCCCGGAGATTCGATCCCGGTTCCGGACTGGAAGAAGGGCGTCCACCTCAAAGACATCCACCTGGAGAAGGGGATGCACTGTGTGGACTGCCACTTTAAGCAGGACAACCACGGCACGGGCAAGATCTATTCCGAGGGCCGGGCCGCCATCGAAATCGCTTGCGAGGACTGCCACGGAGGAGTCAGCAAGCCGTCCGCGCTCGCTCTGTATCTGGACGGCAAGGACGACACCACGGGAGTAACCAGTGCCGCCGCGGGCGGGCGAAAGATCGAAGACTACGACACAGTCCGGAAGAACGACACGGGGGACCTGACCGAGCGCTGGTACAAGAAGGACGACGGCACCATTTGGCAGCGTTCCGCCGTGGAGTTGGTCGAGGGTGAAGAGGAAACGGACGGCAAGAAGGTCAAGGTCCGCGTGGCGCGCGAGTGGCCCGTGGCCCAGATTGCCGACCTGATTGACCCAAAGAGCAAGTCCTACAACGCGAAGGCAGCGCTGGCGAAGACTATCCGGCAGGACGGTCGCACCTGGGGCATCCCGCCGGCCCCGGGCTCGATGTCGTCGAGCCCGAGTGGACATCTTGCGCACGACGGGAACAAGATGACTTGCTTCGGCTGCCACAGCGCCTGGACCACCTCCTGCTTCGGCTGTCACCTCAGCATGACGGCCAACAACAAGAAGCGGAACTTGCACAACGAAGGTCAGTACAGCCGGAACTGGGTTGCGTACAACTTCCAGACGTTGCGCGATGACCTGTACATGCTGGGCAAGGACGGCGTGAACACCGGCAACCGGGTGGCGCCGGTCCGGTCTGCGTGTGCCGTGCTGGTCAGTTCACAGAACCAGCAGCGCGACTGGATCTACTACCAGCAGCAGACGGTCTCTAGCGAGGGCTATTCCGGCACGTCGTTCAGCTCCTATGTGCCCCACACGGTGCGGGGCAAGGAAACGAAGCAGTGTACGGACTGCCACCTCTCCGAGCGCAACGACAATAACGCCTGGATGGCCAACCTGATGCTGCAGGGGACCAACTCGGTCAACCACATCGGGCGCTATGCCTACGTGGCCAACGAGGACGGGATGTCAGCGATTATGGTCGCCGAACGGGAGGAGCCGACGGCCGTAATCGGCAGCTACCTGCACCGGCTGGCCTACCCGGATAAGTACAAGTCCCACGTTGACCGCGGTCGAAGGCTCGGCACCGCGCAAGATCACCACGGTCACACGCTGTCCGTGCAGTTGCGTGGGGAGTACCTCTACGCGGCCGAGGGCCCTGAGGGCACGGTGATCTACGACGTGGCGAATGTGGACAACAAGAACTTCTCCGAGCGGATTGTGACCTCACCGGTCTCTCCGTGGGGACAACGGTTCTTTGTCCGCTCCAAGTACGCCGTAGCCGTTGCCAGCCCGAGCACAATGCTGATTGATCCGGCACGCAAGCAGTTTCCGGAGAACCGCGAGCAGACGCCGATCCACCCTCTCTACAAGTACATCTACATCCTCGACAAGTACGAGGGGCTCATCGTGGTCAAGGCTCTGACCCTGATGGACGGGAACCCGACGAACAACTTCCTGAGCCGCGAAAAACTGTCCAATGGACTGCGTGCCTGGAATCCGGACGGGGTCTTGAATGGGGCAACCAGCATCCAGATCGCCGGACGCTGGGTGTACATCACCTCGGAGCGCGGCCTCGCGATCGTGGACATTGATCGGCCCACTGCGCCGAAACTGGTGCGCGTGGTCAGCGGCTTCCACAAGCCCAACGCGGTCGCCGTACAGTTCCGCTATGCCTTCGTGACGGACGAAGAGGGACTGAAGGTCGTAGACATCACGACGCCCGAGCAGGCGGCACTCGTGCAGGGCGCAACCATGCGCCTCGACCACTGCCACAGCGTCTATCTGAGCCGGACCTACGCCTACATCGCCGCGGGCCCGCACGGCGTGGCGATTGTGGATGTGGAGAACCCGGAGCGCCCGAAGTTGGACCAGATCTTCAACGCGGGCGGGCAGATCAACGACGCCCACGACGTGAAGATCGGCACCACCATTAACTGCTTCTACGCCTACGTGGCGGACGGCAAGAACGGGCTCCGGATTCTTCAGCTAACCGCACCGGACCGGACTCCGGGGCTGCACGGCTACAGTCCGCGCCCGATGCCGGAACTGATCGCTACCTACAAGACTCCGGGGCCTGCCCTGAACGTCTCTGAAGGTCTGGATCGGGACCGCGCGGTGGACGAGAGCGGCAATCAGTTGTCGGTCTTCGGCCGCAAGGGCGCCCGGCCGTTCAATCTGGACGAACAGCGCCGGATGTACATGCGAAACGGCCAGCTCTTCCGGGTGAGCGACGACTTCCCGAGCCAGGCGGTTGCGCCCGAAGCCAACCTGACACGTCCGGTTCGCCTGGCGATGACGGAGTGGCTCGGCTTGCTGCCGGTCGCGGGACTGCTGCTTGCCCGCAAAGCGCGGCGCGGAGGCATTCTCGTGCCGTGGCGGCGACGACGCAGACGGCCCACCGCCTAGTTGAGACCGTAGGAGCTCGAGGGGAATCCCTCGGGCTCTTTCTTTTTGAGGCGGCGCGCACCCCGCGTCATCTACGTCGGCAGCGGCTTCGTCCCGCGCCGGGCGACCCGACAAGGCTCCACTCTCCGTCAAGCACGTCTCCCCCTCGTTTGCTGCAGTTGAGCGGTTTTGCCCGAGTACGCGACGTAAGAGAGCGGAGAGAAGGAGGGGGAGGCGGCACGACGAACCTTCAGAAAACTCGACCCGGAGGAATCCGAAGATAAGGATCGAGCGGCTCGTGCATCTGTGTCCCTGGGCGCAGGGCGTGCTGCGGCTCCGATGCTGGAAAGCCAGCCCCCAACCCATCCGCGGCGGCCGGCGTAAACCGCTGGGGTAGCTGACGCTCAGCCAGGAAAAGCGGTGGTCGGACTCGCAGGCCGGGAACCACATTTTTCGGGTTCACCAGCGGAGCCCAAAACCGCGCAAGACGTCCCCAAGTGGCCCTTGGCGGCCTGATTTCACCCCGGCCGCCCCCGAAAACCGCTAAACTACAGTACGACACAAGCAGGCAAAATTGGCGGAGCACACGCCGGGAGCGGCCCACCCGCGCCGGGCAGCGACCACTGGGAAGCGATCGCGGGGTCCAGATCGCGGCGCCACGTCATTGCCCGGGTGCAGGGAAGATTCGCACCGGATCCCGTTGACGCCTTCGCCCCGCTCCAGCCTGCCGGCGAGGCGGAGGACTTGCTGGGCCGGTCCCCTCCGCAGGCAACGCGCGCCTCACTTCCGCGGTGTGTTGCTGGCCCGGCTGGGGAATGCCCGCACAGCCGGAGCGCAGCCTCGCAGCGCCTGGAGTGTCTGACGGCGTTCGGCGCCGCGCGCGAGTGTGACTCAGTGAAGGCATCGGTACCGCGAGGGCGATCAGGAGGGACGATCATGGCGGAAGCGAACAACGTCGGATTTCGGGTTTTGACCCGCATCGAGCGTGTGGCGGCCGAGGTGGTAGCCGGCTTTGTCACTCTGGAGACGACCTGCGTCACAGACGCGATGAACCGGTTCGGCAGCCTCGACCCGGAGGTCCAACCGGTCGTCCCCGGAATGCGTCTGTGCGGTCCGGCGGTCACCGTGCGACTGCCGCCTGGCGACAACCTGATGGTCTACAAGGCGTTTGAGCTTGCCCACCCCGGCGATGTGCTGGTGCTGGAAGCACGTGGCCTCCGGACTGTCGCGCATTGGGGTGACCTGACCAGTCAGGTCGCGGCCAAACTCGGACTCGGCGGCATGGTGACCGACGGAGTCGTGCGCGACATCGGCGGCATCCGCGACGCCGGCCTGCCGGTGTTCGCACGCCCGGGGTTTGTGGCCAACGGCGGCCGCAAGAACGGACCCGGCGAGGTCACCGTGCCCGTTGCCGTGGGCGGAGTACCGATCCTGCCGGGCGACCTGGTGCTGGGGGACGACAACGGAGTGGTGATCGTGCCGCGCGCCGATGCCGCAGCCGTGCTGGCGCGGGCGCGGAAGATCGCGGCGGGGGAGGAGGCGAAGGTGCGGGAGATTCAGGCCGGCAACTGCATCCCGGACTGGCTGGCGCCCACCCTTGCCCGGCTGGGCTGCGAAATCGTCGAGCACGCGTAGCGGGCCGAGGCACCTCTACGGACGCAGCCCAGCACAAGACTCATCCGGAAATGCCGAAGGGCGAGATTGAACCCCCAGTCCCTCACGGGAACCGGTTTTTGAGTTCGGCAGGACTCTCCTTTCCAGTCCCTTCCTGTGCCGTTGAGTGCCCTCAGTTCTATGGAATACGGCCTTTTCGTTTGCTGTTCTGCTCCCCTGTGCCGTCCCGTTCCGGAGAATGCTCACGAGTTCGTGAGCATTTGTGTCCACTGGAAAGGGGGCGACC
>SYMT01000609.1 GCA_005805375.1 Actinomycetota bacterium
AGAAGCAGACGGAAGGAAAGAAGCGCATGAAGTCCATTGGGCGAGTGGAGGTGCCCCAGGAAGCGTTCCTTTCGGTCCTGCGCGCGGCGGATTGAGCGGGGGCGAGGCGCGTTCTGCGGCGAAGTATCCGGCCTCGTCGCTCCTTGCCGGAAAGCGTTCCACCGCACGGCCGGCCCGCGCCATGGTTGCGCGCGGTGAGGCCGTCGGCCGGCCTGTGGGGTGTGGCGACGTGCCGCGTTACGTCAGGCTGCGACCTCCGTCCAGCGGAAGGATCGCACCGGTGACGAACTCCGCCCGCTCCACCAGGTACACTACGGCCTCAGCGACGTCGCCGGGCGTGCCGGTGCGCCGGAGAGGCGTTCGCGATAGGGTGGCGGCCTTCGCTGCGTCCGGGTAATCCTCCGGCCAGAGCACGGTCCCGATGGCGATGCCGTTCACACGCACCTCGGGCGCCAGGACGCGCGCCAACCCCCGCGTCAGCGCTACCAGGCCCGCCTTGGAGGCGCAGTACGGGAGGTACGCCGGGTAGGGGCGTTCGGCGGCGATGTCCACCAGATTGACGATGGCCCCGCAGCCGCGGGCTCTCATCCCCGGACCGACCGCCTGTGACAGCAGCCAGGGGCCACGCAGGTTGGTTTCCAGGTGGGCGTCCCAGTCCTCCAGAGTGGCCTCCGCGAAGGGGGTGCGCTCGAACATGGCGGCACTGTTTACCAGGACGTCCACCGGTCCCAGCGCTGTTTCCACTTCCGAAACGGCCGCACGGATTGCCTCAGGATCACGCTGGTCGCACCGCACTGCGCGAACTGTCGTACCCTGTTGGGTCAGGTCGGCCGCGAGTGCGGCGGCCGGCCCGCCGGAGTTCCGGTAGGTGAACGCCACCCGCGCCCCGCGGGCGGCGGCCGCCTCCACGATGGCCCTCCCGACGCGGATGGCGCCGCCGGTGACCAGGACAGTGCGCTGAGCGAGGTCCAACTCAGCTCGGCAGCATCAGCAGCAGCGACACCAGGATGCGGAAGGCGAGCTGGATGCACATGATCGCCAGCAGGGGCGAGATGTCTATTGGCGCGAGCGGCAGCCCCACCTTGCGCAGCATGCGCCGGAACGGGGCGCAGATCGCTTCGGTGGCGCGGATGATGACGTCCACGATCTCGTGACGGAGCCAGCGGGCCCGCACGAACTGCCGGGCCATGCTGAGCAGGATCCCGGCGACGACCACGTAGTAGATGAGCGAAAACGCCAGGTTGAGGAGGTGAATCAGGCTTCCCATAATTATCATTCTAACCGATGCGGGTCACGGTTGCCGAGGAGGACCGAGTGGACTCTGTTGTGCGGGAGGAGATCGGCGAGCACGGAACGGTCCACGCACTCCCTCTGTCGTCCGCTTCTTGACGGATGTTGCGTGTTCGACGCTCTTGCATCGAACACGAGACGCGGGGTATACTGGGGCGTCGCCGGGTAATCTACCCGCACGGCACTCCCGGATCGTCTAACGGTAGGACACCGGCCTTTGGAGCCGTGAATCGAGGTTCGAATCCTTGTCCGGGAAAATCGTGGGTGCGCGCCGGGGCGTCGGCGGCCCCTATCCGTTGTAGGTTTCCATCTCGAACTCCCGCACGATCTCGGCGAACTCCGTGTCGTACAGCGGGGCCGGGATTTCCCCGTCGGCGGTACCGATAGCGCGGAACATCCGTTCGAGTCCCGGTGGCGAGATGATCCAGAGCAGCTCCAACGGCGCCGGGCCGGGGTTCTCTATGCCGTGCCAGACTCCGGGGGGTATGTAGAGCGTAGCGCCGGTTTCCAGGCGCTCGCGCTTGTCACCCAGTGTGGCCCACCCCGCGCCGGCTTCGATGCGCAGGACCTCTTCCTGCGTGTGGTGCCGGTGAACCGGAATCCGCCCGCCGGGAACGAGGCGCTGTGTCCCCACCGCGAACCGCGTTGCCCCCGTATTCGTCGGATCTACTAGAATGGAGACCTCGCCGCTCCGGCTCGGCGGGCGCAGCCGGAGCCGTTCTCCCGCTCCGGCCGGAATAAGGATGGCAGCAGGTTCACTCATGTCCTCAAACCCCCTGAACGCATCACGTCATTGCACCAATAACTGCTTCAGCAGACCCGGCCCGGCGCGCGCCGCGCGCAAGACGCCGCGGCGCAAGCCGCGCGGCCGGAGCCTGCTGGCCCGAGTCGCGCATTTTCAAACGAGCGCGGGCCCCATGGGCGGCTCTCGGCGGCAGCAGGTGCGTCGCCGGCGCCGGGAAGACCGACAGCAGGAACGTCAGACGCAGCAGGTTGAAGTGGAAGGAGAGCCATGATTGTGATTCGGAAAATGGAGACCCGGGAGGTCCTGCTCACGGTGGACAGCGACACACTGGAAGGGGCGCTACTCCGGGCATCCGATCTCTCACTTGCCGATCTGCGGTATGCCGATCTGCGCGGCGCCAACCTCACGGTAGCGGACTTGCGTCAGGCCAACCTGAAAGGAGCAGACCTGCGCGGTGCGGACCTGCGCGGTGCGGACCTGCGCGGGGCAAATCTCTCCCGGTCCGATTTGCGGGACACCAATCTCTCTGACTGCGATCTTAGCGAGTGTAACCTGAGCGCGGCCCTGTTGAACGGAGCGGATCTGACGGAAGCGACATTGGGAGAGGCAAATCTGCATGGCGCCAACCTGGTGCTTGCCACGATGATTCATACCGACCTGGGTCGCGCGACCCTCTCGCGGGCGAATCTCTACAACGCGAATGTGTGTGGGGCCAATCTGCGTGGAAGCATTCTGGAAGGAGCGGAACTGGAAGCCACCAAGTACGATGCGGCGACCCAATGGCCGGACGGGTTCGATCCGGCCCGGTCGCGGGCGGTGCTCGCCTTTCGGCGCCGTCGCACCGACAGGGAGGCCATTGGGTAGCGGCGCGCACGCCCGGGCTACGCCTCTGCCTTGAGGCCGGCATAGCGTCCCAGACTGCGGTTCAGATTGGCCACGGAGTTCACGTAGTCGTACGCGGTGTTCACTTCGTTAGTGCGTGATTGGGTGAGCGCCACCTGGGCGTCGGTGACTTCAACGTTCTGGGCGATGCCGGCTTCATACCGGACGCGTGCGATCCGGAGGGCTTCGCGGGCCTGGACTGTGTTTGCGGCTGCGGCCTTCCGGCGTTCTACCGCCTCCAGCAGATCCGTCCAGGTACGCCGCACCTCCTCCTCAACCTGTAGGCGAGCCCCACGCGCCGCCGCGGCGGCCTGATCTACCTCTGCCCGCGCCTGTCTCGTCCGAGCGCGAGTGACACCGCCGTCCCAGAGAGGGATGGTCAGGTTTGCCACCAATGAGTAGCTCTTCGTCACTACTGCAAATCCGGCCTGATCCGGGTTGAAGAGGAAGCTGGCGGCGAGTGTGAGGCCCGGGAGATTCCCTTTTCGCTCCAGTCTCACGCGGGTCTCCGCTACCCGGCGGTTCCATTCGGCGCGGACGACCTCCGGTCGCCGGGAAAATGCCTCTGCCAGCGCCAGATCCAGAGAATCAGGGGCGGGGCCCATCGGTGGCAGCCCCCCCTGAGCGACCGGCGGCGTGGGTGGGGGCGGGGTCTCTGTGGGTTTTCTCGGCAGCGATGCAGGCAGTTCGCCGGGCTCGGGCCGACCCTGAATTCGCCGCACTGCGAGCTCCATCACTGCTTCCGGCTCCGGCGGCAGCGCGATGGGCGCCAGTGTGGGGATCGCCTGGGCTTCGATCCCCAGCAGTTGCAGGAGTGCCGTCAGGGTACGCCGCTGGTTTGCCTCCGCCTGCACGAGGGTTTGCCGGTTGTTTGCGACCTGCACCGACGCTCGCAGCACGTCGAACTCGGGCGCCGTACCGGCCCGGAACTGGGCGTCGGCGACGCGAAGTTGCTCCCGCGCTGCCTCGATGGCTTCGCGCGCCACTTCGATCAGCGCCTGCTGCCGCAGGGCCGCCAAGTAGAGGTTCTGTACCGCGTACACCAGCTCGTTCTGAGTCTGAAAGAATCCGGCCCGTACAACTTCGACCCCACGACTCGCCGCTTGCTTCGCGGTGCGCTTGCGGCCGAACGGGTCCACGTCGAAAGATCCGGTCACGTTCAGGTTGCGCGTGAAGGGGAGGCCGAACTGCACTTCCTGAGTGCGTGCGGGCTGTCCCCCCGCCGCCGGGGTGGTGAACGAAAAGACGGGGATCGGGCCCTGGTACGTAAAGCGCTGTTCGAGATCGAGCCGGGGATTTCGCAGCGCCTGCGCCTCCGCCACGCCTCCCTGTGCCCGCCGGATGGCTGCCTGCGCCTCTTCCAGTGAGGGGTTACGCGCCAGCGCCATCCGCACCGCCTCGTCCAGCGTGAGCGGCGCGGGCTGAATGGGGGGCACTGCGGGGGGCCGGGACATCCCGCCTGGGCCGCCGGTCTGGGTGGGGGCCGGCTTCGGTGCAGCGCCGGATCCAGGCACGTCACGCTCCTGCAGCACGCGGCTTGCGCCGGCACCACCGCACATCCAGGCGGACCGGGGCGCGTCGTCCGCCTGGTGCGACTGAGAGGGCTTGCACGGCGTGACCGCGGCCGGCGCGTCCCCCGGCTCGACCGGCTCAGCACGTTGAGGGGTCCGCGGACGGGATCTTACTTCTGCGACGGCGGGGGACGCCCCGTCGGTGATCGGGGGCCGCACCACGGCGGTGGGGGCGTACACTCGCAAGACGCAGGGACCGGTGGCCGGGGCGGGAGTGGGGCCATCGGAACCGGGAGGTTCGGTCCCAGGAACTTCCGTGGCGGATCCCACCATCAGGCCCGTGGCCAGGAGAAGGACGAAGCAGTTCAAAGTGCGGACATCCGGAGTGTGCCGGGATCGGGAGCGCCGCGCCCCCGATCCCGAACGGCAGGACAACCCGGTTGAGGGGAGACCGGGCCGGGCAGGAAGACCTCACCAGTATACGCGACCACTCCTCCGTTGGACACGTGCGTCCCGAACTTCCTCTTCCCGGCCGTCGACGGGCGCCTCCCGCCCGACCCGAAACTCGTTTCCAAATTGCGGGCGCCTCTTGAGTAAGAATATTAGAACAATAGTTTTATACAGCGAGGAGAGAGTATGGAACGAGGGCAGGGTGAGCGAACGGGAGAGGCCGGGCGGCGGGCGTCCGTGCGGGCCGGGCGCGGCTGGGACCCGCAACGGGCCCGGGACTGGGAACTGGAGACGGAGGCGACGCGCCTCTTGCGGGAAAACCCCGCGACTCGGAGTATCCGCACCTGCTGCCGCACCAGGAACGATGGCGGCGGCAACGAGAGCGCGTACTGCCGCCGGATGCAGACTACCCGGCGCCGGCGGCCAGGGAGATCCCCCGCCTGGACGAAGCGTATCGTATCCTGGCGGATGCCGGACTCACCGGCGAAGAGCAGGCCTGCTTCTTGCTCGTCGAGACGCACTCGTGGAGCTACGAAGACATCGGCCGTCTGTTCGGCTTCAGCGGTCGGACGGCGTGGAATCGGGTCAATAGCGCGCGCCGCAAAGTTTCCCTGGCGCTCGGAAGCCGATAGTGCCCGGCGCTACGGGACGCGGTCGGGGTCAAAGAGGCGCCGGTGTTCCTCGAACGCCTCCCGATCGGTGAGCGAGGCGAGATAGTCGCAAACGGCTCGGGGCAGCATGTCCGCGGTGTGGGTCACATACGGCGGCAGTTGTCCCGGTGCGGCCAGGAACGAATCGAACAGGGCTTCCAGAATCCGCCGCGCCTTGATGGTCATCCGGGTCACCCGGTAGTGTTGATAGACGTTGTGTGTGAGGAACCGGCGCAGCTCCTGATTGAGGGCGGCCGTGCCGGCACTGAGGGTCGCCGTGCGCCCGGGAGCGCGGCGGACGGCCCCGGCGGAGGTCAATTCCCACTCGGCGATGCGCCGCTCGATCGTGGTTACCACGTCGAACACCAGCGCGTTGATGAGAGCTCGGACCCCGGCGTGTTTGGTGAGTTCCGGGGTCTCGAGTCCGCCTTTCGGATCGGCGGTCACCTCCCGCCACAGCGGAACCGTCTCCAGATCGCGGAGGGAGATCATCCCCGCCGTGAGGCCATCGTCGAGATCATGGGCGTTGTACGCGATCTCGTCGCAGCAGTCGGCGAGCTGCGCCTCCAGCGAAGGCCAGGGAGCGCCCGCGAACTCCGCGAGGGCCGGCGCCGGACGGCTTGCGTCGAACTCCGGGCTGTGCTTGGCGATTCCCTCGCGCACCTCCCAGGTGAGATTGAGCCCAGCGAAGTGAGGATAGCGCTTTTCCAGATGGTCCACCACGCGCAGACTCTGAAGGTTGTGCTCGAAGCCGCCGTGGGCCGCCATCCGGGTGCTCAGGGCCGCCTCGCCGGCGTGCCCGAATGGAGGGTGCCCCAGGTCGTGGGCGAGTACCACCGCCTCGGCAAGGTCCTCATTCAGCCGCAGAAATCGAGCCAGCGATCGCGTGATCTGGGCGGCTTCCAGCGTGTGTGTGAGGCGCGTGCGGTAGTAGTCGCCGTGATGGTTGACGAAAACCTGCGTCTTGTACTCCAGCCGGCGAAAGGCGCTGCAATGGATGATCCGGTCCCGATCTCGCTCGAAGGGAGATCGCAGCGGGTGCTCCGCCTCGGGATGCCGCCGCCCACGCGTTGCACCTGCCCGCACCGCGTACGGTGCAAGCAGGCGGCACTCCTCATCGAGGTATGCGTCCCGGGTCCGCATCAGACGGCCGTCTCAATCTCCGCCGCGATGGCTGCCAGGGCG
>SYMT01000610.1 GCA_005805375.1 Actinomycetota bacterium
GCGCCCCGCGCGCGCTGGATCCCGTTGGGCATCCCACGTTCATGAGTCCGCACGTGTCCCCGATCGCTGTGTCCGGGCGGCGGGTCTTCGTCGCCAATACCCCCGCGGGCACGGTGGATGTACTCGACACCCGGTCCCGGGCAGTCGTCCGTCGCGTTCCGGTCGGCGTAGACCCGGTTTGCATCGCCGTGCGCCCGGACGGCAAGGAAGTCTGGGTCGCGAATCACGTCTCGGATTCAGTGAGCGTAATCAATACCGACTCGGCCAGTTCGACCTACCTGCAGGTCGTTGCGACCGTGCAGGACTTCGATCCGGCGACCCGAGCCACGCGTTTTGACGAACCGGTGGGCATCGCCTTCGCCGGCAACGAGAAGGCGTATGTCGCGCTCTCCGCGGAAAACCAGATCGCGGTCGTCAACGTTCGCTCGCGTGCGGTGGAGAAGAAACTCGAGATTCCGGCGCAGGATCCGCGTGCCGTCGCCGTCCAGGACGATCGCCTCTACGTGCTCCCGTTCGAGTCCGGAAACAAGACCCAGCTCTCCGGCGGGGTTCCCCCGTTCGACGGCGATCTGGTCACATTCGACGCTTACAAGCATTCCATCTTCAACAACAACGTGCTCTCGCTCGGTGCCGTGGTGGACATCGTCAAGCACCCGAAGGTGCCGGACCACGACCTCTTCGTCTTCGATACCACATCGGACAGGCTGGTCGGTACCGTAGATACGCTGGGCACGCTGCTGTATGGTCTGGCGGTCGACTCCCGGGGTCGCGTCTTCATCGCCCAGACCGACGCGAGAAACGAGGTCAATGGACGCTCCGGCACGAAGAAGCACGGACTCAAGGAGCTGGAGAATCGTCCGTTCCTGAACCGCATCACCAGTGTCGGCTTTCAGGGCGATGCCGCCGAGGCGCCGAGGTTTATTGATCTGGAACCGGCGCCGCCGAACCAGCCGGCGCCGGGGACTGCACTCGCGACGCCGTTCGCCATCCGGGTCAGCCCGGATGACTCGACCCTCGTAGTCAGCGCGTCCGGGTCGGACCGGCTCTTCACCGTGGATGTCGCAAGCGGAAAGGTGCTCGGGCGCACCGAGGTGGGAGCCGTGCCGGAGGGCATCGCCCTGGAGACCGGCAGGAACGGCAGGCTGTCGAGAGCCTGGGTCCTCAACGCGGCGGCCGACACGGTGTCCCAGGTGGACCTTGCCGATCCCGCAGCACCCCGGGTGATCGCGACGATTCCTCTTGCGGACCCCACGCCTCCGGCGGTAAAGCGTGGGCGGATTGCATTCAGCACCGCGGCCGCATCCAGCACCGGCACCTTCTCCTGCGCCAGTTGCCACCCGGACGCTCACACCGATCAACTGCTCTGGGTGCTGAACACGCCGGTAGTTACCGGCGCGGATCAGATTATGCCGCGCTCGACGATGCCGGTGCGCGGCCTGAGGGACACCGAGCCGTATCACTGGGACGGCATCCCCGGAGACCCGTACGGCGGCAACAACTCGGCGAACGTCCACGGCAAGGTGGCGCCCAATAGCCGCCTCGACGAACCGTTGAGCAGCCCGCGGAATCTGATTGACGGCGGTCTCGCCAGCACCATGAAGGCGGAGGGGGATTCCTCGGTCAATGACGAAGGGAAGTCCGGACGGCTCACGAAGGCTCAGCGCGACGACATGGCGATCTTCCTGCTGAGCGTGCCCTATCCGCCCGCGCCACGGCGCGCCTACACCAACGTGCTGTCGAGCGCGGCGCAGAAGGGCTTCCGGCTGTTTCATATCGCCGGGGATCTGGACCCCTCCAAGTCGAAACCTAACGTCTGCGGCGACTGCCACCGGATGCCGTTCAACGTCAGCACCAACACGCCCGGGACCGGCATGGACGCTCCGACCTGGCGCGGCGCGTACGATCGCTGGCTGATCCTGCCGCAGGGGCGGGTGAACATCATCGCCTTCGATTTCTACCGGAACATCGCCGAACGGGGAGTGCCCGAGCGCGAACTGTGGCGGTTGTCGTGGGGGGGGCGCGCGCGCTTCGATCCGGTCTGGAACATGGTGCTGGAGAACAGCACCGGTTTCTCCGGAGCATTTGCGCGGCAGGTGACGCTCAACCGTACTACCGCCGCTGCACCATTGACGGCCGACCTGCTGGATGCCCTGGAACTCTCCGCCGGGGAACACGGGATCCTGCTGATGGGCGAGGGCGTGTTGCTGGAGGGCAGGGAGGCGACTCCGCTCGCGCTGCAATTCGAGGGGGGCGCCTACGTCCGGAAGGACGGCGATCGCAGGTCGTTCACCCGAGATGAACTGGTGGCGTTGGCCTCGCGCGGTGGCTTCGTGGGCACTCTGACGGCCCTGCAGGGAGCGGCTGCGGATTTCGACCACCCGCAGCCGGCTCTCTGGACGCTCGGCCCGATCGAGCAGCAGCGCGGCCGCCAGGTGTTTCCGATCCTTTACCCCGGCGGCGCCCCGATGCGCCTCAGCGCGCGGCACGTTCGGTCCGGGGCCGGCCTGTTCGTTGACGGGAGGCGGGCGGCAGGCAGTGTCGTGATCGAAGGCGAAACGCTCACGGTTTCACTCGCGCACCTGCCTCCGGTCGGGATGCACTTCCTCCAGGTGAGGAACCCGGACGGCCTGTTCAGCAACGACTTCATTTTCCACGTTGCCGCCGATGCCGCGCCGGCCACGGAACAGCTCCGCGAGGCGGTCCTCCGGGGGCAGAGCGATCTGGTGAAGAATCTGGTCGAGCATGGCGCCCGTGTGAATGCCGCCGGCGAGGACGGCAACACACCGCTCCACACCGCTGCGTTTCTGTGCCGCACCGAAATGGTGCAGTTGCTTCTGGAGAAGGGGGCGTCTCCTCACGCCAGAAATCAGCGGGGCGAAACGCCGGTGGACGTTGTCACCGCACCCTGGACCGCAGGGCTGGCCGATGTCTACACGGGACTCGGCGGCGCGCTCGGGATCGTGCTCGATCTCAAGCGCATTGAGGGCGACCGGCCGCAGATCGCCCGTCTCCTTCGTGCGGGCTCCGGTCCGAAGTGATCGGCCGTGCGAAACCCATCAGAGAGCTCCGCGCGGGCATCGTGTGCATTGTCCGGGAGGCAATCGCCATCGGAATCTCCCCCATGCGGACTCCACTCTTCTCCCCGGGCTTTGCGCAAGCCCGGGAGAAAGAGTGCCGTGGAGCGCGTGCCGGGAACGAGTGACTGGGAGTGAGGAACGATCCTGGATCCCTGGTCGTTTCTCACTCCTCGCCTCTCTATTCCTCACGACATCACTACAGTTGCAGGGTGAACTGGACCACCCAGACGTGCAGTCGGCGATTCGGCGCCGGGTCGGGCGCGTTGATGAGATTGAGGAGATAGCCCGTCTCCACCCGGGTCTGCGGGTTTACCTGGCGGCCGAGGCCCAGGAAGA
>SYMT01000611.1 GCA_005805375.1 Actinomycetota bacterium
CCGCCTGGGCCAGGCGTTCCGCCGCGTCCAGTTGGGGGGGCAGATCCTGGGTGGCACACCAAGCCTCCACCGTCCGTTGCAGGCTCACTACCTGTTCTGCCGAAAGTACTTCTGTCATCTCCGGTTCCTCCTTTTCGTCAACACCGAAAGGTTCGCCGGAACCGGGGATGATGACTCCTTTTTCCTACCTACGAATCCTGGTCACACCCATGCGGTAGGTCTCCGTGCGTTGGCCGTAGAGCAGTTGGCGGACCGGGAGGCCGAGTTCCTCCGCTTCCGCGATCCGGGGACAACGCTCCGGCAGGTGCACCAGGGACCCGATCCGCTGATGCAGACCGCGCACCCAACGCGCTGCTGCGGGAGCGGAATGCGCCCGCAGGTACGCGTACGCGGCGGCAATGTCGGCTTCCGCCAACTGGGTGAGTTCAACGCGGAATTCCATGCTGCTCCAGGAACTCGGCAAAAAACGCCTCGGCGGAGCGGGTCTCCCCTCGTTCGGCTGCTGCGTAGCCCGCACGTACGGCGGTGAGGAACTCGGCCTGTTCCACCCGGGTGCAGAGTTCCTGATAGGTCTGCGCGTCCAGAAGCACTACCTCGGCCTGGCCGTTGATGGTGAGCACCTCGGGCATGCGCGTCTCGCGGAGGCGGTCCAGGTGGGTCTGGTGGTCTTGCAGGAAGTCGGCGAGCGAATGGGTGTGGGCGACGGCGAGCATGGCAGGGTCCCCGGAGAAGCAGGTGGGAAGAATATGACACATTCCCTCGTGTGGGGCCAGTCGCGGGCTGGTTACCAGGTGGTGTGGCCGGACTCGCGGCGCCGCAGCGAACGCAGAGGCGCACAGCGTGCCGGGGGGAGCCGCGTGGCACGCGCCGGTTCGGTCGGAACGGCACCCCCTGCGGCTGGTTCTGTCGGTGCCTTCCCTCTACACACCTCTGCGTCCTCAACGGTGCCTGCCCCGGGGGCCTCGTAGTGGGCTCGTTTCGCCCGTCCGTCGCCCTGCACCTGCGACCTCTCCGGCCGACGCGTCTCCCGCGAAGCCCCGGACGCAACGCGCACCACCTACACCTGGGACCCGCAGGATCGCCTCACGGCACTGCCGCAACCCCCGGGTGCGTGCCTGACGAGCCCTCACCGCCATCACCGCCTGCACCACAGCCAGGCGGACAACACGGAAGTCGAACACGCCGACTACGACTACGACGCGGTGGGTCTGCCCCGCCGGCGTCAGTCCAGAGACGGCACCTGCACCTGGACGTACGACGACCTCCAACAACGGATCGCGGAACAGCATCACGCCGCGGCCCCCGTCACGCGGGGCTACAATGCAGCGCGTCGCCGCAACTCGCAGGAAGGCGCCGCCGGTCGCTGCACGCATACGGTGGGCAGGGAAATGTTGGAAGCGAGAACCCCTTGCTGCGCCCGGGCGTCCTCTGAGCGCGGCACCCGGCGTGGCGCAGGTCCGTAGACCGGCACTCATCCTGCGCCACTCGCGGTTCGCCGTTCGCCACCGGCCGCAGCGTGGCGCGGCAGTGGTCGCACATTCGGGGAGGATTGGAGGGCGGGTGGATCTGAACTGACCAGCGATGATCACTGACCTGCTGCTGACCGAAGAGATTCAAGACTCTTCCGTAGACGAGATGGCAACCCGCTATCGGGTGAGCCACGAGCCGGACCTCTGGAAGCACCGGCCGGCCCTCCTCGAACGAGTGTCGGGGGTCCGTGCCCTGCTGGTGCGGAACATGACCGCGGTGGACCGCGAACTGGTCGAGGCTGCAACCGGTCTGGAGGTGGTTGGCCGGATCGGGGTGGGGCTGGACAACCTGGACCTGGGCGCGCTCGCGGAACGGGGCGTGGTGGTTTGCTACCCGCCGGAGGAGAACGCCGTTTCAGTGGCCGAGCACGTGTTCGCACTTCTCCTTTCGTTTGCGCGGCACATTCCGGCTGCGGATCGCGGCGTGCGCGAGGGGAGGTGGGATCGGGGTTCCTTCATCGGATTCGAGCTGGCGGGGAAAACCATCACCATCCTGGGCCTGGGACGGATCGGCTATCGGGTAGCGGTGCGAGCGAGAGCGTTCGGCATGCGAGTGCTCGCGTACGATCCGTATCTCGTGGCGCAGCACTCGTTCGTCACCGAGTCCGGCGCTCACCTGGTGTCGCTGGACGAAGGTCTCCGGGAGGCGGATGTGGTGTCGTGCCACCTGCCGCTGACCCGCGACACCCGGGGGCTGCTGAACGCGGAGCGGCTGGCGTGGATGAAACCGCACGCGCTGCTCATCAATACTTCGCGCGGGCCGGTGGTGGACGAGACCGCTCTGCAGGCGGCGCTGGAGGCGGAGCAACTCGGGGGTGCGGCGCTGGATGTGTTCGAGAAGGAACCCCCGGGTCACAACCCGCTCTTTTCACTCCCGCGCGTGCTGCTGACCCCACACATTGCGAGCTGGACCCACGAGGCTCTCCACCGGGTGATTTCCACGGTGGCGGCCGATGTGGATCGGGTGCTCTCCGGGCAGCCCGCTCGGAACTTTGCCAACTTCCCCACTCCCCGGCGTGCCTGACCCGGGCGGGAGATCTGAATGCCGGACATCATCGCTATCACCGCGGCCACCATCAAGGACGAAAACAACGAAGTGGCCCAGACCCTGCTGGAGCAGGGCTACCTGCTCGCGATCCACCGCGCCCTGACCCCGCCGAGCCGGGATGAGCAACGCGTTCTTCTGGGAGAAGCGGTGGCTGTCCTCGCCGGTTCGGAGCCGTTCACCCGCGAGGTGCTCCAGAACGCACCGGCGCTGAAGGTAATCTCCCGCAACGGCATCGGCTTCGACGCGATCGATCTGGACGCGGCCACCGACCTGGGAATCGTGGTCACGTACGTGCCCGACGCGATGGTGGACGCGGTGGCGGACATGACGCTCGGCCTGCTGCTGGCGTGTGCCCGCCGGATCACCGAATACGACCGGGCCCTCAAGGCAGGCGAGTGGCGCCGCATCATGGGCGCAGACCTCGCGAATCGCACCCTGGGAGTGGTCGGGACCGGAAGGATCGGCATGGCGGTGGCGCGGCGGGCGCGAGCGTTTCGCCTCCGCTTGGTGGGCCACGACCCGTACCCGAACCCCCTGTTCACCGAGGAACTGGGAGGCGACTACCTGCCGCTGGAGGATCTCCTCGAGGTCTCCGACTACGTGAGTCTGCACCTTCCGGCGATGGCGGAAACCCGCAGGATGTTCAACGCGAGCTGTCTGGCCCGGATGAAGCCGTCCGCCTATCTGATCAACTGCGCGCGCGGCTCGCTGGTAGATGAACCGGCGCTCGTCGAGGCACTCACCACCGGGAAGATCGCCGGCGCGGGGCTGGACGTCTTCGCCGACGAGCCGCCGACCCCGGGCTCCGCGGGCGAAACGCTGATGCGCCTGCCGAACGTGGTTGCCAGCCCGCACGTGGCCGCCGCTACTCCTGTTACTGCGGCGCGAATGGGGCGAGCGGCGCTGGCGAACATCCTGGGTGTGCTCGGGGGCGAACGGCCCAGCCACGTTGCCAACCCGCAGGTCTTTGAGCGCGGAACTCGATGACAGTCCCACATCGAATGCGGTGCCCCGGACCCACTCGGGCGTACCCCGTGGCCCACACATCCCGATGAGAATCGCACCTGCTGCGGAGATCGCCGGCCACCGGGGAGCGGCGGCGGTGGCGCCGGAGAACACGCTCGCTTCGTTTCAGGCGGCGTGGGAACTGGGCGTCCGCGTGATGGAGCTGGATGTCCACCTCACGCGCGACGGCGAGGTGGTCTGCCTGCACGACGACCGGCTCGATCGCGTGACGGCAGATTGGGGCCCCGTCAGCGACTGGGACTGGCCGGCGCTGGAACAGGTGCCCGTGATGCCGGGTGCGTTCGGCGGGCGCTACCCGGATGCCCGGATCCCCCGTCTGGCGGATGTGCTCGCCGCACTCCCGGCCGAGTGCGGCTACCTGGTGGAGTTGAAACGCGACCTGGCGCGCCCTCAACAACTGGTGGATACCACCCTGGAGGTCATTCGTGCGGCGGGAGCCGGATCGCGGTGCCGTCTGATCTCGTTCGAGACCGATCTGCTCCGCCGTGCCCGATCCCGTCTCCCCGAACTGGACAACCCTGCCGCTCCTGGTCTGGGAGTCCTTGTCGGGGCTCGCGAGGGAGACGTCCTGCTGCCGCGAGCGCGCGAAGTGCAGGCAACGGCCCTGCACCCGCATCACTCGCTCGTGGATGCCGAATTGGTCGCTACCGCGCAGCGCGAGGGATTCCTCATCAGCACCTGGACCGTGAACCAGGGGGGTCCGGCGCGGCGGTTGGCGCAGTTGGGTGTGGCGGAAATCACGACGGACGATCCGGCCGCGTTGTCGGCGTAGGAAGGGCGCGATGCGGGCTGTCGCACGAGCGGGGGAGCGCGGAGGGTCTGCCGCGGCGAATTCATCGGAACTCGTGACACAGCAGATCGGGAGGAACCGGGCATGACCCGAAGAACACGCGTGGCCGCCTACGGGCTGGCGCTGCAGGACGATGCGCTCTTGCTGGTACGTCTCGGGGAGTTGGAGCCGGACCGCGGGGAGTGGACCCTGCCGGGCGGTGGGGTGGAGTTCGGAGAGCATCCGGAAGACGGGGTCCGACGGGAGTTCCTGGAAGAGACAGGCCTGACGGTCGAAGTCGCCGGCCTGGCAGGGGTGGATTCAGAATTCCACGTGTTTCCCGATGCCGAGATGCACGCCATCCGCCTCATCTATCACGTCCGGGTCGTCGGCGGATCGCTTCGCCCCGAAGCGAATGGCTGGACCGACGCAGTGGAGTGGGTCCCGGTGCGGAGCATCGGCGATGTGCCCCACGTGACGTTGGTGGCGGCCGGCGTGCGGTGCCTCGCTCCGAAGTAGTCACTCCGGGAGGCGAAAGCGGTTGGATGCCCGTCCGGCGAGATCCGTGATCGGGAACGGAGAGTGCAGGGCGCTCGCCATGCGCCGCCGGGACTACTTGCGGCGCCGAGGGGCGCCCGGCTGTGGCTGGGGAGCCCGTATCCTGGGGCACTTGCTGCCGCCGGGGGACACGCGGCGGGGCGCGGGTCTGATGGCGGCGGTTGCGAGGGCAGGGGATGGGAGAGCCGGCCGGCGGAGATCCCACGGCGCGCACGCCGGCGGCAGAGAGCGCGCGGCGGCAGTTCCTCGGCGCCGCAACCGGCGCTGCTTCCCTCGCGTGTCCGTGCTTCCGCGCCGGCTTCCAGCCTGACGAAACCGGAATCCGCGTGAGCTGTCCGGGGTAGCCCGGTGCCGGAATGGTTGTTCCCGGCGGCAGACGCGGCGGTTGTGCGACAATAGAGCACCTCACCTCGATTCCTCTTGCCTGCTGACGACCATGCAATCCCGTACTCCACGTCGTGTGCAGCCCATCCAGGCTGCGTTCCTTCTCGCTGCACTGCTGCTCGTCGCGCTGGCGGCGGCGCCGGCGCGGGCCGCAGATCCAGTGACGGTGACGCTGTGGCAGCTCCCCAACCGGGAGGCCCGCACGGTGGATGAGCGGGCCGACCTGGCCGTCATGCGTCGTTTCCTGGAATTGAACCCCCACGTGAGGCTGGAGGGGTTTCGGGGAGTGACGGCACCGGGGCTGAGCATGGACTCGCAGCCGCTGCTGGCGATGGCGGGCGGAGTGGCTCCGGATGTGATGTACGTGAACTTCCGCCAGTCGGACAGCTACATTTCCCAGGGATTCCTCGCACCGCTCGATGACTATGTGAAGAAGTGGGCGGGCGTGACGGACATCCGCGACGCGCCGGAGAAGCTGAAGCACGTGATTCTGCCCCAGATGTGGCCGGTGATCATGCGGCCCGGCCCCGATGGGCAGACCCACGTCTGGGCCATCCCGTACGGCGGCGCGGTGGCGATGACGCTGGTGTATCGCAAGGATCTGTTCCGAAAGGCCGGACTGGACCCGGACCGGCCCCCGCGCAATTGGGACGAGCTGTACGACTACGCGAAGCGCCTGACTGTACCGGAACTGGGTCAGTATGGCTTCGGCCTGCCGGGGGGCCAGTCGGCCTCCTGGCACTTCGTGGACCTCCTCTGGTCTGCCGGTGGGGAGGCGATCCGTCAGGACGAGGCGGGCAACTGGCTCGCCGCCTGGAACGACGAACCGGCGGTCAACGCGCTGGCCTTCTACCAGAAACTCTGTCGCAGCAAGGTGGCCTACCGCGCGACGGACATCACCCAGCGGTGGAACCTGGGCAAGATCGGGATGCAGTTCACATACATCAACGAGCAGATGATGTCCACGGTGAACCCGAATCTCATCGGCATCGCTCCGGTGCCGCTGGGTCCGAGCGGAAAGCGCGGCAACGAACTCAACAGCCGTATGCAGGGGTTGAACGCCACGACCACGGATCCGGCGCGGCGTGAGGCGGCGTGGGAGTGGATCCGCTTCCGTGCAAGCGAGGAGGCACTGCGGGTCAAGACACAGGTCTTCGTGGAAGCCGGGTTCGCGAAGTACATGAACCCCGAGTATCTGCGGCGTTTCCTCCCGCGCCATGAGTACGAACGGTACCGCCGGGAGGTGCCCCCCGGATGGACCGAATCTCTGGCGGAAGCGATCCGGTCGGGCCGACCCGAGCCGTACGGCAAGAACTGCCAGCTCATCTACGTCCAGATGACGCCTCCACTGGACCAGGTGACGCTGACCGACCGGAACGATCGCGAGTTTCTGCGCAAGTTGCTGGACGACTCGGTCCGGGAAACCAACGAAAAACTACTGGGTCGGGTCCCTGAAGCCACTCGCGCCGGCCGCCGGCAGATCGCCCTCGTCGTGGTGCTGGGCCTCATCGTGGGGTTCGCCATCGTCTTCCGGATTGTGCTGCGCACATTCTCGCAGAATCTCGACGGTCCGTCCATGACCGGCAAGGGGTGGCGCCGGGCTCGCTTCGCCTATCTCATCATGGCTCCGGCCCTGATCTCCGTGGCGCTCTGGCAGTACTACCCGTTGGTGCGGGGCTCGTTGATGGCGTTTCAGGATTACCGCCTGATCCTGCCCAGCCAGTGGGTCGGGCTGGACAATTTCGCCGAAGTGTTGTTCACACCGCTTTTCTGGCAGTCACTGGGAAATAGCCTCCGGTACATGGCGCTCTCGCTCGGAATGGGGTTCCTGGCGCCGATCCTGCTCGCTCTCCTGCTGCACGAGATCCCGAAGGGGAAGACCCTCTTCCGCACCCTGTACTATCTCCCCGCGGTCACCACCGGGTTGGTCATTATGTTTCTGTGGAAGCAATTCTACGAACCCGGCCCCACCGGCCTCCTGAACCAGCTCTGCGGACAGGTGGTCGGCGTGCTGCATGCAGCCGGCCTGGCGGGAAAGTGGGAGCCGAAAGATTGGCTGGGCGATCCGGACCTGGCGATGATCTTCATCATCCTCCCTCAGATCTGGGCGGGGATGGGTCCGGGATGCATCATCTATCTCGCAGCGCTCAAGAGCATCCCCGAAGATGTGTACGAGGCGGCGGATCTGGACGGCGCCGGCATTCTGAGCAAGGTGCAGAACATCACCATCCCGTATCTGAAACCGCTGGTCATCATCAATTTTGTGGGCGCGTTCATCGGTGCGGCCCGCGCCTTCGACTTCATCTTCGTGATGACGGGGGGCGGCCCGGTGTTCACGACCCACGTAGCCGGCCTGGAAATCTGGTTCAC
>SYMT01000612.1 GCA_005805375.1 Actinomycetota bacterium
GTAACTTGGAGGAGGGCAGTGGCGGCGGCAGTGAGTTCCATAACACCATGACGTACATGATTCCGTCCAGTTGTGTCCTCTCAGATGCCGCCGTGTCTCCTCACGGGTGGGAGGATTAATTCTGCTCGGTTCCCTTACCGCTTTCCGATGCTCGCCACATTTCGCTACAACCTGAAGATCGTCGCTCCGACGTTGCTCTGGACCGGGACGCTGGTGTCCATCCTCTCGGTGCTGGTGCTCTTCTTCCAGTTCCGCGGCCGCGATCGCTTTACCGCGGTGACGGCGGGCAGCCTCGGCGAAGAATTCCTCCCGGTGGTGGCCGCGTTCTTCGCCGGGGGCGCGATGGACGCGGAACTGCGGCGCGGCGCCCACGAATTGCTGCGGAGCCACTGCGTCCCACTCTGGCACACCGTAGGCTACCGGCTGCTCGTGGCGGTCCTGCTGGCGCTCGTGGTGGGGCTCGTGCTGCTCGGCACGCTCTACCTGGGCGTGCGGTCGTTTCCGCTCGGGATGATCTTGCTCTCCGCGACCCCTCCGGCCATCTGCCTGGCGACGGTGTCGCTCTGGACCCGCGTGCGCCTGGGAAATGCGTTCATCGGCTATGTCGTGGCGGTGGCGGCCTGGGTGATGAATACCCTCACCGGCCAGATGGCCCGCACGACCGGCATCGCGCTCAATCCCCTGCTCACGTTCTCCAGCTACACGGATCGGCTCCAGGCGATCGCCGCCGGGGCGCTGGACACCACTCCGTATGTGGACTGGTGGTGGGCGAGCAAGCTGGCCCTGATGGCGGCAGCCGGGTGCGTCTTCTGGAGCCTGACCCGGCGCATTGAGCACCTCACCGAGGGAGACTGAGACGATGTCCGGCGTTCGGCGTTTCGCTTCCCGCTTCCCGCGCATCGCTTCCCTCCTGCGGCGCCTTCGCGGCTGGATGCGCATGGGGTTCAAGCTTTCTCTGTTGATGCTGGTCTACTTCTGGGTCGGAGCCGCATACAAGCTCGTTTATGCCCAGTCTCACGATGTGACGCGTTTTCGGCTTCAACTGCAACTGCCCTACTACCAGCAGCAGTTTCTGCTCGACTCCCTTCTCCAGCAGGACTGGATGTTCGGACCGGACTTTCACGCGTTCCTGGGCGACCTGCCGCCGCTCGCGGCGCTCTTCGGCTCCAACCCGATCCGCGCGCTGTCCGACTATTGCCGCGCCCGGGAACGACAACTCGTCGGCCTGCCTGAGGCGTATCCGTACAGCCTGTTTTCCGACGAAGCGCTCGACGCCGCCTACACATTCAGCCAGGCGAGCGCGGTACTGGGGGTGCTGGGCGCCCGAGAACAACCCACCCGGGCGCTCGTGCGCCCCACCCCGGATGGGTGGCGTCCGACCCCGCTCCCGGACTTCGCGCGCCTCGCGGAGGTGTCGCGTCTGCTCGCAGACCAGTATCCCGACAGCCCCCAGGCGCCGGCGGCGCTCCTGCGGCTGGCCGGGGCCGAGATGGAAGGGGGGAACGTGGCGGAGGGCCGGCGGCTGTACGAGCGGCTGGCGCGCGAGTATCCCCGTTCGGACCAGGCCGAGGAGGCGGCCAATGCCCTCTATTCGCTCGCACAGGCAGCCGACCAGGTGCAGGCCATGCGCGAGTACCGGAACCGGGCGCTCTATTCCGCCGAACGCCGTGCCAGAGAGCGCGCTCCCGGGCGGGCGCTGCCCGCAAGCACTACGGTGGCGCTGCTCGGTTACCGGGTGGACCTGTCCGGAATCGAATTGCAATTGCAGCGTTTCGGAGAAGCCGCCGGGTTCCTCTCGGTGGCGGAACGGGAGAGCGAGCGGCTGCGCGCCGTGCCGGAACTCGACTCCCGCCTGAAAGGTGAGGCGGAGGGCGCGCGCCGCCGCATGCGGCGGGTGCAGGATCTCCTCTGGGTGCGCCGGCTCTACGAGGAGTTGAAGGTCCCGGCGCCGGGACTGCCGCCCCGCCCGCGCGAGTTTCCGGTGCGGGGCCGGGCGCTGCTGAACGGGCGACCGTTTCCGGGGGCCGAAGTGGCGCTCAGCGGCGAGGACGTGCGCATCCGCGGCCTGGGCGACCTGCTCGGCGCGCTGAAGATCCTCCCCTACCGGGCCACCACCGGGAAGGATGGGACGTTCCGCATCCCCGGCGTGCCCTCGGGCCGGTACTTCGTGGTGATCGTTCACCCGACCCGCGCCCCGGACGGAACCGCCATCATCCCGGCCCCGTCGGATAGCTTTCCACGGCGCATCGGCATTGAAGACGCACCCCTGGCGCTGCCCGACTTCGAGCTGCGCACGGCGCTGAGCACCCGCACATTCGGCGAGATGCCGCCGGACGGTGAGGGGGTGCGTCTCTCCTGGGATCCGTGGGCGGCGGCGGCCCGCTACCGGCTCGAGGTGCTCTCGCCGCCCGAGGTGCGAGGGGTGTTTCAGCGGCGCATTCCGCGCGAGCAGCGTGGGGGCTGGCGCCGGCATCCGGTGCTCTGGAAGTCGGAGGCGGTCGCGGCCACCAGCGCAGTCTGCCCCCTCTCGTCCCTGTATCCGGACAACGCCCAGGCGGCCCGCATCCTCAGCTATGAGTACCTGGTCACCGCGCTGGATGCCGGCGGGCAGCCCCTGGCGGAAAGCTCCCGCGTCCTGAGCCGTTTCACGCTTTCCGACGAGGCACGCTCCGTCATGCTGGCCGGGAAAGCCCCACCCCGCTTCGAACCCGAGACACGCGGCCGCTTCCGCCGCCCCCGCTGACGGAGGCACGCCCAATGGCGAACGGCGAACGCCCCACGTACCCGAGCCACGCGCGTAAGCAAGTAGTCCTCCGAGGCGAACGGCAAACAGTGTGCTGCACCCGAGCCACGCCGGATGCCCCCTGGATGTTCCAGTCTCCTACGGAAGCGAAAGAAATAGTTCGCTACTCCCCCTTCCGGTCACCCCGTACGTTGCTGATTTCGCCGGAGTCCGAGGCCTTCGCCTCGTCCACCCTGACAGTCTCGTCGGCTCGCGAGGGATTGAAAATCGCCTCGCTGGGGCAGCGTCCTACCGGACGGGGGTAGGCCGAAGGGCGAGGGATCGGAAATCGCCTCGCTGAGGCAGCGTCCTACCGGACGAAGGGAGGCCCTCTGCGGCCGTAGTCGCGGCATGGCGGGGTTCGCGGCCGCCGAAACGCCGGCGCGAGAGGATCTCTGAACCGGCCGGCAGGACATCATGGAAGCGCTGGATCTCCGCGTGAACGGGTACGACAGGTTGCGGCACTCCGGCAGAAGTGGCAGCGGTTTGTCGCCGGTGCATTGCGTCGAAGCGGTGCGAGAGGCGACCTACGACCGCTTCGCCGGATTGGTGGATGAGGCGACATGCTGGGTGCCGACGGGCTACCGCCTCGCGCCGCGGCTGGTCGCCCAGGGGACCGGTGCGGTGCGGGAGTGATCCACAACCGAACGCCGGGAAACCGCTGCGACTCAGACGCGTGTCGGAAGATGCGCACGCACCTGACCGTCCTCACCTGCCCCGCGAGTGCCGTCCGCCGCCGCCGACCGGCCTCCCGGTCAGGTGGCCGGTGCGAGGATCCCCAGCGCATGGGCCATTGCTGCCTCCGGCGTCCAGCGGACCCTACTTGCCCGGGGGCCGGAGCGCGGCACTCCGGCGCAGCTCCGCCGCGGGCGCCGGCCGCACCGCGCTGGGCTCCAGGGGCTCAAGAGAAACTTCGAGTGTGACGCTGGCCCCCCAGCTTGTCGTGCTGTACTACAGAATACTCCGCTACACCTGCTTCTGACTCCCGCCATCGACAGAAACCTGGCAGACTTGCCGATGAGCGCAATAACAATCAATGACTTGCCAGCACGATTGAACGGAAGGCCATCAGGGCTCGCCGAGGATATTGGGTATTCTTACCCAACTGTGCGAGTGCCTGGCGAGTACCAGCAGGTCCCAATGACGGCTGCATTGTGACCGCCTCCTGCCTGGGAGACGGCCGGAGCCCGGATCATGCCGTCCGCCCGCCTGTCGAGGAACGCCGCGATCGGGGAGTCGTGGGGACCGGCGAGGTGCCTGTAGAGGAGCGTGTCCTGGCCCGTGGTTGCCAGTTCTTCCCCGATGCCCTGGAGCGCGGGGCCCGCGATCTTGTGCAGACGCCCGCGGCGAGCTGGCGGCCGGGTTCGCCGAACCAGCGCAGGTCGAACTGCCCGAGCCGGTGCAGACGCGAGACGACGGGAGAATCCAACGTGACCGAACTCATCCTCGCTTCCGAAGCGAGCTACGCTAACCCTTACACTGACGTCGACGCGTGGGCGATCTTCACCCACGAGGATGGCTCAAGCCTGCGCCGCCCGGCGTTCTGGGACGGCGAAAACCTCTGGCGCGTCCGCTTCGCTGCCCCGAAGCCCGGTGGATGGCGCTGGCAGAGTTTCTCCTCGCCGGTGGATCCGGGCATTGCGGGGCAATCCGGGGCGCTCCTCGCCGAGCGCGACGAGACCGAAGCTTTCTGGACGATCCCGCCGGGGGAGCGAAACCTCGTGCGCGGGGACGGACGGCCGGTCCTGCTGGTTGCAGACACCGCCTGGGCGCTCCCCTGGCGCGCCACGCACGAGCAGGCCGAAGTCTATGCCGGCGACCGGGAGAGGAAAGGCTTCAACGCCGCCCTGCTGATGTCGGTCCAGCCCGACCGAAACGCCGTCGGGCCCCGCTCCCGGACCGAGCATGACGGCTTCGAGGTCGGGTTCGAGGACCTGCCCACCGGGCACGTTTGCCGGCTCAACCCGGCGTATTTCCAGTACCTCGACGGTCTGGCCCGGGTTCTTGTCGGCCATGGCATCGCACCGGTCTGGAACCCCGTGTTCCACGGCTACGGCTGGAAGGGGCTCCAGGTGGCCGGGCCGGCGATCCCATCGCATGAGTACGCCCGCTACTGCCGCTATCTGGTGGCGCGCTACGGGGCGCAGCCCGCGCTCTGGCTCGTCTCGGCCGATGGCGACGGCCGGGCGCCGGGTGTTGATCCCGGCGGCTGGGAGATCGAGCAGTGGGACGCCTACCGGCACCCTACGGGCATCCACTACGCCCCGCATCACACGCCGCACGCCTATCAGGACAGGGCCTGGCTGGACTTCCAGTGGTGCCAGACCGGACACAACGGCGAGCATCTCCCGGAGCGGGTGGCGACGATGTGGTCGGCGCAGCCCCCGAAGGCCGTAGCCAACGGCGAGCCGACCTACGAAAACATCGGGCGGGCGGGGCGGGGCGCGGGATGGTGGCAGGGCCATGAAGCCTGGCGAAACCTCTGCGCGGGCGGTACGATGGGCGTCGTCTACGGGGCGGGCAGCCTCTGGCAGTGGCGGCTGGATCGAGATGAGGAGCACCAGGCCTGGTGTATGGCGCCCGGGGCGAGCTGGCGCGATGCGCTCGACTTCGAGGGAAGCCGCTGCGTCGGGACGCTCTCCCGCATCTTCAAGGGGCTGCCGTTCGCCGGAATGGCGCCGGACCACTGCCATACGTACGGACGTCCGGCGCTGCATGTCCCCGGGGTGCTCCTGGTGGTCTACCTGCACGAGGGGGGGACTCTCACGCTGGCCCGTACCGAGGATGTGCCCAACCACTGGCGCGTCACCGATCCGCGCACGGGCGAGACGGTTGCGGCGGGCGTGGGTCATGGCCCTGTCGCCGCGGGATCCGGGCCGCGCGTGGTGATCTACTCCGGGGATTCGCCGTGACCCCTGCCCGCCGGACCCGGGGGGAGGGCGTCCGGCAGCAACCCCTCCCGGGTCCCGGCGCCTGCGCCGGGTGGCCCGCCTCCTCGCCATCGGCCACGGCGGCCAGGTGCTGCTTTCGGCCGCCACCCAGGAGTTGGTGCGGGACCACCTGCCCGGCGGCGCCAGCCTGCGGGGCCTGGGCGAGCACCGCCTGAAGGACCTCGGCCGGCCCGAGAGCGTCTTCCAGCTTCGCCACCCGGACCTTCCCGCCGACTTCCCGCCCCTCCGCTCGCTGGACAACCCGGAGCTGAAGCACAACCTGCCGCAGCAGGTGACGAGCTTCGTCGGCCGGGAGAAGGAGCTCGCCGAGGTCAGAGCGCTGTTTGCGAAGATCCGCCTGCTGACCCTGACCGGCGCCGGAGGCTGTGGGAAGACCCGGCTGGCGCTCCAGGCGGCGGCGGACCTGCTGGACGGCTCGGGCGACGGCGTGTGGCTGGTAGAATTGGCCTCGCTGGCCGATCCGGCCCTCGTGCCCCAGGCGGCAGCAAGCGTGCTGGGCCTGCGGGAGGAGCCGGGCCGGTCGCTGGCACAGACCCTGACGGACCACCTGAAGGGGAAGCACCTGCTGCTG
The DNA here is from genome assembly GCA_005805375.1 of Actinomycetota bacterium. Classification (GTDB taxonomy): domain Bacteria; phylum Armatimonadota; class SYMT01; order SYMT01; family SYMT01; genus SYMT01. The sequence goes on from SYMT01000612.1 coordinate 6,305, forward strand.
CTGTTGGACAACTGCGAGCATCTGCTGGACGGCTGCGCCAGGCTGGCGGACGCGCTCCTGCGGCAGTGTCCCCGCGTGCTGCTCCTCGCCACCAGCCGGGAGCCCCTGGGGATCGCGGGCGAGACGACCTTCCGGGTCCCGTCCCTCGCGCTGCCGGACCCGAAGGCAGACGCGACCCCTGAGCGGCTCTCCCCCTACGAGTCGGTGCGGCTCTTCATCGAGCGGGCGCGGCAGGTGCAGCCCGGGTTCCAGGTGACGAACCGGAACGCGCCGGCCCTCGCGGCCATGTGTCACCGGCTGGATGGGATCCCGCTGGCGCTCGAACTGGCGGCGGCGCGGGTGCGGAGCCTCACGGTGGAGGAAGTGAACCAGCGGTTGGACCACCGGTTCCGGCTGCTGACGGGGGGAAGCCGGACGACGCTGCCCCGGCACCAGACGCTGCGGGCGCTGATCGACTGGAGCTAC
>SYMT01000613.1 GCA_005805375.1 Actinomycetota bacterium
GCGCGCCTACAGTGATCGGTCCCGGTCCTGGGACGGATGAGTGACATCGGGATCTCTTCTCCCTGATTCGATCTCCCCGGAGAGCTGTCGTGACGGACGCGAACTCCCTCTATCGCTGGCCCCCCTTCCCGCCGACGAACGCCGATGAGCGCGAGGAGTTGCTGCGCACCATCCGTACCGTTCCGCTCGCTTACGGCATCTGGAAAGGGTTCAAGCAAGTCTACTGGGCAGCGGACGATGCACAGGATCCGGGAGTGCTCGCTGCCCTCCTGGCTCGCCTGGATTGTGAGTGGCCCGCCCCCGGCAAGGCGCGGTCTCCCAGAATGGACTCCCACGGGAATCCGATACCCGTGCCGGCAGCGGCGTCAATTCAGATTTCGGCGACGAACGCAGTCAACTGCCTGGCCGGGGGCGAAGGCTGGCTCGCAGCCGTCCATCCCGGCGGCGTCGCCATTCTGAACACTGAGGATCCGTCGAGCCTCACTGTTCGGGGAGTCTATCAAGAGCACAACTGCTCCCAGGCGGTGGCGCAGCGCAATCGGTTGTTCGTGGTGCGTTATTCCCCACGAGAGCAATGCTCCCAATTGGATATCGTGGAGGTGCCGAACGCAGGCAATCCCCGCCGGTTGGGACGGTACTCGGCGTCGAGACACACTTCGGTCACGGATGTGGTCCCCTACGGCCGCTATCTGCTGGTCCTGGAAACCGATGGCGCACGCAGAGGCGCGCTGCTGGTGGTCGACTTCTCCGATCCGGCGACGCCGACATGTGTCGCAAGGGCCGCGGTGCCCGGCGCCTGCCGGATGGGGATCACGCGCCAGGGCGTCTTCATTTCCACCGGAGGGCGCTGGGGCGAGGCGGGTCACCTCCGAGGAGTGGACTTGCGGAACATCCTGAAACCCCGGATCCTGGACCCGGTGTCGATTCCGGAGGGGGCGACCGCTGTCCTGGCGGGGAGGCTACTCTCGGGCGAAGGCTGGTACAACGAGCCCTTCGTGCTCGCGGACGCCGCGGATTCCGGTTCCGTTACGTTCGGTTCGACCATGCGACCGCGCACATGCGCACGGGAAACTGCTGCGCGGGGATCGCTGCTGGCGGCACTGAGCTGGGATGGGTGGCGCATGCGGGTGTGGGACGTGGCCTGCCCTGAGCATCCCCGGTTCCTCTGGCAGTTTCGATTGCCCAACCGGGCCAATTCTTTGGCATGGGGAGGCGACCGGCTATTTGCCGGGGGTGGCGACGGCAGGGTCTGGTGTTATTCGTTCGCGGACCCGGAATTCCTGACACCGGCCAGCGTGGGACCGCGCCCGGCGACCCTGCGATACATGAAGCGTCAGGGCCGCCGGCTGCTGCGCCGCCGCGCCGACGAGAACCCGGCTGCCTACGTGGAACTCGCAGCGCAGATGCTTCTTGAGGCTGGGAAACAGGCTCCGGAACTCGATTCGGCCGAACAGTGGCTCTCGCTGGATGTGCTCTTCGGCGGGGGCGGGCGGGTGGCGCAGCGCCGCCACGGGCGGGGACCGTGCGAGTTCACCGATCCACGTGTGCCCCGGCGCCGGCGGGAGGAGCGGCTGCCGGAAGCGTGGAACGCGCGCCCGGATCTGGCCCGGCAGTTGTGGGCGGCGGAAGTTCCGTGGGAAACGCTCCACGTGGTTGGGCAGATCCTCCAGGCGGGCGGGAATGCTCTGCCGCCACTCGGCCTGCGCAGCCTGGAGCGGGCACTTGTGAGCGGGGCGCCCTGGTTGATCCGACACGCAGTCCAGGAGATCGGCACGCGCGTCGAGACGGGTGAGCGTCTTTCGGGCGTGCTCGGGGCGCGGTTCTGTTTTGCTGCATCCGGCGGAGCGCGTCGTCGCCTGGAGGGGCAGCAACTGGCACTGCGTGAGGGGGAAGGCCATGCCTGTGCGGCGGAGCTGGTGCGCCTGCTGGGCATGTGGCTGCCCCGCCACCCAGCTTCCGGTCGCGCCAGGAGCACGGCCCGCCTGCTGGGCGATGCGCTGGCGCGGTTCGTGGAGCCGCATCAGTTTCTGCCGCTGCTCGGCGACCTGCTGGCGTCCGACGTCCCCGAGTTGGCTGTCCTGGCTGAACGGGTGATGCGGCAGCCCACCCTGGAGATTGTCAGACGCTGCCTGCTTGCCGCCTGTGCGGCAGAGGAGCCGGCGCGGGACCGGATATGGGCTGCATTGCTTGGTGGTGTGCCCGCATGTGGGCTCACGTCCGAGCAGGCATTTGGGCTCCTGGCCGAGTGTGCGGCACGACTTCCGGGCCGGGAGTGGGAACTCTTCGGGGCGCTGCGCCTGCGGTCCGGGGAGGTGGGGACCCTGTGGCGCCGACGTTGGCCCGAAGTCGGAGGGGTCCCTCCGGATCAGTGGCGCGTCATCCTGCGGCATCTCCGGCCGGAAGTGCTGCTGGAAATCTGCGGGGGCGCCACAGATGCTGAGTGGCCGGCGCTCCGGGAAGCCCTGCTGGCGTTCGCACTTGTGGAGGGGCGTGCAGACGACCTTCGCCGTGCCTTCGTCCCCGCGGGGGGCGATGTGGCCCCGCAAGTCAGGCAGCGCGTACTGGGGGATCCGGTGCTGCTGGTGGCGTTGGGGAATGTCCCGGAGCCGGGGATCCTCGAACTCCAGGATCCTGCTCTGGAAGACTGGCTCGTCCGGCAGTTGGATGCAATGCGCGGGGAGTGGGCGGCAGATTGGGAGTTGGTGCTGCGGGTTGCCGTTCACCCGCTGCCGCGGGTACGCGCACTCGGCCTGGAGTGGGTGGCGGCGCTGGCGCCGGACCTTCGGCAGTCACTGCATCTGGTGGAGTCCGGCCTGGCCGATGCCGTCGCGGTGGGGACGCGTTGGTTCACGACCCTGCCGCCGGGTGCGCCTTCCGAGCGTGAGGCGGCACTCGCCCTGTGCGACAGCCCGGATCGGGATGCGCGTGCCCTGGGGCGCGCCTTTCTGACGGCGCGGCCCGCCTCTGTGCCGCTTCAGGACTTGGTCGGCGCGCTGGCCCAGCATGACGACCCGGAAATGCGCCGCTTCCTCGCCGAGCAGTTGCGGGATGCCGAGGTGTCCGGCGCCGAAGTCGCCGCCTTTGACGCGCGGGTGCTCCGCACGCGCCGTGCGGGCCGACGCGCCAAAGAGGCGGTCCAGGCCCGGCTGGGGCGGACTGGAGGCGGAGATCCGGCGGTGCTGGTGGAACTCGCCCGCGGTCGCACGCCGCGCGATGCCGAATGGGCGTTGGGTGAATTGGCGCGGCGTGCGCTTGCCGGAGAGGAAGTGCCCGGAGTGCACGTGCGGAATCCCGCCGCAGAGGATTGACTATGTCGCGGCAGGTCAGGTGTCGGCCCGCGGGGTCGGGGCAGGTTGCGCCCCTGCCCGGCTAAGAGGAGTGACGGCGATGGAAATTACACAGACCTACGCGCGCCCCAGCCGGGCAGTGAGTGGAAGCGACGGCCTGCGCATGGAGCTGTCGGCAGAGCAATCCCGCCCGCCCGTCTTCCTTGAGGCACTGGTTGGACAGAGTCGCGACTATGCCCGGGCGATGCTGGCGCTCCACCGGGTCGTCGGCATGGATCTCCGAAAGCGCGACCGGGACCATTCGGCGTATCAGGAATGGGTCCAGGAACGCTACCTGGAGGAGCTGGGAGCGATGCAGGCGTCACGACTGGCCGCCCGCCCGGGTCTCCTGGAACGCACGGCCCTGCTGACCCGCGAGATCTCGCAGGTGCAGCAGCGCGTTCAAGAACTTGAACGGCCGCTGTACGGGCCGACCTGGGCGCGGGCCGAGCGGCGCTACTATGGCTGGGCCTGGATCCACGATCGCGCCGCCTGGTGGGTACTGGACCCGGTGGTGAGTGTCCATCCGGACGCGGTGTTCTTCGAGGCGTTCTCGCGGGATGAGTCCACCTACGCGCGCGTCACGGTCCCCCGAGCACAGCTCACAGTGCTGGGCAGCCCCACCTGCGGCACGACCAACATTGACTTCAGCCTCGCGCTCGCGCGGGAATTCGAGCGCGTGCGCGATTATCGCCCGGCCTGGCTGCAGGTGGGGGCGGAGTCGGTGACGCTGGCTACGAGTCAGGGCGAAGCGGTCGAGAAGAAGATCGATCTGCCGCCTACCTGGGTGCGGGGCTTCTTGCAGGTGCAATCGGCCGGAACGCTGCCGCACACTCCGGTGCGGCTCAGTGCCTCCACACTTGCCGATGTGCTGGACGTCCTGGCGCGCCGCAAGGAACGAGTGAGCCCCCGATCGCTCCGATTCCATCTCGTGCCGGGCGAACGGCCGCGTCTGACGCTGGAACCCTGGGATATCACCATTCACGAGCCGGCGCACCGCTTTGAAGGAGACGCTCCGGTGGAGATTCGCATCTGGGGCCGGCGGCGACTGCTGGCTCTGGAGGCGCTTCTGCCGCAGGCGCAGGAAGTGGAGGTGCGCCTGCTCGGCACCGGGTTGCCGTCGTTCTGGCGGGTCCACGCCGGCGCACACACGTTCGATCTCGGCCTCTCCGGATGGTCCGGCAATGATTGGGCTCGGGCCGCCCGGTTCCATCTCCTCACAGCTCCCGGAAAGCCCGCGGGCCAGGCGCCGATGCGCAACCAGGAGGCAGCCACCCTGCTGGAGAGTCGCTTCCATCTCAGCACAGCGGAGCTGGCCGCGCTGACCGGCTGGAAGCAGTCCGAGGCAGCGGCAGCCCTGCAGTCGCTCTGCGCGGCCGGACAGGCGATGTACGATCCCACCCCCAACTGCTATCGCTGGCGTCCGCTCTTCGGCTTCGCGCTCCCCGAGGACGAGGCCGACCAGCAGGCCGGGTATGCTGCGTCCCTGGTCCGGACCGGTCGAGTGGTGTGGGAAACCGGGTCGGAGGTGACGCCCAGCGGGTCGTGGCTGCGGGCGCGCGTGCTCGGGCTGAGTGAATGCCGCGTGCGCCTGGAACTGAACGCCGACGGTGGCTGTCGCACGGCGGAGTGCTCCTGCGCCGAGTTTCGCCGGAACCGGCTGCGCCTGGGACCATGCGCGCACCTCCTGGCAGTCGGCATGGCCGCAGCGAGTCTGGGCGAGACCCACGCCTGAGGAACCAGAGCATGGCAGAGCCGAAAAGAGATGGTGCCTGGTGGCGACAGCGCGTCCGAGAGGTGGGAGCGCGTGCCGTCGTGCGCGAGGAGATGGAACGGCTGGGGTTCTGGCCGCCCAACTTCGCCACCGGTGATGCCGAAGTCCGTGCCCTGGAACAGTTGGCTCCCCTTTACGAGGAACTGCGCACGCTGCGGCGCGAGCTCCGGACGCTGAACGAGGAACTGGCTGCACTCGCGGACGTAGACGCGCTCCTGGGGCGCGTGCGGCAGGCCCGTATCGAGCGGGTGCGGGCAGAGCGCGAGCAGCGCAATGAGCGCCGACGTTCCGAGAGGGAACGCCGGTCGGCGGCGGAGCGAGCCTGGAGAGAACGGCATCTCCCCTTTCTCGGGCGCGGGGTGTCCGCCGGCCTCCACTATGGTGAGAGCGATCGGGCGGCGCTGGCGGGACTGGGAATGCCGTATCTGGAAACTGCGGCGGATCTGGCTGCGGCACTCGAGATGACCGGCCCCGAACTGGCGTGGCTCACGTACCACCGGGGCGCTGCGACAGTGGATCACTACCACCGGTTCACTATTCCCAAGCGGGGCGGGGGCCGGAGAGCCATCGCCTCTCCCAAGTCGCGCCTGCGTCGGGCCCAGCGCTGGGTGCTCGAACAGATCCTGATGAAGACCGTACCGCATCCGGCTGCAGTCGCGTTCCGTCCCGGGATTTCGATCCGGGACAACGCGGCGCTGCACGCCGGCCGGAGCGTGGTGGTGCGGGTGGACCTGAAGGACTTCTTTCCCAGCATCACCTTCCGGCGAGTGCGCGGGCTGTTTCGCCGGTTCGGGTACAACGAAGGCATCGCTACCCTGCTGGCCCTGCTCACCACCGAGGCGCCGCGGGTCGAAGTGACTCTGGACGAGAAAACACACTTCGTGGCCGTGGGCGAGCGTCGCCTGCCGCAGGGCGCCTGCACCTCTCCCGCGCTGACGAACGCGCTCTGCCGCCGATTGGACGCCCGCCTGAGCGGCGTCGCGGCGTCGCTCGGCTTCGCGTACACCCGCTATGCCGACGATCTGGTCATGTCCCACCCGGATCCGGACGCGCCTGTGGGGCAGCTCCTCGGCCGGATGCGCGGCATCTTGCGCGGGGAGAGCTTCACCCCGAACGAGGAGAAAACCCGTGTGATGCGGTCCCATCACCGGCAAGCGGTCACCGGCCTCGTGGTGAACCAGACGGGCCGAACTGCCTGCGCGGAGAGCGTCTCCTGCGGCGCCGGCAGCGGCGGTCCGGACAGCACCTCCGGGCCGGACAGCGCGGCCGGGGTGGAAACAGTTCCCCGCATTTCCCGCCGGGATGCACGACGGTTTCGCGCCTTCCTGCACCAGTGCGAGCGCGACGGGCTGGAAGCCACCTCCCGGCGCCTGGGCAAGGATGCTCTCGCCTACGCCCGCGGGTACCTGGCCTTCGTGGGGATGGTCAACGCGGTGCAGGCGCGCCGGCTGCTGTCGCGGCACGCATGGATGAAGGACCCCGGGTAGCGCATGAGTGCGCACCCAAATCCGGATGCCGGCGTCGAGGGGCGCTGCCTCTGCGGAGGCATCCGATTCGCCATCGAGTTCCCGACGCTGTTCTGCGCGCACTGTCACTGCCGGTGGTGCCGGCTGGCACATGGGGCGGCATTCGTCACCTGGGTGGGGGCAGCCGAGGCACGGTTCCGAATCATCGCCGGCGACGACTTGCTGACCTGGTTTCATGCCTCGGTCGAGAGCCGCCGTGGTTTCTGCTCCCGGTGCGGAAGCACGCTCTTTTTCGCCAGCAGCGTGGCGCCCGGTGAGATGCACGTCACGCGCGCCAGCCTGCCGGGCCCGCTCGACCGAGCGCCAACCGTGCATGTCTTCGCCGACGAGGCGGTGGTTTGGCTGAACGATGCCGCCTCCCTGCCCCACATCACCGGCGAGCACGCCGCCCTGGCACACTACACCGCCATCCGCCCCACCGTCCCGGAGTAGGGCATCGTCTCGGAAATCGTCAACCCTCTCCCTCTCTGCCTGGTGGCCCCGCGGACCCAGTCCACACAGGTGGACTTCGCGTCAGGGCGCGTGGTCTTAAGCCCGTGTGCCGGAGAATACTCGTGAAATTTTTCACATATTCGGCGGGCGGCCGGGCAGGAGGCGCGATATATCGTTGTGAAGACTTTCA
>SYMT01000614.1 GCA_005805375.1 Actinomycetota bacterium
CATCGACGAGGAACTGTTCCATCCAGGCGTCGCCGTAGTTCTTCGCGACTTCGGCGATGTAGATGGCGGTTTCCAGCGCCTCGATCTGGCAGAAGAAGAGCGGCTTGTCTCGCTCCGGGTTCGTCCAGTACTCCAGCAGCCGGGCCGTGGTGCGGGTGGTCCCCAGCCAGCGCGCCTGGCGCCACCGGGCGACGCGCCCCCGGACCTCGTTGATGAACGGGTTCTCCTCGACCCGCTCCGCCACCCACTCCGTATCCAGGACGAGCTGACCCTTCCCCTTCTTCTTCGCGGCGGGAATCGGGACGAAGTAGCTGGAGACACGCCGCGTGGGCACGATCTCGCTGGTGATCCCCTCCTCGCCGAAACGGAAATGGCGCGAGGGCTCATCGAAAGGAGAGTTCAGGATCGGGTTTGAGAGTACAACGGGTGGCATGCTGTCCGTCGGGAACGGTGTGACGCAAACCGCCCCCACGGTCACATTCACCGGCGGCGTAACGGCTTCCTCGTATCCCCCACGCCCCCGACCCCGCCCGGGCACGCCGGGCAGCCCCGGTGCATAGGCCTACGCCGGAGGGTAGATGTGCGGGTTCTGACGCCGGCACTCTTCAATCACCGCGATCTGCTGGCGGACCTCCTGGGGGGTGATCTCCAGGGGAGCGCCTTCGGTCAGGGAGCGGTGGAGCATGGAGTAGAACGCGCGGGACATGGTGTTGAAGAGCCCGTCGCCCGCCGGGGATTCCCATTCCTCCCGGATCCACTCCAGTGCGTCGCTGCAATAGGCCGGGGTGCCGTCCGGCTTGTTCAGTGGGATGGTGGTCAGCGCCAGTTCTCGGGCGGTCTCCGTGTTGTAGTACTGCCACTCCACCTTCTTAGTGTCGCTTTTCAGCCCGCCGCGGGTGCCGTAGACGTTGTAGGTGGGGCCGGAGTACTTGCAGCAGGAAGAAATCTCGAGGTGGATGATCGGGCGCCCCTCGCCGCTCAGGAGCAGCAGCACATGGTCCTCTGCGTCGCCGAAGGTGTTGGCGCGGCGCATCAGGCAGTTCACCTGAGGCATGCGGTCGGTGCCGAACAGTTGGAGAGCCTGATCGAGGGGGTGCGGCCCGGTGTTCAGCAGGTTGCCGCCCATCTCGGCCGTCAGGGTCTGCCAGTCGTACCGACGCGAGAAGCCGTTGAAGGCGATGGCGATCTGCACGATATCGCCGAGCACGCCGGACGCGATGACCTTGCGCACCTGCTGGAAATACGGGGCGTACCGGGACTGCTGGAAGATGGCCAGCGTCTTGCCGGAGGCGGCCGCCGCGGCGATCAAGCGGTCCACATCGGCGGTCCGGGAAGCGAGGGGTTTTTCGCACAGGACGTTGTAGCCCGCCTCCAGGAATCGCAGGCTGAGCGGGAAGTGGAACTTGCTGAACGAGGCGTTGACGATCAGATCCAGGTCCGTGCGTCCCAGCAGCTCCTCAGGCGTCGCCACCGCCTCGCAGCCGTACTCGGACACGGCGCGCTCGCGGCGCTCGGCCAGTTCGTCCGCCACCGCCACGATACGGTACCGCTCGGTGTCCTTGGACAGGTAGGCACCGTGGATATCCCGGCCGCTGCGGCCCTGACCCAGAATGGCGACGCGAATGACGGACATGACGGTTTCTCCCCCCACAGGGCAATCGGACCTGCCCCCCCTGTGACGCAGAAGGTTAGCAGAAAGCAGCGTCGGCCGTCCCATACGCCCGCGGGAGTGCCGATGCGAATTGGGACTGCCCCGGGCGTCCCACCATGCCGACATCTTCTTTGGCAAGCCTGACAATAATTGCCACTTCATGGCACCCCATGCTATCGTAGGACACTGGCACCCCCGGTGACGCTTGTGTCCGCAGCCTGAGGCTCCCCATCACCTCCGAACTCTTCCACGATCGACCGGAAGGACCTCCACAGTGCAAGCACTCGAAAACCCAGTCCTGCCGGACCTCCCTCTGGCACGGTCCGGTGCCCCACTCATGGACCACCCGGCCCCAGCACTCCAGCGAATCGAGATTCGCCGCATGGACACGCGCGAGCTTCTCGTCGTGGTCGTCGGCACCACACTGGCGGGGGCGGATCTCTCGGGGGCAACGCTATCGCGAGCATTGTTGACGGGAGCGCACCTGTGCGGAACGAATTTCACCGGGGCGAGCCTGGGCTACGCGCATCTGGGTGATGCGGACCTGGGTGGAGCGCGGCTGCGTGACGCGTATCTGCACATGGCCTTTCTCCGCCGGGCGCGCCTGTTGGATGCGGATCTTACCGGCGCCAACCTCCGCGGCGCAGATCTCCAGGATGCGGACCTCCGACGAGCCTGTCTTCGGGGCGCCAATCTGTCACGCGCGTTCTTGCGCGGGGCGGACCTGTCCCAGGCAGACCTGACCGGAGTTCGCCTGGACGGCGCTCGCTTTGATGCAGCGACAGGTTGGCCGGACGGATTTGACCCGGTGGCCCGGGGCGCATTCTGCGTGGCGTGACTACGGCAGCGTTTGCCGGGGTGACTGCGGGATCCGACCGAATACCTCCGCGTGGACCTGTCGTAGTTGCTCCTGCGAGGCGCTTGATTCCAGCACGAGATGGGTCGAGTATTCCTCCCGCAGCACCAGGAAACTGGCGGCGGTGACGGGGTCTACGTCCTCGAGTTCGTACCCCGCCTGCGCCAGACCAGTCGCCACCGCATCGGCAAAGTCGGTCGTCTGGCGGGCGTGGTCCCAGAACTCCACCCGTTCCTGGTCGGCACTCAACTGAAAGGCGATGTTTCCGCCGCGGTGCAGGATGTGGCCAAGCTGCTCAACGTCCGGGAAAGCAAAACGTCTCCCGTCCCGTTTTCGTAAGGCGAGTCCCCGAACGTTCGGCGTCTCGGCCTCAAACAACCACACGCCGACCGCTGCCTGATCGAACGCATCTCCCAGAAAGGCGGCGATCCTGCGGCATTGATCCAGGCTCGCACCCGGCAAAGTCAGGATGAAGTTTGGTTCGACGCCATTCCACACGCCAATGGATTCAGAGGAAGTCACGAAGTGTGCGATTCCCAGTTCTTCCAGACAAGCGAGGCGCCCGGTCTCCGGATCGTATCCCGCCCGCGACAGGATCTCGCGCTGCAACGCCGCGAGTTCCTCCAGTGAGAGCGTTCCGTCCCAATCCTCAGGAACCACTGAGACGCGCAACTCGGGGCAAACACCGCGCTGATGCGCGATCAGGAACTGCTCCTCCAGGGGCATCGCTGGCTGCAATGGCCCGAGGAACCACGACCTGAGCGCTTCCCACCTCTCCATTACGTCCATGCGGGTCTGAG
>SYMT01000615.1 GCA_005805375.1 Actinomycetota bacterium
CCACGCCGATCTCGCGGAGCGCGCCATTCCGCTCTCCGCGATGCTGCAGGTCGTGTTGCTGTCGCTGGGCTGGGGAGGCAACTCTCCGGCTCTGCGCTTCAGCCTCGGGGCGCTGCCGCCGCTTGGCGCCGCTGGGATCCGCTTCGCCATCGCGCTCGTCGTGATTGCGGCAGTGATGGCCTGGCGCCGGATCCCGCTGCGCGTGGAGCGCCGTGACTGGCGCCCCTTGCTGGGCCTGAGCGTGATCTTCCTGGCCCAGATCTGTCTGCTCAATCTCGGGTCCGTGCGCACCACTGCGGGGCGACAGGGCCTGCTGATCAACAGCTATCCACTGTTCGTGCCGTTCTTCGCCCTGGCATTCGTTCCGGGGTATCGCCTCACTGCACCCGTGGTCGGGGGCACTCTCCTCTCGTTTGCCGGGCTGCTGCTGCTCTTCGGCGAACGGGCACTGCATCCCGGTGGGGGACTGGGAGGGGACCTGCTGGTTGCCGCGAGCGGGGTGCTGCTCGCCTTCAAGGAAGTCTACATCAGCACGCTGGTGCGTACGCTCCACCCGTACGTGGTGTTATTTGTGCAGGGGTGCCTGGCGGTACCGGTCTTCTTCCTCATCAGCGCCGTGGTCGAGCCGCAGCACTACCGGTGGAGCGTGCCGGTCGCGCTCTCAATGGCCTATCAGGGCGTGGTCGTCGCCGGCCTCTGCTTCATCGGCTGGACTTCGCTGCTGCAGCATTACAGCGCCGGACGCCTCAGCGCCGGCTTCTTTCTCACTCCGGTCTTCTCGGCGCTCCTCAGCTACCTCTTTCTCGGGGAAGCGCTCAGCCCCGGACTTGCGGTCGGGGGCGTCATCATTCTGGCCGGGCTCCTGATCGTACGGCGCCGTTGACTCCATCCTGAGCACTCCCAAGATTACATCGTCCTCGGCCATAAGGAGAGCTGCTGCGCTGCCGGACTGCCCTCCGAATGGCTTCTCGTGCAGGCGGGTCCCGAACCGATACTGCACTCAATCGGCTCCCGGGGGCGTCGCACATCACTGCTTGAGCGCGCTCGTGGACCGGAGAAAGGCACACCGCAGGGATGTCTCGAACGCGGTCACGACGCGGATACGCAGTGCTTTACTGTATGGTTTCCGTCACGCTCCTGGCGATGATGAGCACAGCGATGCTGTCACTGAGCAGCGCGAACCGCCGAACCTCGCACCGGCGCGCACTCGGAAAGGAAGCCCATGAACTGGCGATGGGCGTGCTGGATATCGCGGTCAAGCGGCTGCAGGACAACCCGAACTTCACCGGCATCTCTCGTACGGCCCTGGGGACCGGTCACATCGCGGTGAGTGTGACTGCCCCGTCCGGGCAGCCGGCGCAGCGCTGGCTGGACGCCACCGCCGAAGTAACCAGCTTCAACGGCACGCTGTCGCGCCGGATCAGGGCGATTTCGGACACTCGCCCGGTGCCGGCCATGTATCTCCGATCCCTTGCGGCGAAGGAAGACATGTCGCTGGACGGAGACATCACGGTGGACTCCTATCCCGCAACCGGCATCGGTGACGTCCATTCCAACCAGCAGGTGACACACAACGGCGGGGGATCGGGACAGGTGGACGGACGCTCCACCGCGACCGGCACGGTGCTGTTGAACGGCAGCCCGACCATCACAGGCGGCGTGCAGTCGGGCGTGCCCCCGCTGCCCTTCCCGGAGATCACCCAGGCTTTCAAAGATCAATCGCTGGCGAACGGCATCACCACCGGGAACGTTTCCCAGAATGCCGGGGGTATGGTCCAGGGACAGATCATCGGGAATCTGAACATCCGGTTACCACGCGGTGCACAGATCCGCGGCGTGGTCTGGGTGACCGGAAACGTCAATGTGTCCGGCAAAATCTCCGGCACCGGGACCATCGTGTGTGAGGGCCAGGTGGACGTAGACACACGGGAGTTCGATCTACTCAGTGACCCGTCGAATGTGGCCCTGATGACCACCCGCACGGGAAACAGCGCCATTACCGTGATCGGCAATCGCAAGTTCAAAGGGTTGCTCTTCGCCCCGGAAGGCGAGATCGTGATCCAGGGCAATTCCTGGCTCTACGGGGGAGCGATGGCCCGCAACCTCACGTTCGGCGGTACGCCGCACATCACCCGGTGGACCGGCCTGGACAACAACACCCCCCCACTGCCGCGCATCTTCCTGTTCGCCGGCTACCAGGAACTGTAGGGACGGTTCTATGGGAACTGCCGCAGCAGTTGCGTCGTGAACCGAGCGGCCCGATCGGCGGCCACCGTGGCGAAACGTGGGGCGTCTCCGGCGGCGCCCGCGGCGCCGGAGCAGTGACTGATCCCCACAATGGGCAGGAACGGGAACTCCGCGACCCCGCAGATTTCTGAAAGCGCGACAACATGGCTGTCCGCCGCCACCAGCCGATAGGTAGCAGTCGAGGACGCCGGCGGGGACATGGCGGGACGAAACTGGGCCACGAGTCCGCCGGTGACTGCCATCGCGGAGGGATCCTCCTCAAGGTTGCCCTGCAGGCGGGCGGCGATGCGCCGCCCTTCCAGCAGGAGCGGGCGGTCGGCCAGCAACCAGGCAGAGCGGAGCGATTGGCTCCCACCGATCCGCTCCGCCAGCACCAGGGCGCCGGGCCGCACCCGCGGATCGAGGCTGCCGGCAGTCCCGATCACCAGTACATTCTCCGGGAGAACCTGGTCGAGAAGCTGCCGCATACGGCCGGCATCCGGGCCCACCACCTGGAGAACACAGGCCAGCGTGAGCCGGCGCCTCCCGAGTGCGGCGATTACGGTGTCCGGACCATTCGGCCGGCAGCGGATCCCGGTACGGACAAATTCCCGGTTGATTGTCTCGAATGCGAGCCGAGTACTCGCAATTACGAGCGTGCGGCCTGAGCGACCCTTCCGCTGCGGCAACCGGGGGCGCGTCGGGTGGGAGCGACTCCGGACGCGACCCGGGCGGAAGAGTGCAGGCGATGTCGGCGGCGAGGCGGTGGGCTGCGGGGGAACAATCACCGCACCACGACTGTTGGGAATACCGGAACGGTTCGGGAACCCGATTCCACGTGAGAGCGGAGGACGCTGCTGACCGCCGTTCGCGGGCACCACCATCTCTCCCTGACCCGCAACAGGGATGGCTCGGGCCGGCATGCAGACCAGCACGACGAAGACCACCGCCGCCCGGGCAATGCCGCCAGGTGCAAGTCGTACGGGCGTTGTCATCGCACAGTCACCCTATCACGTCCCGCTACGCGACTCCAGCCGAAATGCGGCGGAACGAGAGGCGCTGGTACAGGCCGGTCGTCGGAAAGTAGGGCGGTGGGTTGGAGCGGAGCCTCAGGTCATAATAGTAACTGTCATACCACCCGGAGGGTTGAGTTGTGGAGGTGACCCCTGCCTCATTGGCGACGATCCCGCCGAAGACCTGGACCGTGCCCGCCGGGGTCCTGGTGGCGTAGGCCGGCGCCCAGAACTTGCCGCTTCCTCCCGAGCGACCACACACCATGGTGGCATCAACCCGAAAATTCGTCGGCGCCGTCGCAGCGATGCGTACTTCGTCGGACACCAACCCCAGCGTAGCGGCGGTCAGGTTGGTGTTGCTGTCCCAATCCTCCCCGTTGTTGGGAGGCGTACGATAGCGGATGTCGCCGGTCACGGTAATGCTTCGTCCCGCCGCCGTATCGTTGCAAAGCGTAGAGGCATTGCGCGACACGACCGTTCCCCCTGTGACATAGCTGTCGGCAAGTTGCCCGCTCAGGTCTGCGATGTCGCCCGAGCAGTAGATGGACCCATTGGGTGTCCCGGTGAGACTGGTGGTGACCGGGGGATTGCTCCCCTCGGTGTCCACAATCTGCGTGGTGTTCGCCACCCGGTCTATGGTGATTTCCCAGTTTCGAGACCCCTGAGTGAGTTCGATGACCTGCGTGGTCGCGGCGGTGACCCGAAACAGCATGCGATCAAAAGATCCCTGCATGTAGATCCCGGACGAGCAGGTCGAAGCGGCGGCGGGCACATACACCCCGTCCGTCGCCGGGAAGCCGCTGGACGATCCCCACGCGGCGATTTGCTGGGCGCTGGTGGAGGGAGGGAGGCTGATCGTGCTGACTCCCAACCGGTAGCCGGCTGAGCCGAGTTCGAAGATCTTCTGGTACTCCGCTTCGGTGGTCGGAGCCGTGCTGGGCGAGAGGTAGCTGATCGAGCTGAGGGCCGTCGTGAAGAGCCCCCGTCGAAAGATGGGATTGGCAGCGGAGTTGCTCCATCGCAGCAGCATCGGGACTCCATTGCTGCCGTTCACGTGGGCAGGGCCATCTACGACGCTGTTGTTGTCGAGAAAGGTACCGGACGGCCAGTTATCAAAAAAGAACGCATACGAGCCGAATGTGCTCATACGCACGTAGAGCTCGACGGTCTCCTGCCGGCCCAGCGCGCTCCCGGTGCTGCGAATCGCGTACCGCTTCAGTGACGCACTCGCATTGTCGTCATCCGGGTCAATCTCAACCGAGTAGGTTCCGCTCCCGAGCGCAATCGGGGTTGCGCCGAACGGAGAAAATGCCGCACTCCCCGCCGGCGGCGATGCCTGGACACGCAGATAGCGCAGACCGCGCTCAGCGCCGGCCTCGGCCAGGTTGAAGGCCACGGAGGAGCGCTGCTGCGTGCGAGTCAAAACCACTGCTTGTAGGCTGGTGGCCGCCATCACCATGCCGAGTACGACAAACACCATCAGCAGTAGCAGTGAAACAACGGTGGCGCTCCCCCGGAAGCGTCGGGACCACCGGCGGATGCGTCCGCTCCACGGGAAATCCAAACGCATGTCTGCCATCCTCTAGTTGGGCTGATTCCACAGAAAGACGACCCACTGGCTCAGATTCGTGGCGCCCGTACCGGTGCCGCTCACGTGTGTGCCTCGCATGCTGACGCGCATTTTCCTCGTCGCGATCGCGGCCACGCGAGAGACGTGAGGCCGTTGACGGTCTCAAGGCAGTGGGGCGGTATGTTCGGGGAAACGCCCACGATGTTCGCATTGCGCAGTCCCGTCAACGTGAGCCGGCCGGAGCCGTCCACCCCTAGTTGATCGGCTTTGGGCTGAAGCAGACTGGTGGCCCGGGCAGAGCTGCTGACCGTGCGCGAGAGGCGCCCCGCGGTGGAGTCGACCGACAACCAGATCCTCACGCCCACGCCGAAGAGAAGCGTGGCGCAGATGCGATCGGTCAACAGGGCAACGCGCTGCCGTCGTCTCGTCCGGGCTGTTTCTCGGGTTTGCCACCGCATTTTTTAGTACATCCTCACATGCCCATAGTGGCAGATCCGGGCATCCTACCCAGAGCGGAAGTGGCAGATCCGGGCATCCTACCCAGAGCGGAGTCGTGAGCCCTGCTGGTTCCTACCTGCACCGGAGCTCCGATGGATCATCAGGAGAGCGATGGCACGCTCGCACACGTCCGGCGGCACGTCACGCATCGCCCGGCGGGACGGCCTGGACGACAGCACCTCGCCGCTGCCGAGCATCTTCAGGCTTGCTGGTTACCAGGATCTACAGGCGCGGTCCTATCTAAGCTGCTGCAGCAACAGCGCCGTGAACCGGGCGGCCCGGTCGGCGGCTACTGCGGCGAAACGCGGGGCGCCTCCGGCGGCGCCCCCTGCATCGGAGCGGTGGCTGATCCCCACAATGGGCAAGAACGGAAACGCTGCGCCCCCGCAGGTCTCTGCGAGCGCGGCAACCTCGCTGTCCGACGCCACCAGCCGATAGGTCGCAGCAGAGAACGCCGGCTGGGACATGCCCGGACGAGGTTGGGCCAGGAGTGCTCCGGTGAATGTCATCGCGGAGAGATCCTCGTCGAGGCTGTCCCGCAGGCGGGCGCCAACGCGGCGCCCCTCCAGCAGCAGCGGTCGGTCGGCCAGCAGCCAAGCGTTACGCAGCAATCCAGTCCTCCCGATCCGCTCCCCGAGAACGACGGCGCCGGGCGGCACGCGGGGATCCAGGCTGCCTCCAGTACCCGTCACCAAGACGTACTCCGGACGCACCTGTTCGAGGAGGCTCCGCAGGCGCTTACCGCCCGGATCCCCCGCCGGCGGAACGCAGGCCAGCGTGAGCCGACGTTTTCCCACCGCCCCGGAGACCATGGCTGGCCCGCCGGCGCGCCACCGGACGCTGGTACGCGCCAATTCATTTTTGAGCGCCTCGAACATCTGCAGGCTCCCGGAGAGCACGAGGGTGATTCCCGGGCGGCCCTTCGGCTGCAGAATGGAACTGTGCCGGGGGACTGGTGAGGGCCGGCGCGCTCGCGCAGGGAACGACGGCGCGGGCGCAGCCGGCAGGATCGGCTGTGGGGGGCGCCCCTCCGGCACACTGCCGGTTGCGCCGACGGTAGGATGGAACGCCCCGGCACCGTTTGAGAGGGGAGGACGCTGCCGACCACCGTTCGCCGGCACCACCATCTCTCCTCGTCCCGGGACCGGAATCGCCCGAGCCTGCACGCTGAACGCTGCGGCGCAGACGGCCCCCACCCAACCGATGCAGGCGGGTCGAATTCGCAAAGGCGGGATCATTGCGTACTCACGTGGCCACGTTTCCCTAGCCGGCGCCGGCCGATGTGCGCCGGAAGGAAAGACGCTGGTACAGGCCGGTCGTCGGAAAATACGGCGGAGGATTGGAACGCAGTCGGAGATCATAATAATAGCTGTCGTACCATCCGGACGGTCGAGTCGTGGCGGTGATGCCCGCCTCGTTGGCGACAACGCCGCCGAACACCTGAACTGTGCCCGCGGGCGTCTTAGTGGCGTAGGTCGGCGCCCAGAACTTGCCGTTGGCTCCCGGCCGTCCGCACACCATCGTGGCATCAATGCGGAAGTTGGTCGGCGCGGTGGCGGCAATGCGCACTTCGTCGGAAACCAGCCCCAGCGTAGCGGCGGTCAGGTTCGTGGTGCTGTCCCAATCCTCGGTGTTGCTGGGGGGTGTGCGATAGCGAATGTCACTGGTGACGGTGATGTCTCTTCCCGCCGCGGTATCGGTGGAAAGCGTAAAGGCATTGCGCGACACGACCGTGCCTCCGGAGACATAGCTGTCGGCAAGTTGCCCGCTCAGGTCGAGGATGTCCCCGGAGCAGTAGATGGCGCCGTTCGGTACACCGGTCAGATTGGTGATGTTGGCGGGCCCGCCGCCGTTGTTTTCCAGGATGCGCGTGGTATTTGCGCTCCGGTCAATGGTAATCGTCCAGTTTCGCCCACTTTGCCACAGTTCGATAACCTGCGTGGTCGGGGCGGTGACGCGAAACAGCATGCGGTCAAACGACCCTCGCATATAGATCCCGGACGAGCAGATCGAGCCGGTGGCGGGAACATACACGCCGTCGGTACCCGGGAAGCCGCTGGAGGAGCCCCAAGCCGCCGCTTGCTGCGTGCTGGTGGAGGGAGGGAGGCTGATGGTGCTGACTCCCAGCCGGTAGCCGGCCGAGCCGAGTTCGAAGATTTTCTGGTACTCCGCTTCAGTGGTCGGCGCCACGCTGGGCGCCACGGCGCCATCCGATGCCCGCTACCACGTGGCC
>SYMT01000616.1 GCA_005805375.1 Actinomycetota bacterium
GCCGCAGATGCGGAGCACGGCGGCGCCGAGTGATTCCCCGATCGCAAACCCGATGAAGCAGGAGCCTGCAAGGTCACCCGGGATGGCGAGCACGATCAGCAGCATGATGATCAGCTCGACCGAAATGAGCAGCATGCCGATGCTCATTCCCGCTTCCAGGGGAATCGCGTAGCAGGGGAACGGTTTGCCGCGCAGAGCCGCAAACGCAGTGCGTGAATTTGCAAAGGTATTGACGCGAATCCCGAACCAGGCTACGGCGCAACTTCCCGCAATCCCCACGAGCGAAAAGCCCAGGATGATGATGACCTGGAGGGTCTTGCCGTCGGCAAAGTAGCGCTGGAAGACCCCGAAGTACAGCACCATCACGAAGCCGATAAACAGCTGCAGGATGCCGATGAACTTGAGCTGGGTGACCAGGTAGGTCTTGCAGGTCTCATAGATGAGTTCCGACACCTCGAGCATTGCCGAGTGCACCGGTAGATCCCGGAGGTGCGCGTACGACCGCAGGCCGAAGACGACGCCGAGAATCGGAACGATCATCGCCCAGCCCAGCAGGGCGTTGCCGGGCATGCCCAGCACCTTCGCCGGACCCAGATCGGGCAAGATCAAATTGGCCTCACCGCCTCCTGTGTGACCCGAGGTCGCTTCCTGCGCCCACGCGGGCAGACCCAGCAGGCACGCAGCGACCAACGCCAGCAGCAGCGTAGTCATCGGATGTTGGAAGGTGCGGAGAGACAGGGAGCGCCAGCCCATAAAGAAGGGACTGCAGGGGCTTCCTGCCGCTTGGGGATCCATTGCCTGGTATTCTCCTCTCTGAGTCCGGCGCGGCATAAAACAGGGAGGCAGCAGACGACCGCCTCCGTTCGTGCGTAAATACAACGGAGGCGAATTGTTCTCCTCCCGACTTCTTCTCCCCGGACCGCCTTCGTTCCGAATTCCCATATGCGCATCGCCCAGTTTGCCGAGAGCTACCGACCTGTCATCAACGGAGCGGCGGTGGCGGTGGATCTGCTGTCACGTGAACTTGCGGCCCGAACACACCGGGTGCAAGTGTTTGCGCCGTACTTTCGCGGGCATGAGGACGACTTTCCGGTGCATCGGTTCCCGTCCTACAACTGGCCGTGGCACCCGGATTACCCGCTCGCGGTCCCTGTCTCGCCGACTCTGCAGCGCCTTTTCCGTGAGGGCGCCTACGATGTGGTGCATACCCATTCTCCCTTTGCACTCGGGCAGGTGGGCCGGCGCTGGGCCCGGCGGCACGGTGTGCCCCTGGTGACCACTTACCATACCCTTTACGTGGAGTATGCCCATTACGCAAGAGGAGTCCCGGTCGGTCTGGTGCGGAACTCGCTCCGCCGTCTCTCGCGAGACTATTGCAATGCCTGCGATGCCGTAGCAGTGCCCACTGAGCCCATTCGGGATGTGCTGCGAGAGTATGGGGTCGTCTGCCCAATTCAAGTAATCCCAACGGGCCTCCACGTGCGCCCGCCGCGGGACCCAAACCCGGAGTTTCCGCGGCAGGCGCTCGGCATTCCGCCGGACGCGCCGGTGGTGCTGTACGCCGGGCGGTTGGCGAAGGAGAAGAACCTGCAGCTACTTTTCACCGCTTTCGGGTTGGTGGCGAAAGCGCTTCCGACAGCGCGCTTGCTCATCGCGGGCGACGGTCCGGAAGCCGCCACCGTCCGGACGCTTGCCGCAGCGAGTGGCGCGGGCGACCGTGTCGTCTTTGCCGGCGCCGTTGCACCTGCTCGGATGCCAGAGGTCTATGCTGCCGCGCAGGTGTTTGCATTTTCCTCTCTGCACGATACGCAGGGCCTGGTGCTGACTGAAGCGAAGGCCGCGGGGCTGCCTGCGGTCGCCGTACGCTCCTACGGTCCCGCCACCGTAGTGAGCGACGGGGTTGACGGGTTACTCACGGAGAACGATCCGGCAGCCTTCAGCAGCGCGCTACTCCGGATTCTGGGCTGTCCGGACACGCTCGGACGGATGCGCGAGGCCGCCCTGCGGGGAATTCACCGGTTCTCCATTGAGGCGACCGCCGCCGCCTACGAAGCACTGTACCGTGAGGCGAGGGAAGGCCGAGCATTGCATACATGAGCGGCCATCCGCACTGGAGTGCTTGATGAGTTCCGACATCAGTCCGGGGGGAAGAACCGTGGATTGGTGGCCTCGACCAGGCGGACGGCAACTTCCAGTGCATTTGCGTCGGAGTGGGGGGGCAGGCCGACAATCAAGGCGTGGTCCGGGTCTGCGCGCAACAGGTCGCTTTCCTCAATCGGGTCTGCAATCACGTCCAGTTTCTTGTTGCCGGAACCGATCACAGTGCGCACCAGTTCCACCCGCAGTTGAAACGCACCGTAGTTCTCTTTACGATTAATGGAGGCGTGTGACAGTGACTGCGAGACCGACCGGCCGTCTGTATCGTAGGCGCGCCGCAGGAACACCGCCAGTTTGGGTCGCCCATCCCTTACTACGTGTCAGGTAATTGAATCATCACGCCGTCCTGCTTGTCCACCACGTGGGTGCTGAACTATGACGAAGATCACGCAGACGGAGATCGGCAACTCGAGGGGACGACTCGGCGTGTGGAGATCGCTGGCTTGCCGAAACGGTCGCAGATGGTATCATGGCGCGACGACGCCCGGATTGATAGCGGCCGGGTCAAAGGCAGCGCGGGCGGGGACCGGCCAGGAAGCGGCCGGAGCCGGGAGGGCTTGTGGGACAGACATTCGACGTCATTGTTATTGGAACCGGCCACGCGGGCTGTGAGGCGGCGCTGGCAGCGGCGCGTTTGGGGCGCCGTACCCTGGCTGTTACGTTGAATATGGTCAACATCGGCCACATGCCCTGCAATTGCTCTGTCGGGGGGCCAGCCAAGGGGCACGTGGTGCGCGAGGTGGACGCCCTCGGCGGCGAAATGGCGGTCAATACCGACCATACCCTGACCCACATGCGGATGCTCAACACCGGCAAAGGGCCTGCGGTCCAGGCGCTGCGGGCCCAGGCAGACAAGAAGCAGTATCAGGACCGCATGGGCACAGTGCTGCGGAGGCAATCGAACCTTACGGTGGTGGAAGAGGTTGTGACCCGCCTGCTGGTAGATCCTATGCCGACGACCAGGGGGCGGTCGGATCAGTCGCCGGATGCGGGTCCGGCGGTCACGGGACCACAAGGAGGAGTTCGCCCGCGCGTCCGGGGTGTCGTCTGCGAGTCGGGAAGCACCTACGAGGCCGGCGCCGTGGTGGTAACGACGGGGACCTTCTTGCGGGGATTGTGCCACATCGGCGACGAGAAGATCCAGGCTGGGCGCCACGAGGAGCCCCCGGCGATTTCCCTGTCCGACGACCTGCGGGGGATGGGATTCGAGGTAGCGCGGTTCAAGACCGGCACCACCCCACGCATCGCCCTGGAGTCGGTGGACCGCGAACGCACCATCATCCAACCGTCCGACGATGACCCGGAACCGTTCAGCTATCTCCACTCCGACCTGGACCAGGAGGGGCTCTTGCCCTGCTGGCAAACATACACTACTGAGGAGACCCACCGCCTCATCCGCGACAACCTGCACCGCTCGGCAATGTACGGCGGCCACATCCACGGAATCGGACCGCGCTATTGCCCGTCCATTGAAGACAAGGTGGTGCGTTTTCCCGACAAGGAGCGCCATCAGATCTTCCTCGAACAGGAAGGGTGGGACACCAACTGGGTCTACGTGCAGGGCATGTCCACCAGCCTGCCGGCAGCAGTACAGCTCGCATTCCTCCACACCATTCCCGGTTTGGAAGAGTGTGTGATGCTGCGTCCCGGCTACGCGGTGGAATACGATTGCGTCCTGCCGACGCAGTTGCACCCCTGGCTGGAAACCAAGCGGGTGCGCGGCCTGTTTCTGGCAGGCCAGATCAACGGGACTTCCGGGTATGAGGAAGCGGCGGGACAGGGCCTCATCGCCGGGATCAACGCGGCCCTGCGTGCCGCCGATGCGGCGGCGCCGCCGTTCACGTTGGATCGGGGGGAGTCGTACATCGGGGTGATGATTGACGATCTGGTGACCAAGGGGACGCACGAGCCGTACCGGCTGCTCACGTCGCGTGCAGAGCACCGGCTGGTGCTCCGTCATGACAATGCCGACCTGCGCCTGACCGAAAAGGGACGGAACCTGGGTCTGGTGGATGACCGGCGCTGGGAGCGCTTTCAGGAGCGCCGGGAGGCGATTGCCGGCGCTCGCACTCGACTCGCAAAGCTCCACATCCCACCCGGTCGGAGTTTCACCGGGCTGCGGGGCGCAGTGACCCTGGATCGCCAGGCATCCGGGCTCCAGTTTCTCCGGCGTACCGACGTGGACGGCGGCATCCTCGCCCGGGAGTTTCCGGAATTCGCCGCGCTGGACCGGCATGACCGGCGCCAGGTGGAGATTGAGGCAAAGTACGACGGCTACGTACACCGGCAACAGGATGAGATTGCGAAGCAACGTCGGCTGGAAGGCCGCGAGATCCCCGACGGATTTGACTTCGCGGTGCTCCACGGCCTTTCCACCGAGGGACGCGAGAAACTCGCACGCGCACTCCCTCGCAACCTCGGCCAGGCATCGCGTATTCCGGGAGTTACCCCGGCAGACATCAGCGTGTTGATGGTGGCGCTCGAGGCGGTGCGCCGCCGCCGTGACGGCCCCCAACCGTCCGCGGGCCGGTACCCTCTCTCGGCAGAAACAGGCTGACCTTCCCGTCACCGGCGCCCCTGACGCGGGTGAGCGAGGGAGTGCGCAGCATCAGTTTGCAGGCTCTCCGCCTTGAGCCCGGACTTCAGCGTGTAGTGCAGCCGTTCGATGACCTACCGCTGGGTAGAGAGGGCAATCATCGCGAGCGCCCCTTGAGGTCGGCTACTGCCAGCGTGGTGAAGAGCCGCCAGCAGAGCGGCGGCGTCCCCGCCGGCGGCTCCACCGCCACGATCGCCCAGATCGGCGTGCATCGTCTCCCTGGTAGAAGAGACGCAGCGGCGGCGAACGCGAGTCCCGGGGTCAGGACGCATCACTCAAGCCAAGCCCTACAAGAGCCCCTCCACCACCCGCCCCGGACACACTCGCTGAGGCCGGCCCTCCTGGTCGCGAACCTCGGCCCGGGGGTCAATCCCGGCGAGGTGGAGCGCGGTGGCGGCGAGGTCCCACGGCCCGACCGGATCGGACGCCGGGTACGCCCCCTGCTCATCGGAGGCGCCCCAGACCCGGCCGGCCTGGATGCCGCCGCCCGCCAGCAGCGCGCTGTAACAGGGCGCCCAGTGATCGCGTCCGGCCAGTTCGTTGATCCTCGGGGTGCGTCCGAACTCTCCGGCGGCCATCACGAGCGTGCGGTCCAGCAGGCCGCGGTCGTGCAGATCCTCCAGAAAA
>SYMT01000617.1 GCA_005805375.1 Actinomycetota bacterium
GCGCAGTTGGAGGTAGACCAGATGACCCATACGATGGCAGACGTGATCCGCGAACACAGCGTTGAGATCGGCGAACAGCGTGGGATCCAGATCGGCGAACAGCGCGGCATCCAGATCGGCGAACAGCGCGGGATCCAGGTCGGCAGGCAGGAGGGGATCCTGTGGATGCAGGACCTGGTGCTGGACGGGGTGCGAGCGCGGTTCCACGATGCCGGGCCCCTCGCTGAGGCCCGGGTGCGGGAGATGCGCACCCTCGAGATGTTGCAGCAGGCCCAACGGGCGCTGGTGGCGTCTGCCAGTGCAGAGGAGTTCCTGGCGCGGCTGGCGGCGGGACAAAACGGGGGGGCCACCGCGGCGGGGTAGCGCGTGGCGCCGTCGGGCGGCAAGGTCCCGCGGACACTGCGCGTCCCCACCCTCGGCGCCTGCGATTTCCCGCCGACGCCGGCTCTCGCTGGCACAGACCGGGCGCCACTCTGCCATTTTCGGGCCGGCCGATCCGGGCGGGACCCTGCCCGCCCGGTCCCCCGGCGTGTGCCCGGGCAGCGACCGGAAGCAGCCGTGCGTCTCCTCGGCCTGGTGGCGCACTGTACGCTCGCACCGGATGGCTCAGGAGCCGCGCCTCACAGTGCGGAACCCTGTTTGGGATCGTCAACCGAATCACTTCCCGCTTTCAACGGCCGCTGGGGCAGGCGCGGTAGTTCCGCGAGGGAGGGACGCATCGAAGACGGGCTGATGGTCTGGGGATCGCCCCTGGCGGGTGGCCATTGGATCGCTCCACCCATTGAGTCGCATCGAAGACGAACTGACGGTCTAGGGATCGCCGCCGCGGACCGCGGCCACGTAGGCGGGGTCCCCTGACCCAGTTTGGCCGTCTTGATGGCGGCATAGCGGCGGCGGTCCTTAACGGAGAGCGATGCGTAGAACCGGCGCATCTCTGCTTCGGGTGCGGGGGTATAGGTCATCAGCAGCCGCCTGAGCGCGGTCACTTCCACGACCCCGCAGGTATACTCAACCCTGCGCCAGATCGGGAAGTTGTTCCCTCGGTGATCCCAAGCCCCCCGGCCACCCCGGCGAGCAGCCGGGAGGCCGTGGAGTGTGCGGTCACCCAGGCCCCACATCTGCTGCCGCCACTGGAGAGAGCGTTCTGTGGCACGGTTGCGGCGGGCGGAGTGAGTCGGTCTATATTGGGTACCGTGGGCGTCCGGGTGCTCTCATCCGGTGGGCGGCGCGCCGGACACCGTCGTTCTCGCAGCCCGTTGCTCGGCGTGCCAAACCACTGCCCGCTTCGGGGGATGTCGGGCGCGGTGGTGCGGGGCTGCGTAATACTGGCCAGATGCCATTCCTCGCTACCCGGTCCCTGATAAGATTCCGCCGACCGGCATCGCAGCCGGGTTTGCTTCTCCCCGACAATAATGGGGGGGATAGATCCGGTTGCCTGCGCCCCGGAGGGGGAGATATGGGACTCCGTAGCTACATTTTCGCGGAACGACGACTTGCCGGTGCGTGCCTTGCACTGTTCGGATGCCTTGTGGGGCTGGCGGGCGCCGCCGCGACGCGGGTGGACGCGCAGGAAGGTTCCACCGGTCCCCGGCGTGAGGGGGCGCCGCGGCTGGTCCTCGCCTATTACGAGTATGGCTTCCAGGGCGATCCGCGCAAGAGCGTGCCGACGCGTGGTATTCGCGATGTCCGGGGTCTCACGCGCCTCACCGACCACCCCTGGGATAGCGTCGGTCCCTGGATGAGCTATGATCGGACTCAGTGGCACCGGAACCAGTTCCAGATGATGATGGCCGGTGGGGTTGATGTGGCGCTGGCAGTGTATCGTGGAGGTCTGGCGGACCGGCGCGGTTACGCGATCAAGGGCCTGGACACCATGACGCAGGCCCTGAAGGAGATGCGGGGCGAAGGCGCCTCCGCCTTGACGAGCCGGCAACTGTTCCCGCGCATCGGTCTGGCGCTGGACCTGCGGGGCCTGGCGGATCAGTACGGCGGAAAGGCGGACCTGACGGACGCGGACGTGCAGCGAAGCCTGTACGGGATGGTTCGTGACTTCTACCTCCATGTCCCGGAAGAATTCCGCGCGGCAGTGCAACTCCCGGCTACGCGCCGCGCCGCACAGGACGCTGCTGGCGGAAACGCCCAGCGCGGCGTCGCGTACGTCGTGTCCCTCACCCACGATGAAGTGGTCACCGGGGCGGGTGCGCAGACCCTTGAGAGCGTGAACAAACGGTTCGCGGCAGAGTTCGGCGCGCGGCTGATCTGGGTGGGATCGCCGTCTCTAGCGCGGCGTCTGCCGGCTCTGGACGGGGCGGCTGCCTATCCGGCGGCGGGCGCCGGAGTGGAACTGCTGCAGCATGGATGGCTGCGCACGGCCAGCCTGGGACCCGGCGCTGATGCTTCGTCTCAGGGGCCTGATGCGGTGATTCGGCCGCGTGACAACGGGATCCAGATGGTGCAGGACCTGCGCCGGGCTATCCAGGCCGGACCCGATTGGATTTTTGTCGACTCCTGGAATGACTATGCCCGCGGCACGGATATCGCTCCGTCGCTGGAGCATGGTCAGCAGTATCGCGATCTGCTCCGGGCGGCGGTGCTGGACTTCAAGCAGTCCGAGGACTACTCCGCCCTGTTTCTCCGCGCCAATGCACCGCGCGTGATCCGTCACGGCCCCGCCTATCAGATCGAGGTGGTCGTCCAGAATTCCGGGACTTCCGACTGGGATCAGACCAATGTGGCCTCTCTCACGTACCGGTGGTTCCAGAACGGCAAGCCCGTCGGGCTCCCCGGCGTGACCATCCAGCGTACCGGGCAAAAGCGGGGAGATACCCGTCCGTACCTGATCGGTGTCGTGGGACCGGCCACGAAGGACGAGGTGCTCCCGCCGGGCGAGTACGAACTGGAGTTCGCCATGAGCCGCCTGGCGAGCGGTGAAGAGGTGTTCTTCGACGGGGGCCAGCAGGCGGCATACCGGGTCCCGGTGACCGTCGGAGCCCCACCGGCGCTGCATCCGACCTGGGTAAGCAGCGCCATGGTCGTCACGGCCCAGCGAGGCGCCACGTATCCGGTCGAGGTGCGGGTGCGAAATGATGGAAGCGAGACCTGGAAGAAAGGCGTTTTCTCCGTAGGGCACCGCTGGCGCAAGGTTTCCACCTACTTGAAAGGTGGTCCCGGCGACGGAGACACCATTCTGGGGGAGGGGCCGCGGTTGCTTCTCCCGGAGGATGTGCCGCCGGGACGCATCGCCACACTCACGATTCCGGTTCCGGTCCAGTGGGGAAGTCAGCCACTCCAGACCTCTTCGCAGCAGGATGACTGGTGCTACTTGCTGGAGTGGGATCTGTACGACGGTCAAAAGTACGTGGGGACGGAGGGCGCGCCGACGCTTCGCGAAGCCGTCGTGGTGGTGGATCGGGATCCGGCGCCCCACTTCCTGGGATGCAGCTTGGGTGCGGACCTGGTCGCGGGGAAGACCTACCCAATCACCGTCGGGCTGCGCAATGCCGGACCCAACGAATGGAAGGCGCGCCGGGACAAGGTGGTGGTCCACTGGTATTACCTGGATGGATCGGAAGCTTCCTGGACGGACGAGACTCTGCCTCTTCCCACCGACGTACCCCCGTTCTCCCGGCTGGAAGTGGAGGTCCCGGACGATTCGCCGTTCCCGCTGGAGAAAAGCGCCGCCGACGCGAAAGACAAAGACCCAAAGGCGCGCAGAGCGAAGGGCAAGAAGTCGAAGACGCACCGCGAAACCATCGT
Organism: Actinomycetota bacterium; assembly: GCA_005805375.1. Lineage (GTDB taxonomy): Bacteria > Armatimonadota > SYMT01 > SYMT01 > SYMT01 > SYMT01. The sequence goes on from SYMT01000617.1 coordinate 3,757, forward strand.
GCAAGACGTGATCCTGCGGGAGGTGCCGGTGCGCGTGCCGTACTACTTCGGGCCGATGTTCTGCGTGTTTGATTTCCAGCACGACGGACTCCCCGCCAGCACTGCTGCGGCGACCCGGGGGATGGACACGCTCGTGATTCCGGTCAACGTGTTCAGCCCGACATTTACGCCGCTGCCCCTCGCGAGTCTGCTGAACACGGACGGCATCAGTTCCGATGTGGATCGCTCCGATGGCGATCTGGATGGCTTCGGCAACACCCTGCCTGCCGAGCAGTTGCCCCCGTACGTCGCCCGCCCGGCCACGGGGGAGTTTCTGGCGCCCTCGCCCCTGTATCCCAGCGGGCTGTGGGTGCGGCCGCTGAACGATCTGGAGAACAGCCGGGTTTGCTTCCTCTACCCGAACAAGGCCACGGGAGCCGGCAACATGGTGTCGTGCCAGGGACAAGAACTGGTGTTTCCGGGAGCGCTGCGTACGGCCCTGCACCTTCTGGCCGTTTGTACCCGGTCGGACATGGCAGGGGAGTTTGTCCTCTCGTACAGCGATGGAACGAAGGAGCGCAAGCCCCTCAAGTTCACCCACTGGACGGAGCCGCCGAAGCACGGTGAACGGCTGGCCTTCGTCACTCCGCACCGGCACACGCTGCGCGGCGACGATCCTGCCAGCCGGTGCCACCTGAACCACTACACCCTGCCGACCGAGCGACTGAAACAGTTGGTGGGGTTGCAATTGCCCCGGCTCCCGGAAGTCAAGATCATCGCGGTCACCCTGGAGAACGCGACTCTGCGGACCAACTGAGCCGCGGAACTGCATCCGGAACCGGGCGCGTCTGATGCGCTTCCGGGGTGCTCGCACTGGAGAAACCCTCATGTCGAATGCCGCCGTGGCGAACACCCGTCTGCAGTGGGAACTGAACGGAGTCGGGCTGGAGAATCTCGTTCTTACCGAGCGCTCCGTCCCCCGCCCCGGCCCGGAAGAGCTCCTGGTGCGCGTGGATGCCTGCGGCATCTGCTTCAGCGACGTCAAGATCCTGAATTTGGGTGAGAACCATCCCCGCCTGCGCGGGCGGGACCTCCGCCGCGATCCGGTCGTCATGGGGCACGAGACGGCGATGACGGTGGTGGAGGTGGGCTCCGAGCGCCGGGCCCAATTCTCACCCGGGCAGCGGTTCTTGATTCAGGCCGATGTGTATTACCGGGGCGAGGGCCTCGCGTTCGGGTACCTCTTGCCGGGCGGTTACACCCAGTACCAGGTGATCGGGCGCGAGATCATTGATGGAGACGAGGGCTGCTACCTGCTCCCCATCGGTGACGGGGTCAGCCATGCCCAGGCGGCGCTCTGTGAGCCGTGGGCCTGCGTGGAGGCCGCGTATCGCTACACCCCCCGCCGCGGGCCCTGCCCGGACGGGCGGACCCTCCTGCTCGTCCTCGACCCACACACGATGCCCGAGACGCGGGATGAACTGTCTCAGGTGCGGCAGGTCACCGCGCTGACCGTCAGCGCGCATCCCTGGCTCCGGGACCCCGGGGCCGCCGCGCATGAGCTGGCGGCGCTGTCCGAGGCGCACCCGGGAGGTTTCGACGACATTCTCGTGTACGGGATGCCGAATGCCGTGCTGGCGCGGGAGGCGGCGCGCCTCTTGCGTCCGGGGGGGGTGTTTTCCATTCAGGGAGCCGGCGGCACCGGTCGCGTGTCGCTCGACATCGGCAGTGTTCACTACCGCAACCAGTGGTACACCGGACGCGTCGCGGGTGATTCCTATCGGTGGGATCGCACGGCCGAACTCACTCCCGGGGGCACAGCGTGGTTCATCGGCGCCGGCGGACCACTCGGGCAAATGCACCTCCAGCGAGCGCTCACCCTCCCTCATCCGCCCGCCCGCATTTTGGTCAGCCAGAACGGCGGGGCGCGACTGGAAGACCTCCGGCAGCGGTACGCGGCGATGGCGGCCGCCCGCGGAGTCGAGTTTGTACTCCTCGACGCTCGGACGCTGGGGGACGACATCTACCACCATGTCCGCGCGGCTACCGGGGGCCGCGGCTGCGACGACATTTGCGTGATTGTGCCGAACGCGGACGTGGTGGCTCGCGCCTTCGACCTGCTCGCCACGGGCGGGGGAATGGACGTATTCGCCGGCCTCGCCGTGGGGACATGCGCGGAGCTCGAATTGGGTCGGGTCGCGACCGACGGGGTCCGCCTGTGGGGTACTTCGGGCAGTTCGGTCGCCGACCTCCGACAGATCGTGGGACGCCTGGAGAGCGGCGCTCTCGCTACGGACCGGGTCGTCGCGGCGGTCGGCGGCATCGAGACGGTGCGGGAGGGCCTGGCGGCGGTGCGCGAGGGCATCTTCCTCGGGAAGACCCTGGTTTACCCCCACTGTTGCAATCTTCCACTTCTCACGCTGCCGGAGCTGGCTGAGCGTCACCCCACGCTGGCGGAGCGCCTCTCCGAAGGCCGTTACTGGAACCCGCAGGCGGAAGCGGAACTGCTGCGGCTGTACGAGGCGTAGGGAGCGTTTCCCGGAGGGATGTCCCGAGGCGGCGAGGAACACTCGGGCGGAGGCACGACGATGGCGCTGGATTGGAATGCGGAACAGCAGGAGCGTTTGGACGCGCTCCGGGACGACCTGGCGAAGGTCAGCACGGCGACCGCCAATCACCTGCTGCTGCAGTGGGGCTGGCGGAACACCTACATGCTGGGGTTGCTCCCGATTTTTGAAATGGGCGTCGGCAGGCGCCTGGTGGGCCGCGCCCGCACCTGCCGTTACCTGCCTCGCCGGGGGGCCGAGGCGGCGCCTGCGGATGAAGCCGCGCGCGCCGCCGCCCGGGAGCGGCGGCGTCATTCAGCGGAAATTGCGCTGATCGAGGAGCTGGAGCCCGGAGATGTGTTCTGCGTGGATGCCCTTGGGGTGCTCACCGCTGGGGTGATCGGCGACATCCTCACGACACGCATCCGGGCCCGGGGGGCCTGTGCGGCAGTGATTCACGGGGTGGTCCGCGACACGCCGTTAGTGCGGACTGTCGGGCTGCCGGTGTATTGCCTGGGGGCGCATCCTTCCGCAAGCGGGCGCGATCTGATCGCCGTGGATCGTGATGTGCCGATCCACATGGCGGGGGTGCAATTGCTGCCGGGCGACGTCCTCCTGTGCGACGACGAGGGAGTGGTTGCGATGCCGCTGGCGCTCGCCGAACGGGTGGCGGCAGAAGGGCCGGCGAAGGAAGACCTGGAACTCTGGATCCGCGGAAAAATCGAAGCCGGCGGATCGGTCCATGACTACTATCCGCCGCTGCCGGAGAAACTCGCCGAGTATGAGCGCGAGACGGGTCGGATCTACCACTAAACACTGCCGGCAGCGAACCAGGAAGCTTCTGTGAAGATCACCGACATCCGCACGGCCGAGGTGCACGGCCACGGCTACTCGACTTACGTGCGCATCTACACCGATGAGGGGCTCATCGGCAATGGGGAGTGCATTCACGGCGGAGATGGCTGCCCGGACCAGGTCCATATGATGAAGCCGCTCTTGCTGGGTAAGGATCCCCTGAATGTGGACGCGCTCTGGGAGAAGATGCGGCGACGGCATCTCTTCAACGGTGCGATGGCCGGCAGTACCGTCACTGCAATGACAGGGATAGAGATCGCGCTCTGGGATCTGGCCGGAAAGGCGCTCGGAGTACCGGTGTACCGGCTGCTCGGCGGCAAGTTCCGGGACCGCGTGCGCCTCTACTGTGACTGCCATGCAGGCAAGGAAGACCTTACCCCGGAAGCCTATGCCCGGAGGGCGCTCGAAGTTGTGGCGATGGGGTTCGATGCCCTCAAGTTCGATGTGGATGAGCGGAGCCACGGATTCCGCACGGACGAATGGAACTGGCACGCGTCCCCGGCGGAAGTGGACTGGATGGTGCAGCGCGTCGCGGCAGTACGGGAGGCGGTTGGGCCCGGCATAGACCTGGCGATTGACATGCACGGACGCTACGATATCGCCTCCGGCATTGCGGTGGCGCGGGCGATGGAGCCCTTTCGCCTGCTCTGGCTGGAGGAGCCGGTGCCGCCGGAGAACGTGGCTGCCATGCGCGAAGTGCGCCGGGCTTCCCCGGTCCCGCTCTGCACCGGCGAGAATTTGTATCTCCGCTGGGGTTTTCGCGACCTCCTGGAACAGCAGGCGGCCGACTTCATCATGCCGGACATTCCCAAATGCGGCGGGCTCTCGGAATGCCGGAAGATTGCGAACATGGCGGAGGTCTACTACGTTCCCCTCGCGCCCCACAACGTGTGCGGGCCACTCGGGACGATGGCGTCCGCGCACGTCTGTGCCTCGATCCCCAATTTCCTGATCCTTGAGTGGCACTGGGTGGACTATCCGGGCTGGAACGAGTTCGCCACCGGAGAGCAGCCCGTCATTCAAAACGGCCATGTCGTCCTGACCGATCGCCCCGGGATCGGCCTGGAAGTGAATGACGACGCCCTTCGGGAGTACGCGCGGCCCGGGACCGAGGTGTTTGGGAAGCGGTAAGTCGGAGTCAGGTTCCATCGGGGTTTCAACCCCGCGCGATGGCACGAAGTGCGGCTGCGTGGACTCGTGGTGGGGGCACCGGAGTTCGCCTGCATCTTCGAACTCATCCTCGATCCCGGGATTCGAAGAGGGCGTGGTGCTCCCTCCCCTGGTTACGTGCGGCGAAATTCGGCCATCAGTGCGTGTGCGACGAGCAGGGAAACAACGCCTCTTCCGGCGGTGGAGCGTCCACTGCTTCCATCAACAGCGGGCAACTCACCTGCCACACCGTGCGCACCTCGCCCGACTGCTGGTCGTAGAAGGTGTACCACGAGGCCGCCTCGTTCAGAATGCCCGGTGCCGGGAGTGTCTCGAGTTGGCCGACGAATACCATCGGCCGGTTCTGCACCACCTGCCACTCCGGGTCCTGGCGCCACACCGGCGATGCTCCCACCGAGTGAAAGTCGCGGGCGATCCGGGTGCGCAGCCAGGGGCGGAACTCGTCCCCGCCCTTGCTCCAATCCTCAATGGCTCGGCAGAAGTACTCTTCCAGCCCCGGCGAGGAACTGGGGTCGAGATCGTGCTCGCTCGCCACTTCCAGCAGTCGCTCGCGGTCCGCCAGCGACATTCGGCCCTGCCAGACGGTCTCCTCCTCGGGCTGACGGCGTGTCATTTCCCGCGATCCCCGGCCCGGAGTGCCAGGGCGGCTGCCCCCACCAGCCCCGCATCGTCTCCGAGTTCAGTCAGCAGCAGGCGAAGGTTTGGGCTGAAGGCCTGCTCGCTTACTTCATTGTCAAGGTAATCGTGGATGATGTCCCAGTTGTTCCGGGCAAAACCACCGGTGAAGATCACGGCTTCCGGGTCGTACAGGTTCGCCAGGTTCGAGACCCCGATACCCAGATAGCGGGCGGTGCGAAGGATCAAAGCGCGCGCGGCCTTGTCACCGTGACGCGCGCGTTCGGTAATGTCGGCTGGCGTCGGTTCGTCCGTGAGGTTGGGCCAGGTGCCGCTCTGAAACGCTTCCCGCACGCGGCGCCGGTGCGCGGTTCCGCTCGCGATCATCTCCCAGCAGCCGCGTCGGCCGCACCCGCACAGCAGGCCGTTCAGATCCACCACGGTGTGACCCACCTCGCCGGCGAAGCCGTTCGCACCCCGGTAGACGTCGCCGTTCAGGATGATGCCGGCGCCGATTCCGGTGGATACAGTAAGAAAAATCACGTTCTTGAAGCCGCGGGCGCGTCCGCAGTCCAGTTCTCCGATCGCGCCTGCCGCCATGTCGTTGAGCAGCACGTGGGGGAGCGAGATGTCTTCCAGTTGCTGCTGGAGCGGGAAGTCGTGCCATCCGAGATTATTCGAGGTGACTCCCTCTGCGGCGATGATGCCGGGGACGGCGATCCCGGCGCCGACCACAGCGGGAAAGCGCTCGCGGCACCGGGCAATGCCGGCGTGGATGCCGGCCACGACCGCTTCAGGTTCGCGGCCGCGCGGGATACGATCCTGGTACAGCCGTTCCCCAAGCGGGGTGACGACGGCCCACCGGAGGTGGGTGCCTCCCAGGTCAATCCCAATAGCGCAGCGGGGCTCGGACACGATAGTTCCTCTCTGGTCTGACGACTGGTATAATTCTGCCTCCTTTCGGGTCGAAACATGCCGTACGCCTACGTCTACCAATGCCCGGAGTGCGCCTTCGACGTGGAGGTGCTGCTCTGTCGTGAGTTCGAACGCCTGCCGGACGGCGCTCGGCGCGACTACCAGTATCCCGATCCGGCACTGTACGAGTGGCCGCCGCGCCGGGTGAGCGGCGTCTGGAGCCGGCTCTGGTGCCCGTCCTGCCGGGAAGTACAGCCGCACGTGCTCCACGAGATGGACGAACCCGCGGAACATCCAGCGCAGGTGTTCCTGGCAGCCGAAGCACAAGGGTTACGGGGCTTGGAAAGCGGACCGTGCCCGGTGTGTGGCGCTACCCTGTGTGTGGAGCTTGAAAACCAGCGCTGCCCCGCGTGTGAGAATTCCACCCTCACCTGCATCGGCGAATATGAACCCTGAAACGAATTGCAACGCGCCGGGCGACTGGTTCGGCCGCACACCGGCACAGGTAGCACGCGCCGCCGTGCTACTCTGCGTGTTTGGCGGCGGTGCGGTCGTCGCGGTGGAGCGGATGCTGACCCGCGCCGGCACTCCCCTCGGTATTGCCTACCGGAGCACCGGCCTGCCTCTCTGGCTGCCGCTGGTGACGGGATGCAGTGCTGTACTGGTGTTCGCCGCCATCGGCGCATGGCAGTCCCTGACGAGCCGGGAGCGGTACCGGATCACTCCCGAGGCACTGGAGGTGGAGGGCCCGATGGGTTGCTATCGGATCCGGTGGACCAACGTGGCGGACGCGGGGGTGGCGGCGGGAGGCGCGTTGGGGATTCGCCTGCGGGACCCGGCGACGCTGGTCGAGACACACGTGGGAACCTCGCAGCAGCGCGAGTGGCTGGCAACCGCCAGGCTGTACGGCGAGTGGGATCTGCTCTACCCACGGGCTTCCCTCGGACGTGAGGGAAGCGTCGTGCTGGACTGGATCCGGGCCCATCTTCCCACGGACGCGAATGCCGTCGAGTCCGTCAGCGACCGCTGTCGCCGAGAATGTTGTTCAGATTCTCAATCGCCGTCTTGAGCCCTTCATCGTAGGGGCGGAGCTTCTGGGCGGCCTCGAACGCAGTACGGGCCTCGCGCCAGTACCCCAGGCGCTCCAGGCCCAATCCAAGAAGCGCGGAGCTCACGGGAGAATCGGGATCCTCCCGGCGGATGTCGGCAACATCCTGCCGGAGGCGCTCAATCAGCGTGCGCTCGGCTGCATTGGCGACGCGCAACCACGCGACGTTGGTAGTCACGATGTCTCCGTCCGACCCCAGCCCGGAGAGAATCCAGCCATAGTCCACTCCCGGCCGAAGAACCCCTGCGGGGACCCGGTGCTCCCGTGTGGAGACCGGAAGCTGCACGCGGTACACATCCTGCGTCAGGTTGGTAATGCGCAGCTCCAGGCGAGCGGCATCAATGATCCCGCCCCACTTCAGCACAACCTGATCCTCCAGCGTGGCGCCGTTCGGAGTCAGGTCGCGGACCCCGAACCTGCCATTGCGTACGACCAGCCCGAGGATGCGTTCGTTGCCGCGTCGGGTGGCCGCCGCTGCTACGGCTACTCCCTTGCGCGCTTCGGGTGCGGCGCCTCCCCGCGTGGTGACGGCGCTGCTCGAAACGGCGGTGACGCTTCCGCCCGGGAGGGCGAACCGCGCCCCATTGGAGAAGAGCACCACCTCGGCGCGACCGCCGGCCGCCACGCGGATCACGTCGGCGTTCTCTACCGGCACCAGCAGCGCGCCCTTCACCCTGGCGCCGCTCGCCTTCTGTACCGTGACTGTTCCGGTTGTGTTGATGAACTGCCCCACCGCCCCACCCTGAGCAGGCGCCAGACGAGCGCCCCCCAGCAGCACGACGGCGAGCGCGACACCGGCTGTGTGTTTGTTCCGGATACCTGGCATGTGTCTCATCTCCTCACTGCGGGACCGGGCGTGCGTTCTACTGTCCCAGGCCGCCGGCGCCGGTGCGAATGCCCCGGTCGCGTTCGATCCCAGTCTGATAGCAACTGCTTAGAAATGCCGCCAGCGGATCTTCCGGCACATCCATCTCAGCACGGACCCGGCGGAGCAATGGTTCCACGTCCACGTTGAACGCATCCAGCAGGCACTGCTCGGCGGCCACCACGTCGTGGTTTCCCATCGCCTCCGCCAGTCGCACCCGATCCACGCAGAGCGCCTTCGCGTAGGTACGCTGAATCATCAGCACGGTCTGGATCATCCCGGGAATCTTCTTCTTGGTGTTGAACCCCTGATCCACCATGTACTCGACCTTCGGGTTGCCGCGCGGGTTCAGTTCCTCTTTGACCAGTTCATTGTAGATGAGAAAGAACTCGTACGGATTGATCGAACCCACCATCACGTCGTCATCGGCATACTTCCGGTTATTGAAGTGGAAGCCGCCCAGGAGCTGTTCGTCCAGCAGGAACGCCACGATGTGCTCGATGTTGGTGCCCGGCAGGTGATGTCCCAGGTCCACCAGGACCCGCGCCCGGTCGCCCAGGTTCCGGCAAAACACATAGCTCATGCCCCAATCGGCGATGTCGGTGTGGTAGAGGCCGGGCTCGAACGGCTTGTACTCGACAAGCATCGTCATGCCATCCGGCATCGCCGCGTAGACCTCGTGCAGGCAGTCCTGGAACCAGCGCTTCCGTTCCCGGAAGTCGCTCTGTCCCGGATAGTCGGTGCCGTCGGCGAACCAGAGGGTCAGTACGCCGGACTTGAGCTGCTTGCCGATCTCCACGGAGCGCAGGCAGTGGTCCACCGCCTTGCGTCGCGCGGCCGGATTGCGGTTGCCGAACGAGCCCATCCAGTACTCGCGGTCCTGGAACACGTTGGGATTGATCGAGCCGATCCGCACCCCGAGCGAGGCCGCCAGAGCAGGCACGGACTCCACGGCGGCATCATCCGGCAGGTCCCAAAGCACATGCGTCGCCACGAGCGGGGCGATGCCGGTGAACTTGTGGACCTGAGCCGCATCGGCGAGCTTCTCGGCGATGGTGACCGCGGCGCCGGATTGAGGAAAGACGCCGAAGCGGGTGCCGGAGTCGGCATAGCCCCACGAAGGTGTCTCAATCTCCTGCTGCTTCAGCGCCGTCCGGACGGCGGCGACATCCACATTGCGTGCGTGCAGTGTTTCTTCCAGCAGGTGGTACGCCTGCGTGGCGCGATCATCCATGTTATCCACTCCTTACTCCCGACAGGAGTGAGTTCGGCGCGCGACGGGGATTTCCCTCCACCCGTCGGTGCGGGATGGCGGGCTTGCTCCCAAGACGTTCCAGGCAGAAACGTGCCGCCCCTCTTGGTGCCCCATCCGAATCACCGGGGGCGTACCGAATAGTTCGCGATTTCGCCCCCCAAGGCCACCCGCACGGCCCTCCCGGGAACGCCGGCATCTTGCCGGCTCGGGCACGCCACTTTCGCGTTTCAGGCCGCACGCCCCGGCACCCGGCGCTTTCACCGCTGAGGACGCAGTGCCTCACAGCGAGCCACCGGCCGGCTCCGGCTCTACTCACAGCTTCGGGGGGGATAGGGCAGTGCTGGAGTGCCGCCCGATCGGCCGGAAGGGGCCGCCGGCAGCCGGGGCCGGCCTGAATCTGCGGGGATAACCACCCAGACGGTCCATCCCCTGCCCTCGGAGCCCTGCCCGCACAACACTCACGCCAGGCAGTCGTGCCCGTACACACCGACCGAGGGGCTGGCAGGACCGAGCCGGCAAGATGCCGGCGTTCCCGGGAGGGCCGCGTGGGCGGCTTCGGGACACGCCGACCGAAGGGGCGCGAGGCGGGCCGTGGGGGAGCGTGATAAGCGGCTGGTAGGCCAGAGCCGGCAAGATGCCGGCGCTCCCGGGAGGGCCACGCGGCGGCTTCGCGGGAGGGAGTGAGCGAATTGTGGCGCGCGGAATGTTTCGACTTGCTCAACCCAGGGTGTGTCCGGTGCTTCACCTCTTAGGGAACCGCGCAGAATTAATCCGCCCGTCAGGCGGGGA
>SYMT01000618.1 GCA_005805375.1 Actinomycetota bacterium
CCCGAGCCACGCCGGGGACTTGCCGCGAGAGACGCGCGCAAACGGAGTTGCGCGACTCCACATCGGCCAGCGATCGCCGGCGGTGCGTGCCCGATGCCGGACCCGAGCCACGCGCGTGAGCAAGGGGATCCCCCTCCCGCCCACGCACCCCGTTCCCGATCCACGCGCAGGCGGGACGATGAATTCTGCCTGGCTCCCTGGCAGTCGCACCGACGCCGGTCGGATGTCCCGCTGAGATCCTCTGCGTCCTCCCAAGTAACTTGCCCCAAGACTGTGGGGGATACAACAGTATACAGGCAAGTTTCTTCGTTGAAACTTGCCCGAGGTCTCCTCGGTCCCCGGCGCTCTGCGGTGGCAACTCCGGGGGGTCGGGGCGCGCGTCTCGCGATGCTGGACCGGCATGCCCGAGCCGGCAGGATGCCGGCGTGCCCGGGGATGGCGGCGGCCCGACCCCGGTTCGATCGAGCGGCCGCAGTCCGTACGGCGCTACCCCGGGTTGAAACCGCGGGGCCAGGCAAACCGGTTCAAACCGGTTGAGGTCCCGTGCCTTCCGCTGCGCCGGTGGCGCCATCAGGCGGCTGCAAGGGCCAACGGCCCGCTCTACACCAGCCCAGGGCATCGCCCTGGGACTCCGGGTCCTGGAGAACCGCGTCGGTGAGCTGGGGGAACATCCCCCGCCGGAGCATGGCGCCCGGCTCGCGGCTGCCGGAGCCGTTCTTCGCGCCCAACTCCCCATCGAGAATGGTGAGGCTCACCCGGCTCCGCGCGAGTTGCTCGGCGTGCAGTGCGACCTGCTCCCCTGTGCCTTCAAGGACTTGCTTCGCCACTTCACACCCATTTTCTACCTGCGTTCTACCGGTCGCTGTCATGATACGCCCGGCATCGCGATTCGTTAAGTCGCAAGTTCCAAAACCGTGTGGACCCCAGGGCGATGCCGTGGGCCGGATGGGACCAGGCTTCGGCGTTTCGGCGGGTGGTTCGGCCGGCACTATAGATTCCGCCGATGCCTGGAGTCCCGAATGACGCCCCGCCCCCGTACGCGCGCGGCCCCGCGGTTTCCGGGGGGGCGTCTTTGTTTTCCGTCCCGCGTGCGTGCGCGGACCACACCACCACCGCCGTCCTGGACGCGCTGAACTTGTACCGTCCCCGCACTAAATGATAGATAAATTACTATTTGTCATTTTCAAAAATCTCCTTCTGCCCGGCTGCAAGCCGGGCAGCCGAGGGCCCAGTTCCCAGGGTACTGTTGGGTGCTCGACCGCTCACCGCGCGACCCGAAACCCGAAGTCCGCGCACCGGGCGAGGAGGAGGTAGCCGAGGAAGTCGAAGCGATACGCGCCCCGCAGAAAAGTCGCTCCGCGGCCGAACGACCCGCCCCGCAAGACGCGACTCTGTCCGGTCGCCGGTCCCTGCGGATCGACAAGGGCCTTCGGGTCGTACGCCCCGTACCAGTCCTGGCACCACTCCCACAGGTTGCCCGCCATGTCCTCCGCTCCGCACCAACTCACTCCCTCCGGGCAACTCCCCACCCGCGCCGGGCCCCTCTGGTTGAAGATCGCCAGCGTGGGACTCGGCCCCCCTTTGCTCGCCGCCCACGGATATTCTCGGCTCTCCGGGCCCCGGCACGCATATTCCCATTCCGCCTCGCTCGGCAACCGGCACCCCGCCCACCCGCAAAATGCGTTGGCGTCCGCCCAGTTCACCCCGCCCACCGGCAGGTCTCGCTTCTCCGGGTCAGTCGCCCACCCCGGGTCCCAGCCAGCGGGCGTGTGGTGCTTGCCCTCCGGGCTCGCCAGGAACATCGCGTACTGCCCGTTCGTCACCTCATACTTCCCCAACTGAAACCCCCGCGTGATCCGCACCCGCCGCACCGGTTTCTCATCACTGTCGCCGGTGGTGCTCCCCATGGTGAACTCGCCCGCGGAAACGTTCACGAACTCGATGTTCGCCCGGCCCGGCAGGGACAGGTCCGCGGGGCGGCGCGGCGGCACGGGCGGGAAGGACCGCTCGGGGTCCGGGGCGGGCGGGGGCACGGTCGGCATCAACGCCGGGCCGGGAGGACGGTAGGGAGGAACCGGCTGCTCGGGCGTGGTGATGAAGACAAACTGACCCGGGCGATCAACGCGGTTGCGCAATTGGGGATTCTGCGTCTTCCCATAGCGGGCCGCCCGGTCAATCACGACGGGAAGCACATGACCGTACAGTTCGGAGGCGAGCAGGACCTGACCCGACGACGTAGCGCGGGCCTGCATCCGTTCCATGACGGCCGACGCGAACAGACTACCCCGGTTCGAGACATAGGTGGTTTCGTCCTTGCCACCCGCCACCATGCCCTGGAATGAGCCGAGCGCGAACTGTTGGGCGACCTGCTCGGGAGCCAGCACCGGCGCCAGGCCGGCCCGGTCCGGCCCCTTCCCCAGCAGGTACGCGCTGACGCAGGCGTCCGCCAGGATGAGCACGTGGCGGGAGCGACATTTTTCCAGCAACCGCCAGACCTCACTCATTTCCAGGCACTTGTCCAGGAAGTCGGACGGATCGTCCCCTCCCTGGAGCGCCGCGGCAGGCGCATCATAGGGCAGGAGGTAGCCGCTCTCCGCCTCGTCACGGCCGGCGGTCTGTCCATGCATCGTGAACAGGACCACCACGCCATCGTCCGGCTGCACCCGGGCCGGACTCGTCAACGCGATCAGGCCCGCGCGGATGTGATCCCTGGTGGCGTCCTCGTTGAGCAGCACCTTGACGTCTTCGGGTTGCGCCCCGTAGGAGCGAATCATCAGAGACCGGAAGCGGAGCCCCTCCTGGTCCAGGCCGGGCAGCCAGTTCCCCCGCGGAAGATTCCGGTAGCGGCTCACCGCCACGATGAAGACGTGCATCTTGCGGTAGTGGACGGTGCGCGCCAGCGGACCATCCGGCACGATGCCCGGACGCTTGCCGCGCACGTCCCCGTTCTGGGCGCCGGCCGCGGCGCCACAGAGCAGCGCCAGGAAAAGGAAGCGGAGCAGAAAGCGGGACATGGTGGACCTCGACGCAGTGGGGAAGAATACCGGTGGTGTGTTGTGATGCGAGAGAGCAGGAAGAGTTGCAGCGCAGGCGTTACGAGCCCGATTCGATCTCCAGCACCAGGCTGTCACTGCTCCAGCCCCCGGTGGGCAACTGGCCGTCGGGGACAATGCCGGGACGTTTGGCGCGGAGGCCGGTTTCGAGTGCCTGCCGGAACTGCTCCCCGAAGGCGCCCACTTCGGCGGCGGGGATGGTCAGGTAACCCTTTGCGCCGGGCACCCGCCCGCCCCACTGTCCGAGCAGCGGGAGGGGGTCCTCGGTGATCACCGCCACGTAGAAGTCGCGGCCCGGTTCCTGGGCGGTGATCCGGAAGCGATCTCCGGCCGCGCGATCGGGGATGCGATACGTCTGGCCGCGTACGACCCGGTTGCCGGCGGAATGGGCGTTCGGATAGAGGAGAACCACGTCGCCGTCTTCCACCACGGCCAGGAGAGTGAGAAAACCATCCCGGTCCGCACGCACCGCCAGGTTCATCGTCTGGCCCAGGCGATAGCGACCGTCCGGCGCATCGGCGGTCAGCCGCAGGGCGCTGCGCCCGGCGGGATTGCCCAGGAGGCCCAGGAAGCGCAGGAAGCGGAACGCCTGGAGCCGCTGCGCCGCGAGGGCCTCCAGGCCGCGACGGTCGTCCGCCCGGAACTTCCACCCGGCGCCCGTTCCCGGCCCCTCCAGCGTCCCGGAGAGGCCGTCCCGGTCGCGCCCCACACGGAGCACCACCTCCGGTTCTTCGTTGTCGCCCGGCTGCCAGGCTGCCACTCCGGGGACGCCGTTGACCGCCGGGGTCAGGTCCGGCGCATCTCCCTCTTTCGTCACCGCCACGCGAAGCTTGCTGCCGGGCGCCCGCCGCACCAGCGCCCGGGGAGCGGGACCGGCAATCCGGATCGGGCCGGGTGCGGGCGCAGCGCCGAATGCAGGCTCCGCCAGCGCGGATTCGGGCGCCACCTGGGGATACTGGCTCTGGGCCAGGCGGCCAAACCGCGCGCGGACGGCCGGGAGCAGTTCCCCGAAAGTGCGCGCATCCCCCCCTTCCAACGCCTCGCAGACGGACCAGGTGAAGAGGCTGACCAGCGTTTCGCCGGGGCGCCCGTCGTTGAGGTACACGGTGTTCGCCGGCTGGCCGCCGCCGCTCGCCGCCAGGCGGACATAGGGCAGCGGGGGACCGCCCTTCGGCGTCAGCAGGTCGGCGGGCGCGAACGGCTTCGGGTCGGCCCCGCCGGGGGTCGGGAAGACACCGCCGGGGGGAGGCAACAGCGCCTTGACCGGGCCCATTCCGACCACCTTTGCGGACCCCTTGGCCAGCACTGCAGCGTGGCAGGAGTCCAACCAGAGGGTCACATGAGCGCCCGTGCTGGTCAGCTTCCGCATCAGCGCCGACAGCTCGCATTCGCAGAAGAGGTGATCCGCCAGCATCAGCATGCCCTCCGGCGCCTGCCGGCCATCCCGGTGGCGCATGGTGCTGGGCACCAGAGCGCCATGGAGCGAGAAGTAGACCACCACGTCATCCCCCCGCCCGGCCCGATCACACAGCCCGGTGAGCGCGCGGTAGACTCCGTTCCACGTCATCCGGGCGGCGGGGACGACCTCGACCTGATAACCGCGCGCCTCCAGGAGACGCCGCACCCGCCGGGTATCCTCGGCCGCGGAAGGGAGGTTCTTCCCCTGCCAGCCGAGGGCGATCCACGGCCGGTAGTCCTCCAGGCAGAAAAGAAGCGCGCGGCGCGCGGCGGTCGCCGCAGGTGCGGGTGTGGGGCGGGAAACTACGGTCAGGGCGACCGCGACCCCCATAAGCAGCAGGCCCAGGAGCCGCGGAGTTCGCGGGTGTCTCATCGTGTCTTCTCCTTCTCAGCGGACGGGGAACCCGGGGAGGCGGGACGACGTGTCCCCGGCGGCATAGTGGGGCGGAGGGAGGGCGCGCCGAGGTCCTGGAGTCGCCGCCGGGCCTCACGCGCGCGGTTGCGGCACCACTCCTGCTCGTCCGGGTCCGGCTCGAGGCGGGCCAGCGCCTGGTACAGGCGCTCCTTGTGGCGGTACAGTTCCGGGGCCCGGCCGGCGCCCGGTTCCAGTTCCAGCCGTTCCAACTCTTCCAGGGTCGCCGACAGCTCCGCGCGGTTGTGCAGGTCAGGAACCAGCATGCGAAGCACCAGCGAGCGCCGGCCCGATCCGGATGCGCCGGGGGTCGCCACGGGCGGAGCGCCGGCGCCGGCCGGAATGAGCGATGCCGACCCACCCGGTACGGCCCGCACGGAACCTCTGCCCGGCGGGGTGAGCGCCGGCAGCGGCTGCCCTCCCGGCGTACCCGTCACCCCCGGCGCTTCCATTGCTTTGGTGGGACCCACATGCACTCTGCCTGCGGCGCCCGGCAGCAGCGGACGAGCCGCGTGAACCCCCAGCGCGAGAACCACAACTCCCAGCGCGAAGTTCATGCCGTAGGCCCGGTTCAAAGCGGTCAGGAGCGTGAGGCGCGGCACCGCCACCGTGCCGCCGAGTACGACCGCCGCGCCCGAACGGGTGATCCGGCGCCGCAGGTCCACCCACCACGCGCACCGGGCACAGTGGTCCAGGTGGGCGCAGAACGCGCGCTGCGTTTGCGGGGGCAGCTCGGCGCGCAGGAGGCGACCCGCCGCCGTCCAGGGCGAGCGATGGGCGGCGCGCACCGGGGCCGCTGCGTCCCACTCACGGGAGAGTGCCGTCAAACACGCCGGGCAGGCCTGCACGTGGTCGCGCACGGTCTCCCGGTCCGCACCGGCCAGCAGCCCCTCGGCATGCAGCCGCAGGCGCGCCGCTTCGGGACAGCCCCCGGTCCGCGTGGCCAGCTCGCGCCGCAGCAGCCGGCGGAGCGGTTCCGCCTCCGGCTGCCCGGACACCAACTGTTCCAGTAGTTCGTTATTCCTGGTCATCGTTCTGCTCCGCAAGGCGCCGCTGGATGGCTTCCACGGCGCGCGAACCGCATTTCTTCCACTTGTCCTCTGTTCCGCCCAGCATCCCGGCGATCCCAGCGTACGCCATTCCCTCCAGGTGGTGGAGGATGAAGGCATTCCGCTGGTCCTGGCCGAGGGTTCGGACGGCATCCAGGATCGCTGTATACCGCCACTCGACGTCCAGCGCTCCGATGATGTCGGCGGAGCAGTCCGGAATTCCGGGTTCGTCGCCCTGCGTTTCGAGTTCTTCCAGCGAATCGGCGGGCTGCCACCGGTGTTTCGCCCGGGCGCACTGTCGAATTGTGATGGTCTTCAGCCAGGCCAAGAACGACTCCCGGCGGTTGCCCCCGCGGTACCCTCGCAGGTCTTTCAGCGCCTCCAGCACCGCGGTGCCGGCGATGTCGGAGCATTCGTCCCGAGAGATCCACCGCATCTCGCTGCGGACCCAGCCTTCGATCAGATTGCGGTAGTCTTCGTCCCCCAGGCGGGCCGCCGGCGGGGGATATCCGTCTGCCGGCAGTGTGGCCCGGCGGCGCCAGAGGTGGGTCATGGTTTCTCTCCTGCGGCAGCGGAGGGAGCGGGGCAAGCCCCGCTCCCTCCGTGCCATCTATGGTGCGAGGCGGAGCGGCGTCACCCGCCCGGCCACGATCGTCACTTCGGCGGCAGACGCCCGCCCGTCGGGAGTGCGGAACGTCACCTGGTGTAGCCCCGCCCGCAGAACGCCGAAGTCCATGTCCGCTTCGAGGGGGTTGCCGTCCACCTCGATCTGACCGGAGCGCAGTCCCGGCTCTCGCCGGAAGCGCAGTACTCCCGCGTCGGCGGGCATGTCCTCGCGCAGCCATTCGCCCACGGCGGAGGCTTCGGGCAGGCCTCCCTTCGCCGCCAGGTCGAGGCGCTCACGCGCCGTCTGGAAGCGGCCCTGTCCCAACGCCATCATCCCGAAGGCGAAGGCGCTGGTGGCTTCGTCGGCCACCGGCTCCGGTTCGGGGTCCGCGTCGCTCCCGTCCGGCGCCTCGCACCGGGACCGAATCGCCACCTGCGGCGGGCCCGGGTACGGCCCCCGGCTGACGGTGATCCGCCCGTCTTGCCAGTGAACGTGCAAGCGGAGATCCGGGTAGAGCTCGTTGAGGAACTGGACGAACTCCCGGACCGGCACCAGTTCTTTGCCGTTGATGTTCTGGCTCACGGTGCCGGCGAACGGCACCCAGGCCAGCAGGTGCCGCTGGCTCCGCGCCACGCGGACGCGGGCCGCCTGCCGGAACGCCCCCGGGCGAGCAGATCCGCCGTAGCTGGCATAGAACTCCTCGCGCCAGGTTCGGCCCTGTGCCGGTTCCGCCAACAGGAACGCCGACGCGGCCAGCGCCACAGATGTCACGCCGTTTCGTACGGCCGTGATCCAGGTCATGTTCACTTTCCTTTCCTTTCAATGCGATCCGTGATTTCGGCGCGTGTGCGCCCGCGCAGCGCCCGCTCACCCCGGTGGGCGGCTGCCAACAAGAAGGGCATCTCCCTCGTACGGGCCACCCGCTTCAGCACGACCAGTGCGCGCCGTTCTAGCGCCCGATCCCCGATCCGGCGGGCATCCTGCCAGATTTGTCCCGCATCTTCCGCCAATTCGGGATTGGCGCCGTCGCGCAGCTCCGTTTCGGCCCGCGCCACGCGCTCCGCCACGGCCTCGCGGGTGGGAGGGGGTAGGAGTTCGAGCGGGTCCGCCGGCTCCGACGGAGGAACCGGGGTGGGAACCCGTCCAGGAGAGGGCATCGCCGGGGGTTCGGTTTCCGTGCCGCGGTCCTCCGGTTCGCCGGTGACCGGGGGCATCCCCCTCTCCTCATCGTCACCCGGCCCGTTCGTCGGCTCAGGCTGGACGGGCACTTCGGTCTGAGCTGGGTCCGGGCCATCCCAGACATCCTCCACGCCCTGCCCGGTGCCCGGCTCACCCCCAGACGCCGGATCCCCCGCGTCCGGGCGAGGTGTGATCCCGACGATGACCGGCGTTTCGGGGGCCGGCGGAGTGGGTGGGTCCTCGCTTCCGCGGGGCGCAGTCACGCCGTCCGGGGTCGGCCCCACGACCCGGTCCGGCTCGCCGGGATTGCGTGTGCCGTTCCCCTGCGGGAGGAACAGCAGCACCCCCAGCGCGACGCCGATGAGGAGCGCCATCCCATACCAGGATGCCGGCGGATAGTCCGGGATCGCCGCATTGACCCGGTCCCGCAGCACCCGCACCCGGTCCACGAAGGGGTGGGCGGCCGGCGGTACCGCCGGATCCCACTCCACGTCCAGGTAGATCACGCTCTCGCCGGACGGCACGGCTTCCGCCACGGTGTAGTGGGGCGGAAGCCCCACCTGCGTGCCGGGGAGACGAACCCCGGTAACCCGCCCGTGCCCCGGCACCCCTGCGCGGACCCCAAGGTCCGCGATTTTTACCGTCGGGGGGCAGTCCATCGGCCGGCTGATTGTCTTCCCCGCAGGATCGCGGTAGACGATCTCCAGCCGTACCGGCTGCCCACTATCAGGCTGCTCGTGCATCTCGCACTCTCCTTCTTCATGGGGAAGGTGTCGAGAGGACGGCCTCGGGGGACATATTAATTTATGGCGTTTTTCTAGCGAAGAGGGCGGGAGGGCCGCGACGTTCGAGGAACCTACCAGCCGTGCCCTCCCTCATGCACCACTCGATCCCGGTAGGGAGCCGCGGCGATGAGGCGGCGCTTCGGTTCGCAAATCAGAAACGTGCGATGCTTGCCGGGACAATACGTGCCGCCTTCCAGTTCCTGTTGCAGCCGCAGCAACTCGCCCCCCCGATCCCACTCAAACGAAAGGACACTCTCCTTGAAGCGCTTCCCGGCGCGGGCGCGACGGTGCGCGAGCACCAGATTGTCCCACGCCACGATCTGCGGCCACAGGTTGCTTTGCCGTTTCATCGCTTCGCTCCCGATCCTTGCGGTAACGGCGCCACGCGCCCAACTCCACACCGATCTCGTTGATCAGCCCGGACACGTGTTGAAAGCGCCGCTGATCCAGCAGTTCCAGGTCGGTCAGGAGTCGCACCTGACACCGCAGCAGTTCCAACCGCGCGTTGGCTCGATCCAGCGCCTCAATTCCCTGTCCGGCATAACGGGCCTCAATGAGGTACTCCAGCAGGTCGTACAGCGTACTTTCGATGCGCAGGCCCAAACCATAGCGACGATCTCGCGGCAGATTGGACAGGCGCGGGAGCATCCAGAGCAGCAGGTCCTGCACCCGCTGAATGATAGACAGATTACTATTTGTCATTGTCAAAAATTTCTTTCTGCCCGGCTTGGAGCCGGGCAGCCGAGGGCAAAGAGCCCAGAGTACTGTCGGGTGCTCGACCGCTCACCGCGCGACCCGAAACCCGTTGAGCGTGTACCGGAAGTAGAGGCCGTAGAGGCGATACGCGCCCCGCAGAAAAGGCGCCCCGTAGCGGAACGACCCGCCCCGCAAGACGCGATACTTTCCGGTCGCCGGTCCCTGCGGATCGACGAGGGCCTTCGGGTCGTACGCCCCGTGCCAGTCCTGGCACCACTCCCAGACGTTCCCCGCCATGTCCTCCGCTCCGCACCAACTCGCTCCCTCCGGGCAACTCCCCACCCGCGCCGCGCTCCCCACCCCGAAGATCGCCAGCGTGGGACTCGGCCCCCCCTTGCTCGCCGCCCACGGATATTCTCGGCTCTCCGGGCCCCGGCACGCATATTCCCATTCCGCCTCGGTCGGCAGCCGGCACCCCGCCCACCCGCAAAGTGCGTTGGCGTCCCCCCAGCTCACCCCGCCCACCGGCAGGTCTCGCTTCGCCGGGTCCGTCGCCCACCGCGGGTCCCAGCCAGCGGGCGTGTGGTCCTTGCCCTCCGGGCTCGCCAGGAACATCGCGTACTGCCCGTTCGTCACCTCATACTTCCCCAACTGAAACGCCCGCGTGATCCGCACCCGCCGTTCCGGTTTCTCGTCGTTGTCTCTGGTGTTGCTCCCCATGGTGAACTCGCCTGCGGGAACGTTTACGAACTCGATGTCCGGCCGGCCCGGCAGCAGCAGGTCCGTGCGGCGGCGCTGCTGCACGAGCGGGAAGGACCGCTCGGGGTCCGGGGCGGGCGCGGCCGTACGGACCACCGGGGGCCGGTACTCCGGTACGGCCCGCGGCGGCGTGGGGATGAGGACGAATTCGCCTCCCTCGCCCGCGTCCTCATAGGACCCATATTGCGGTTCCTGCTTCACTCCGGCATCCCGGGCCTGTATGCGCACGTCGCGGCGCACGTCCGCATACAGGTCGCGCGTCAGGTAGACTTCGCGGCCACCACTGCTTGCCCGGCGCTCCATCCGCTTCAGAACCGCACCGGTGAAAAAGCTCCGCCCCGAGCGCCGATCCAGAATCGACTCCTGGTCCGAGCGGCTGGACACGATGCCCTCCAGCGCTTCCTCCTGGAACTTATCCAACACATCTTCGGCGACTGCGGGCGGGCCGTCCTCCGCCGGGTTCTTGCGCACCAGGTGGCCGCTGAAGCAGGCGTCGGCAAAGACCAGCGTGTGGCGCGCCGGCACCTTGCGCAGCAGCCCCCATACATCCTGCTTCATATCCAGGCAGGTCTCGGCGAACGAGCGCGGGTTCCCCCGCGCGGTCCTGCAGTCCCGCGCGGCATTGTAGGCAAGCAGGTAGCCGGTGCGGAGCCGGTTCCGGCCCACATCCATCCCGTGGCTGTTCAGATAGATGATGACCCCATCATCCGGATCCACCACATCCGGGTCCAGAAGGCGCTGCAACTCCGCCAGGATTGCCTCCCGCGTCGCCGCCTCGTTCAACAGCACCCGCGTGTCCGCGTCCAGCGCCCCATAGCGCCCAATCATCAGCGATCGGAAGGCGAGGGCCTCGTCGTCTACGCCCGGGAGGGGCGCATTCACCCGTGCGAACCGGCTGATCGCCACGATGAGGACGTGGATCTTCCGGTAGCCGACCTTGCCTGCGAGCGGCCCGGCCGTCGGGGTGATGGCGGGGCGCTTCACCAGCACGCGGCGGTCTTGCGCGCCGGCGGCGCCGCACAGCACCAGAGCCAGAATGAGGATGCGAAGCAGATGGCGCGACATCTCGGATCTCCTGCGAACGGCAACGGAACACCGGCATGCTGTGAGGCACGGCGCTGGAAGGAGTTTCGGCCTGATGGCGCCGGGCAGAACGCCTCCGATCTCAGGAGTGTCGCTGTAAGGCCGGCAGGGGACAACGATTTTTGACGCGGTTTCACGGCCGCGGGGCAGGACGGGGGCGTGGGGAGGCCGGCGGGACGCC
>SYMT01000619.1 GCA_005805375.1 Actinomycetota bacterium
CGTTCTACAACGAGGCCCGGCCGCACCAAGGGCTGGCGGATCGGACCCCTGGGGAGGTCTACCGCGGGGCGGAGGGCGCCGGTGCGTACGGGAAGGGCGCGGAGGCAGGAAGTAACCGGGGGAGCCAACAGGCTTAGAGGAGCAGGCCACGCGGGCAGCAAGAGCGGAGTGGCGTGGGCCGAGGCTATAACTTAAAGACGCGGAATCGCTGTCTTGACAATGGGGAGCACTTCAAACAGCCTGACGACCCAGGCAGTGTAAAAATCGACCAAAGCACTTCATAACACGATGTGCGCGTCCGGTTACGCACGCAGTCGAGGAGCAGCGGGCTTCTCCACCGGCTATCAACGCCAGTAGAGCGCCGCGCCGGCCCAAGCGATGACAGGTTCGCGCACCGCAGCAGAAGCCCACCCAATGTGGAGTCCGGCAACTCCGATTGCCGCTCCAAATCCTCCCGTGTCGCTCCGCACCCGCCCGTCTCGCTTCGAGCCCCGTGGTGTCCTACGGCGATGCCGCAGGTGGGGATGACACTGCCCATTTGGCCCGGCTTCCGCCCCGGTGCCGGCCGCGAAGAGCCAGTAGGGCCGACGAGACGGTCCCGAGGGGCGAGGCGATCGCCTCGCACTCCGGCGAGATTTGCAGGGTGGGACGGGTGCTCGGAACGGGGATAACGTCAAACATTCGAGGGGGTCGGTGGTCAATCGTAACCGCCCGCGATTGTTCCCGTTTTTCGCCGGTTACACCCAGCAGGGCGAGGGGGCAGGGCTCAACCGCACTCCCTGCGGACAGGGCTCAGCGGTGAGCGGGCAGACTTGCTACAGCACCTGCATCAACTTGTGGACCTGCGGCAGCACCCGCACATCGCGCACGTACTCGGACGCGAGGCTATGCCAGGCAAGCATCGCCCCGGTTTCCGGGCCGTGCGACACCGGGCCAAACGGGGTAACGGGCTGCAGGGTGAGCGTGCATCCCGGTGCGTCGCGCCGGGCCAGTTCCAGGGCCGCGCGCACTTCTCCCTCATCGGCGTCCACGCTGACGATGAGCTTCAGGAAGGTGTGCGGGCTCCCGGCTCGACCGGGGGCTGCGACCTGCAGGAACTGCCGGTGCCGCTCCAGCCAGTCCGGGCAGGGATCGCCGGTGCAGGAGGGCGGTTTCAGGTCCATTGCAATCCAGTCCAGCCAGGGGAGCACACGGGCGAGGTGACCGGGAAGTAACCCGTTGGTTTCGAGATAGGTCCGGAGCCCCGCAGTCCGCAGCAAGGGGAGAAACGTTTCCAGGAAGGCGGCGTGGAGGAGCGGCTCGCCGCCGGTCAGGCTGACGGAGTGGTGGGGGAGCCGCGCGAGGTGCAATACCGCTTCCAGCACCGCTGCCGGCGTTGCCGGATTGGAGAGCGGGCGAAAGTCTGCGCGGCCGGGAGTTTGCTCAACCCGCGCCGGAGCGAGCGGGCCTTTCGGCGCCGTCAGTGTCTCCGGGCTGTCGCACCAGGCGCAGCGGAGATTGCATCCGAAGAAGCGCACAAACACCTGGCGAACGCCGATCAGCTCCGCTTCCCCCTGCAGGCTGCTGAAAATCTCCGTCAGTCGCGCGCGTTCACCTGACACAGGGCATCACTCCCGGCTGGACGCTGCGATCTTCGCCCGCAGTTCCTTCACGCTGGCGGCCAGGCCGGCGTCCGTCTTCAACTCTTTCTCCAGTTTCCCACAGGAGTAGATGACTGTCGAGTGAGTCTTGCCGCCGAAGAGCTCTCCGATTTCCACCAGCGACTTCCGGGTCAGTTCCCGCATCAAGTACATCGCCACCTGACGAGCCAGCGCCGTCTGCCGGTCGCGACGCGGACCGATCACCTCTTGCTCGGAAATCTTGAAGTACTCGCACACTGCTCTCTGAATGGAGAGCAGGCTGATCCCCGCCACCCGGCTCTCCTGCACGAAGGCGCCCAGAGCGCGCGCCGCCAGTTCCGGGGTAACGGACGAACGGGTCAGCGACGCCAGCGCGAGCATACGGATCAGGGCCGCCTCCAGCACGCGGGTGCTGTCGGTTACGGTGCAGGCAATCTGGTACAGCACGTCGGGCGGCACATCGGCCCCCTCCTGCGCTGCCCGGCGCTGGAGAATCGCCACCCGCATCTCCAGTTCCGGGGGGAGAATCTCCACCATCAATCCGGCTTCCAGGCGCGTGCGCAGCCGGTCTTCCATCAGCCGCAGTTCGCGCGGCGCCCGGTCCGAGGCAAGCACCACCTGCCGGTTGGTCAGGTAGAGCTCGTTGAACGTGTGGAAGAACTCTTCCTTGGTGCTCGACTTGTCGGCAATAAACTGGATGTCATCTACCAGCCAGATGTCCACACTGCGGTAGGCGCGCCGGAACTCCTCCGCTTTTCGGTCGCGCAGGCTGGTGATGAAGTGTGACGTGAAGGTCTCACCCGAGACGTAGGCGACCCGGGCGTGCGGGTTGCGGACCAGCAGTTCGTGCCCGATGGCCTGCAGGAGATGCGTCTTGCCGAGGCCCACTCCTCCGTACAGGAAGAGGGGGTTGTACTCCTTGCCGGGCTGATCCGCCACCGCTGCCGCTGCGGCATGCGCGAACCGGTTCGACTGCCCCACCACGAAGTTCTCAAACGTGTACTTCTCATTCAACGGGATGGGGGCGAACGCCGCGGAGACAGCGGGGCGGGGCGGCGGCGCAGCGGAGACGCTCGCTGGGGGCGCCGGCGTGGGCGAGGTCGTGGACCGGGCGGCGCGCTTCGTGGCGCGGTGCACCACCACTTCGAGCCGGAGCGGCTCCCCCTGGAGATCCGACAACGCGGCCGCCAACCGACGCGCGTATTTCTTTTCTACCCAAGCACGCGCAGTGGAGTTAGGAACGCCGAGCACGAACGTTCCCCCCTCAAGAGCGACAGGCACCGCATCCTGGAGCCAGCTCGCGATGGCTTCCTGACCCAGTTCCGCCTCGACGTGATCCAGCACCGACGCCCAGAGGGTTTCTAGTTCGCCCTGCATTTCGATGTCGAGACGGAGTTGGTCGGGCATGGTGTCCTTTCAGGGAGTTCCGGATGGCTCCACCACCTAGTATCGGTCGGTGGCCCAGGGTGGGGACTGTCGGGTCATCAGCCTGGGGGGTGGCAAAAGGTGGCGCGGAAGTCAGGTGGGGCACAGGGGCAGGCGAGTCTGAAACGCCCGGGGCGCTTCCAGTGTCCAATGAGGGGATGCTCATCGTTCCGCGTCGGATCGGACCTGAGCCTCGCGGAATCTCACACACTGCCGGACCGGATGCGCATGCAACTCCAGTACTCCGTGCTCGCCCTGACTGCCCTCCTCCTCGCCGCTGCTCCGCGGGCGCGGGCGGACAACTGGTCGCAGTTTCGCCACGACCGGGGACGCACCGGCGCCTCGCAGGACCCGGTGCGGTTTCCGGTGATGCCCCTGTGGCAATGGAGCACCCGCGGCCGCAGCAACTACACGCCGCTCAGCCACGCCGCGATCGCCGCCGGCGTCCTCTATTTCGTGGCGGCCGATGGGGCGAGCCGGGTGCTGCTCGCGCTGGACGCACGGAGCGGACGCGAACTCTGGCGGCAACCGCTGGCAGCGGTACGGCTCGGGCATCCACTCACGGATCAGGTGGCCCCGACAGTGGACGGCAGCCGGGTGCTCGTCTACGACTGGGTGAGCCGCTCCGGAGAGCCGGGCGCCCCGAAGTTTCTCGTCGGCGGGAAGCCGGCGACCGGATTCCTCATCCGCAGCTTCAACGCCGCCACCGGAATCGAAGACGTGGGGGCGGCACTCACGCAGTTGGGCGCGCGCGGCGCACTCTCCCGCTTGAATCTGCCCTTCGACCGCCTCCGGCCGGACCCGTACAGCCTCGTGCTGTTTACCGCCGGGCCGCTGCCCGAAGTCACAAACGCCAGCGCCCGGGTCCCGCGCCTGCCCGAACTGCTGGGTCCTCCCCTGGTGGATGGAGGCAACTTCTTTGCCACCTCCCTCTCCGAGATGATCTGCCGGTGGACGCCGGGAGCCGATCCGCAGATGTCGCGGGTACACCGCCCGATTCCCCCGCCGTACGCGCTACACAGTGCCGCGGCTTTTTCGGGTGCCCCACCGGTGGCGGCCGGACCGGGCTGGATAATCACCGACGGCAAGCAGAACCACATGGTTGCCGGCCTGGATCAGCAGGGCCGGACCCTCTGGCACCGTTACCTGCCGTTCCCGATCGGCGTTCCCGCGGGCGACGACCGGCAGGTATACCTCCCCCTCGGCAAGCCGGACGGCACGGAGGCCATCCTCGTGCTGGACGCTGCGGATGGGGCGGAGAAATGGCTCTTCTCGCCGCAGACCACTTCCCGGCGGATCGTGCTCAGCGAGCCGATCCCCCCGGTTCCACCGGTCAACGTCGGCATCGGCGGCGCCGGCGGAACTCCCTCCGCTGGGCGGAGTGTCCGGCAGAATTTCAATATCGTGGATCAGCGGGCCGGGGTGGTGTCACACGGTCAGCGTGGAGTGTTCCGCTTCGGCGGCAACGGATCCTTCGGTACGGGACCGGCGCCCGGCGTCCGAGGAAGTCCGCTCGGCGGCAGAGGATTCGCGGGGGCCGGGTTTGGCGGAGCTTCGGGCAGCGGGAATCCGGTATCCGCAGGCAGCAGTGCCGGGGCGCCGGGAATCCGGGCACAGGGCGCGCCCAATCGCACAGTGTACCCGCTCAGCGGCCTCTCCAATCATCAGGACAACTCGACGCTGCGCCTCTGGCTGAACCAGCAGCGCGCCTACGAGCAGGCGGCCCGGCGTGAAGCCATGCTGGCGGCCACCCAGTACCAACGGCTCCAAAAACAGGCGCTGGACATGCTGGTAGGCGAGACCCAGGTGTATCCGCTTCATCCCGGGCTGGTGGTCTCCGGGGGGCGCGTCTTCGGAATCGTGAAAGGGGCACTCTGGGCGATTGACACGGAGATCGGCCGGCCACTGTGGGGGATGCCGCTGCCGCCCCGCAGCCGGGTGCATTCGCTCATCGCCTCCCGGGGCCACCTCGTTCTGTGTGTCTCGGACCCGCCCGCCGCGCAGGGAACGACTGGGGATAGCGGAGGAGACCTGGCCCACTGGGTAGTAGCCCTCCATCAGGAAACCGGCCGGCCGGTGTGGGAAACCCCGGTCGGACAGCCCGGCAACCTCGCGACGGCCGATGGACTTGTGTACTTCATGAACGGCGACCTGACCGTTTTCGCTCCGGCGGAGCGTACGTTTGCCGTCGCATCGGACAGCGCCTCGCCCTCCCGCTATCAAGGACAGAAGGCCGGTGCTGAAAAGCTGCCCCCGGCAGCCGACGGCGCCGAGCAGTCCCCGAACCCGGCCACTGCGCCCGGCGAGATGGGCGCCGGCGGCTCGGGGAGCGCGGCCCCGACCGGCACGCAGTTGCGCCTCACCTGGGGAGCTGACGTTGAATCACTGGCAGCCCAGGTGCGGGCCCGCCGGGGGGTGCTGCCGGGAGTCCCACTGCTCCTCAGCCTCGACTGGCTTTCCCCCGATCGTTCCACCCGGCGCGGCCCCGGCGCCTGGAGTCCGGCGATGGAGGCGAACTTCGTCCTCGTGTGCCGGCGATTGGCCGCCGAGGGTCGTCCGGAATTCTTCGATCTGGCGCCGGAAGTGAATGCCTACCTGGCCCGGCATCCCGGCGCGACCCCAGGGGTGGCCCGGATGCTTGGTGACGCCCGTGCAGCAATCCGGGGCATATCGCCCGGGACCCGGACGATGGCTTCGTGGAACGTGGAGTTACTGCTGGGGCGCTACGGCCAGGGCGCCGAACTCCCGTTCGGGCAGATCCTGGTTTCGTCTCAGGGCGCCGACCCCTCACGGTTTGCGGAAGCAGTGGATGCCGTCGGGTTGACCCTCCGTCCCGGCGCCGCATTCCGGCAGCCCCAACAGGTGCCACGGGACTATCTGACGGGGGTCAGGTACCGGTTCCCCAACCACCCGCTGCTCATCGCCGACGTCGGCTTCGGCGCTAACACCGTGAAGCCCGATGCCGAGGCTCTGATCCTGCGGGCACTCCGTTCGGGCTACTGGCTCGACGCGCAATGGGTCTGTGTGCCCGAGTCGGTGCTGGACGCGACCCGGGACGCTGCGGATGCGCCGGACCATCCTGTATCCGCCCTCCGGGACGAGCTGCTCGCCCTGACACAAGTGGACAGGCTGACGGCCGGCCAACCGCAGGCGCCGTAGGTGCGAGTGGCGCCCACCTGGACCCCTGCCGATGCGAGAACCGCAACTGCCGCATACTGCCGTAGACATTGACCTGAAGGCGTTCTTCAAGGTCCACAAGGCGCTCCCGTTCCGCCTCCTGGGCCAGCGGGTGGACCCACAGCACATCCGCCCCGATGACACCACCGTCGTGGTGCGGGAACTCCAGGCGGATCGCTTCTTCATTTACGAGCCCCCGGGGAAGGCGCGCGAGGCATTGCTGCTCGAACTCTTCATGGATCCGCCGCGGCGGAAGCAACTCCTGGATTGCCTCATCAAGCCCCTGCAGATGATGCGGGACCTGGAAATCCAGGTGGTTCTCGTACTGCCGTACCTGCGCAAGGGCGCCTATGCCACGTTTCCCGATGGGCTGTCCATCGAAGCCTTCGATGGTCTGACGAATGAATACCGGGTCGAGGCGCGGAACCTGTGGGACTACGAAGCCCAGATCCGGCACGGGGACCTGCGGGCGTTGGCGCCACTGCTGCTGCTATGGGAAGATAAACCGGAAGATACGGGGTGGGAGTTGCTCCGGGAAGAGATCCGGATCATTGAGGGAGCCGGCTTCACCGACCCGGAGCGCCAGGAGTCGCTGGCGTTGACTTACATCCTGCGGTTGCGCACCTTTCCGGCCACGGCGCTGCGCACCCTCTTTGGAGAGGCCAAGATGAATGACGTCAAACAATCGGAGACCATCCGCGAGTGGCTGCAGGAAGCGGAGTTGATGGGCCATGACCGCGGGCTGGCCGAAGGTGTGCAGCAAGGGATCACCAGGGGCCGGGTCGAAGGCCGGGTCGAGGGCCGGGTCGAGGGCCGGGTCGAGGGCCTGGAGGAAGGTGTCGTCAGGGGCCGGCAAGACCTGTTGGTGAAACTGGGCACGCGGCGGCTCGGCAAGCCGCGCAAGCAGACGCTGGCGGCGCTCGCGAAAATCCAGGATGAGGCGCGGTTGGACGAACTTGCGCTGCGCCTGCTGGAAGTGAAGAGCTGGAACGAGTTATTGTAGGCGCGGCGGGACTCCGGCACAAGCTGAGTGCGTGGCCAGTATTGAGACACGAGCCGGGAGCGTCGGACACTTTTTGCTCGCTCCTCGCCACTCACTACTTTCCAACTCAGCCGTCGGTCAAGAAATGGCGCCCGCGCATCTGGACCGGGCGCCGAGCCCCACTTCCTCAGGGTCCGCCACCTGCCGGGCGTCGGGCCGCTCCGCCTGTTTCTGCGTGAGCAGTTTCGCGATCCGGCGGACAAGTACGGCTCCCAGTTTCGCGGCCCCTCAGCGCCTTGCGATGCATGGCATGGGACGCTGACGCGCGGGAGAAGGCTCCGCGGATACCCCAGCAAGGTGCGCTCCGCGAGGGTGCGTCGTCAATCGTTGTCCCGCCGGAGCGCGATGCGCAAGGTGATCCTCTGCGAGGCGACTACACCGGCATATTCCTTGCCACTCTCGGATGTGGCGCCCAACCCGGACACCCCGACCGTTCCCGCCCCTGGGCCGCGCCGGAATCCATCACCCACCACCACGACGTGGTCCCCGACCGCGGTGCGCACTGCGGGGAGACGTTCGCCCCCGGCTGACCGGTTATTCCTGGTTCACGGACCCCTTGGAACACACTGTGCCCCGAAAACGGCACCCCCATGAACGGTTACCCCCCACGAACAGTACCCACCGGACCCTCCCGCCGCACACGCTGCAGCCCGTTCACAGATTGGCAGCTACAGAGACATATCTCTGGACTGGTATCCGTTCCCACGCAGTGCGAGGGCAGCGCTCGCGAAATCGGTGGGACTCTCGGGAGGTGCGGACGTCCGTCAGGGCACGCGGTCGGGCGCGGGCGTGCGAAGCGCAGAGCGCGCCCGTCTCGTGGACGGGTGAGAGATTTCAAAGGAGTGACTCAGCCCCCGCTCAGGCACGCCGCGCACACTGAATACCGGGACGCAGACCAGCGCCCCCGCAGTTCACGCTTCTCCAAGGAGGCAGTTCATGACGAGAACGACCGGAGTGCTCATGGCCGGAGCGCTGCTTTGCCTGGGAGGGATCCCGGCAGTCACCCTGGCCCAGACGTTCGCGCCGCGTCCGCCTGCTACCCAGCCTTTCGCCAGGGCCCAGATGTTTCTCGAATTCAACAGCACGGACGAGGACACGGGCTGTCACATCCGCACCGATCACGGCGTTGGGTTGGGATCGCTCATGGTCGTGGCGCCGAACGGAAAGACGATTGTGAGCCAGACGTGGACGACTCGCCCGCCGCTGGGACTCACCGAGATGGCCGTCGAGTCGGCTGAGCCGGACACAACGACGGCGGTACGGTCCTATCCCCCCGGGGTGTACCGGTTCACCGGGCGGACCATCACCGGACAGCGTCTCGCCAGTTCCGTGACGCTCTCACACGCGCTGCTGCCTGCGGCGGAAATCACCAGCCCTCCGGACGGCGCCACCGCAGTGCCCATCGTGGGTGCGATCGCCGCCTGGAACCCGGTCCCGGGCGCCCAGTCCTATGAAATCGAGTTCGAGGAGGAAGACGGTTCAGGGAAACTGGAAATGACGCTCCCGGCATCCAGCAACCGGTTCGGGATTCCCGATGGGTTCCTGAAGCCGGGCACTAACTACAAGCTGGGAGTTGCCCCGCGAAACGCCGAGGGTAACCTCACGCTGGCGACGGTGGAGTTCCAGACCGCCCCGTAGCGGGTGTCCGGCACAGGGTGCAGATCCGCCAGGTCGTGGGGTGCCCGCGACCTGGAAACCCACCACCGGAATGGGGCGCCCTGCATCGTGGCGGGAACGCCGGCCAACCCCATCCGAAGCCGCCGGGGGGGCGTCCGGCCAGCAGCGGACGGGTGCGGCGGGACTGACCGGCGTTCCCTACCGGGTGGCTTGGGCCGCGCGCTGGGGACCGGGGATCTCCAAAGCGGAGTACGGAGACTCCACCGCGGGCGTTCCCGGTTCATCCGCACACTTCAGGCCGCCAGGACCTGCCGCAGCGCGCATGCCAGGTCTTCCAGTTCGGTCTGGGTGACGGTGCGCACGTCCAGGATCAGGCGGTTGCGCTGCACGCGGCCCCAGACGGATGGCTCGCCGGTGCGCAGGCGACGGGCGAGTTCCTGGGGGCTGATCGGACCGTCGCGGAGGCAGACCAGCGTGGTGGGGAGCTCCTCGCCGGGGAGGGAGCCGCCGCCGACCTGCGAGTGGCCCGGTTCCAGGGTGACCGCACAGGGGAGGTCGGCAAGGAGGGCAGCCAGTTGCTCGGCGCGGCGGAGGAGGGCGGCGGGGTCGGTGGTGAGGGCGGCGAGGGTGGGGATCTCCCGCAGGGCACGGGGCAGGTCCCGATACAGACGGAGGGTGGCTTCTAAGCCGGCGAGGGTGAGCTTGTCGAGGCGCACGACGCGCATCAGGGGATGGCGCTTCAGGCGGGCCAGGAGGTCGGCGCGTCCCACCACGAGGCCGGCCTGCGGCCCCCCGAGGAGCTTGTCGCCGCTGAAGGTGATGACGTCAGCGCCGGCCCCGACGCTTTCCTGCACCGCGGGCTCATCGCACAGGCCGTGGGCGGTCAGGCTGAGCAGTGCCCCGCTTCCGAGATCGTCCAGCACGGGCACCCCGCGCTCCCGTCCCAGGCCCGCCAATGCCGCAATCGGCGGCTCCTCGGTAAAGCCGATGATGCGGAAATTACTCGGATGCACCCGGAGGAGGAGCGCAGTGTCGGGAGTGATCGCTTCGGCATAGTCGGAGAGGCGCACCCGATTGGTGGTTCCCACCTCGACGAGCCGCGCGCCCGCCTGGCGGATCACGTCCGGGATGCGAA
>SYMT01000620.1 GCA_005805375.1 Actinomycetota bacterium
GTATGGGCAGCAGAGGATGCTCATCGCTTGTTCCACCGGCCCATTCGCCCTCAAGCATTCGACTTCGATGTGGTTCCTCGTGCACTTCGGTCGAGACCGTTTGTCGCAGTCTCTCGGTTGCCCTTATAGCCCGGCGAGTACGTCCAGCTGACCCCGCCCGAATGGACCACGTTCACGTGCCAAGTGGGCGGTAGCGGCGTTCCCTGCACTTCGTAGTTCGTCGCCGCCTGCGTCTCCACCGCCCCGGGTTAGATCACGCGCTGGTAGGACCCTGTACTACGGGATCCTCGCGAACGGCAGCCGGAGGACCCCATAGGAGCGTCCGGCCGCAAGGTGGTAGGCCAGCACGTAGGTGTCGCGAGAGAGAATTCCGAACACTACCAGCAAGTCACCCTGCAATTGGGGTTCGCAGTAACCCATTGGGTGACCTTGCAATGGGGGCTCACGGTCCAAGGCCACTGCGGTCCAGCAACGGGTGGCGGATTTGCGGCTGTAGGTAGTGATCCGGAGCGGTACGCCCTTATGTTCGTAAGACACCAGCGTGAGGTATTCGTGGTTTGCAATCCCGCGGACATAGTTCATCATGCCGGGAAGCAATGATGGTTCGAGCGGCACCTCCAGGCGACGTGACCCCAGGCGAATGCGCAGACGATCCCCGACTGCCCGTAGCCGCAGGCCGGGAGCAAACCAGGAACGGCGGTGGGTGATTTCGGGGCCGGAAGTAGACGAGCGCCAGTTTCGCGGCTGATGCTGCTGGTTGAACCGATAGCGGATCTCCGACGGGTCGGCATCCCGAAACGCGACACACCGCACCCACCACTCGGGCGGGACGATCTGTTTGACCTCTCCGTCCCGCACGCGGACCTGCAGCGCGAGCCCATCCCAGACCAGGGGCCGTGGATCCATTCTGGGTGCGGTGCTCCCTTGCGTGCCGCAGAGGGCCGCGCTTGCAAGTGCAAGCGTGACCAAGTACCAGGGTGTCAGTCGAGTACGCATGGTGTCTGATCCTTCCAGACGGCAGTTCTCCTCCGCGCCTGGACCTGTTGCCTTGATCGCCATCGGCAACTGATCATGAGCGCCTTCTGCATCCGCTTGTTGGTCGCGAGGGCACTGCCGGGGAAGTGGGGCAGGGTGGGACGCAAGTCACTTTAGGGCGGCCGTCTTTCGACTTCTCGCAGCAATCCCAACTTCCGGTGATCGTGTGGGCACATTGAGAGTCCTCGTGAGGCCAGCCGGTTTGTTGAAGTAGGGCTCTGGGTCGTTTGCGGTGGATCGAATGGCATGCGCGGTCGTGAGCGGGTTGTTCCCGGAGAAGTAGTTAGTCTGGCAACGCAGATTTGACCTGTTCGGTCGGCACCCTGACGTCACCCCGGAACCACTTAAATCTGCTTTGACAGACTACGCGCAGCCTGTCGGATGAGCCACTACAGTGCGTCCAAAACCGCACGAGACGGGCGAGAACCCCTGTTTCGGAGCGTCCCTGTGCCCCAGAGAGCCCAGAAATGGGGCCGATGAGCACTTTTCTGACAGGCTGTGTGTAGTCTGTCAATGTAAATTTGACCTGTTTGGTGGGCACCCTGTGGTCGCCCTGGAACCACTCAAATCTGTGTTGCCAGGTTAGCAGGGCCGTTGTCTCTCCTTCGTTGACTTGGGGACCATGCCACGGGGACGGAAGCCACCAGAAGAGCGGGTCTGGGAGGCCACCGTCGAACTGCTCACGAAGCTGCTCCGTGGTGCGGGGATCAAGCAGGGCTCACTTCTTCCTACTGGGCTCACCGCTGTCCGACCACTGGATGCGGAACACACTCACCTCCCCCGTCCACGTGCCGGTCACGATGTGGCTGGCGTCTGGGGCCATCGTCCAATAGTTGGGCCACACCGGAAGGAGGGTCTCCGCGACCTTCTCCAGTGGTCGGGTGCGCCAGAGTTGTAGCCAGGTTCGTTCCTCCTGCCGCACCACGACTCCTGCCAAGCGCCCGTCCCGGGCGGCCACCAGCGGAGTGCGAATCTCGCAGCCAGTGGGGAGCAGCCGGATCTCCTCACGCATCAGGTCTGGTACGCGGAAACGGGTTAGCCACCGCTCGCGCTCCACACCCAGAAACCCATGCTCCCCCAGGAACACCCCCGACCACGCGTGGTTCACCGCAGGATTGTTCCTCCTACGACCCGTGGCGGGCTCCAACAACTCCACACCTCCCCCACCCCAGCCCCCGGCAGACACGCTCAGATAGCGCCCTTCCCCCCGGGATGCGTCCCTGACCAACATCCCCGGCAGCCGGAGGGGCCGACCGGGGCTGTGGGGCAATACGTACTCCCACTGAGGCCATCTGGCCCAAACGTCTCCCGGTAGCCTGCGCGTGACGTAGCAGCGGGTGGCGGAGGGGTTCACCACAATGCCGTGAATGCCGTCGGTGTGGGGCTCGGCGGGTGGGAGCGGGATCTTCCCGATCCGGCGCCCGGTGCGGACATTTCGGACCTGCAACTCGTCGGGCTGGTACACCACCAGTTGATTGTGTTCCGCAGCATAGCCCTCTGGCCAGAAGCGGGTGTCGGGCCAGCAGGCACGGCGCTGCCAGGTCCGGGTATCCAGGACAACAGTGTGCCAGAGGAGAGGATTGCCGATCATCATAGTGCGAATTTGCACGAGCAAGCACTCCGAGGGACCGGTATGCAGGGCGTGGTCGGCGCGGTCAAGCCGGAACCGGGGGGGACCAACGGGGAGTGAGAGTGGGGGCCTGAGGTCGCGCAGGGTCAGCCGCTTCTCCAGGCGGAGGGACACGCGAAGGGAAGAAGGGAGAGGGGGTACGGTGCGACGGTCACCCTCCCACACCAGTGCCAGGCCCAACGCTACCAGAAGCAGGATGCGGGTCCGTTGAACCGGGCGGCGCATTCCAAGCGGTGCGCTCCCACCGGGAAGCGCGTACCTACCACACACAGGCCCCAGGCCTGGGTACGAACGGGCGTACCGGTCCGAACGGCCTGCAGTGAGGCGTACGAAGTTTGCAGCGTCGCAACTCTCGCTCTACGCACGCCAGCGTGCGATTCTTCTCCGAGTCTGGCATTTCCATCGTCCCGCCGTTGTCGCTACCACCACTACACCGGCACAGCAGTTTTCGCCGACGTTCATGCTCCCATATACAGAGTTTCCAGATGTCAGGCAGTTGATTCCAAAACGTGAGAGGCGGGTTGCTCCCCAGTTGCACCTCGGTGCATCCGGTAGTATGCTGACACTTGCCAGATCCGATGGGAGTGTCCCCCTCTTTGCAGAGCCCTCCGGTCGCACAGTAGTAGCGAATGCAGCACTTCGTGAATGCCTGCGCCCTGGGGAAGGTCTTGTTTCCCGGGGGCCAGTCGGCCGTGCAAATCGTCTCGATGTCCTTCAGTTGTTTGAATGTCACTTGACAGGTAGGTCGTCGGGGCGGCTGCACGGGCTTATTGTTGCTGTCCCGATCGCAGGGTTTCGGGCAAAGGTCCTGTTCCCACTCCGGCGCACAGCACCAGAGTCCGGTGGGATCCGTGAGAAACGTCGGGCGACTTTCGCCATATTGGAAACGGGCCGTATCAGGAAGCGGATCCTCACTGAGCCACACTGCAATCTCCGGCCTGTAGTACCGCGCCCGCACATAGTCCAGCGCCTGATCCACCTGGCGATAGTATCCCAGGCTGCCCACGTACCACTGGCGATTGATCGAGGTCCCGGTGCGCTTCACCGGCACCCCCCACGCATCGCTGGCGAAGCGATCCGTGACGGCGCCCGTGTCGTCCGTCAGGCACTGCACCGTCCCCTGGTGGTCGAAGTGGTAGTTCAGCCGGCGCCCGGTCTGGACTTCCTCCATCGCCGCCAGTGTCGCCCCCCGGTAATACCGTCGCAGTGCCTGCATCATCACGTTGCCCTCGGTTTCTACTCTGTCAGACGTCGTTTGCGTGGAAGAAGTAGCGTCCGTTCCGGCTACCCGATCAGTGCGTAGCCCAGCGAGTACATCCAACTGCCTCCGCCCGAATGGACCACGTTCACCCGCCAGGTGCGCGGCAGCGGCGTGCCCTGCAGTTGCCTGCGCCCCCACAGTCTGGGTGTGGATCATGGAGTGGGTTGCTGAATTGGCGTGAGGATGGCTGACAAAATTCACGGATCCGGCAGATGGGCGTATCTGGGGGGCGCGATCCCTCAGCCCACCCGGCCCGCGAGCGACCCGGTCCTCTCGCGGACATCCCACGCCAACCCTGGCCTCCACCTATCTCCTTGCGACATCCGCAGCCGGTTTCAAGGGCACTTTTGGAGGGGGCGCTGCCGCCGATGATGAACGATCCGGAGGACGTGTGTTTGAGACCCGGGTTCCGGGGCTCCGGAGGGCGCAGGCCATGATCGCCACCGTGACATATGACTCCCTCCCCGCCTTCTACAAGGCGCACCACGGCGAGATTGATCGAGCCGTCAGCCGAGCTCTCGACGAAGCCGACCGGCTGGTCCGGCGACTTCCCTGCGGCCTGGATGGGGACGCCTTTCGCGGCGAAGCGGCGCTGGCCGTGTGGCTGGCGGCGCTGGCCTACCGGCCGGAGCCCGGCGTTCCGTTCGCCTCCTGGGCGGCGATCACCGTCGAGTACGCGTTGCGGCAGGAGCGCCGACGACAGGACTGGGTCAGCGAGCGGCGGCGGCGCCGGCTGGGCGATGGGCTGACGGATGTCTGTGCTCTGGATCTCCGGCCCCAGTCATTGGAAGAGTGGTTCGGACGCAACGCTGAGGGACGTTCGCAGTGGGAGGAGGACCGGCGACCGGGGCCGGAAGCTCAGGTGCTGCGGTGCGAGGGCGCCGCCTACATCCTGGGGCAGGCGCTCGCCCTGCCGCGACGCGACCGGGACGTGCTGCTGCTGCGCTTCTGGGGAGAGCGCACGCTGGCCGAGATCGGAGGCTACCTGGGAGTGAGCCTGGCGCGCGCCGGGCAGCTCGTCCAGGCCGCGCTGCTTCAACTCCGGCGTGGCTGTGACGGCGCAGGCGTTTGCCGCACCGACATGTGAAGGCGGCGGCGCGCAGGGTCTCCGGCGGCGGCGGGCTGGTTTTGCGATGCTGTCCGTTCCACGGCCTCCAGGGTCATCATCACCCGCTCAACCTCACGTGCGTGGGACCCACACTCCCCGCAGTTGCAGTCACGTCGTTGTGTTGTGTTCGACACGGAATCGGAAACCCCGGCCGCAGGGTACACTCACAGGTACGGGTGGACAGATGCCGGGCAGCGAATGCTCCCTCAAACGCTGCTGGGAGGCTTTCCAGGGCCGGAGCGCCGGCAAGAGCAGAGACGAGACCTGATGTATCGAATCTTCGGACCCGGACTGAATCGGACGTGCCAGGGCGCGACGCGACGGGACCTGCTGCAGGTAGGGGCCATCGGCGGGTTGGGATTCACGCTGGCTGATGTGCTTGCGGCGCCTGCGGCTGCGGCGGCCGGTACGGCGCCCCCGGAGATCAACTGCATTTTCCTGTTCCTCTGGGGCGGGCCGCCGCAGCACGAACTGTGGGACCCGAAGCCGGAGGCGCCGTCGAATATTGCCGGGCCGGTCAAGCCGATCGAGACCGCGGTGTCCGGCATCCGGATCGGTGAGATGCTGCCGCGGATGGCGCGGGTGATGCACCACACCGTCCTGGTCCGGTCGGCACACCACGACAGCGATATCCACGGGAACGGCGCCCACCACAACCAGACCGGGATGCCGAAGAACCCGAATTTCGAGAATCCGAGCATGGGAGCCGTGGTGGACCGGTTCCTCGGGCCGCGGGGGGCCATGCCCACGTTCGTCACGGTTGGTCCTTATATGGTGGATGCGCCGGTGCCGAACACGGGACAGGACGGCGGCTTTTTGGGAAGCTCGCACCAGCCGTTTCGCATTCTGGACCCGCTCGCTCCGCTCGACAAGCAGCCTTCTCTCGCACCGGCGCCGGGCATCACCGTGGAGCGGCTCCAGCGCCGGGACCAGCTTCGCGCCGGGATGGACACCCTGCAGCGGCGCATTGAGACCGATGCCACGCGCGGCTTTGACACTGCCCACGCCCGCGCGCTGAGCCTCACTACTTCTCCGGCGGCAAAACAGGCGTTCGATCTGGAGAAGGAGCCGTCGCGAGTCCGGGAGCGGTACGGGAAGAGCGGCTTCGGCCAGGGCTGCCTGCTCGCCCGGCGCCTGATTGAAGGCGGGGCGCGGTATGTCCAGGTAAACTGGGCCGACCATCCGATCAACAATTACGGTTTCGACAATCACGGGGACAATCTGGGTCGCCTGAAGATCCAGCTTCCCAACTTCGATCTTGCCTGCTCTGCCCTGATCGAGGATCTGGTGCAGCGTGGTTTGTGGGACCGCACTCTGTTGATCGTCACGGGGGAGTTCGGCCGCACGCCGAAGATCAACGGCAGCGGGGGACGTGACCACTGGCCCTATGTCTACTCCTACCTGATCGGCGGTGCGGGCATCCCCGGCGGTCGGGTGATCGGCGCGAGCGATGCGGAAGGCGCTTATCCCGCCAGCACCCCCGTCACTCCGGAGATGCGCGCCGCCAGCGTTTTCTCCCTGATGGGTCTGGACGTCGGGTTCCGGCTGCGCGCCGCCAATGTCGTCGCCGATGCCCGTGGCATCCCCGGTTTACTTACGGAAGCGTAGTCGCGCGCGGCATCCCCTCCCTGCCGGTTGCCTGGTGGAATTACGGGCGCTGCGGCCGACGCCCGTGCTGTCGCGGACATGAACAGCGGGTCGCGGCGGCAGCACGGATCACCGAGAGGGAAGCCGGCCCCGCCGCAGGGCAGGAGCAGCTACGCGACCTGCCCCGACCCCCCGGCCTGGTACGGCGCGTGGATGGCGGACCCACCGGGGGCTCGTCAGTGGGCACCGATACCCTGCCGCAGAGGGAGTATCTGTACGACAGGGCTCCGTGCCGGCACCAAGTCTTACTTCCCTGACACCTTGACGATGACGCGCGTCCCCTCATCTACCGTCACGTGGCGCCCTTTGATGAATGCGCCGCCGATCAGGCCGACGGGTCCCAGCAGAATTGCGCCCGCCGTGGACGCGGCGCCTCCCTGGACGGTGAAGCGTTCGCCCGACTTGTATGGTTCCAGAGGGATACGGGTCCCGTCCACCGCCTGTACATGGTCAACCTTGATTTTCAGTTGACCACGCCGGCCGAAACGACTCGGCCCCCGTACCGAAGTGACCTCACCGTTGGCGGGCGCGTCCTGCGCGATCAGAGTCTTCCCGTTGAGCACCACGGCGTTGTACACCCGGAGGCGGATCTTGTCTCCCTTCTTGGAATGGCGGGTGCTGACTGCTTCCATCAATTGAAGGGTCACCGGCGTGCCCGGCGGCACTGCTGACGGCGAAGCCACACTGTCCTCTGATGCCTTTGCTTCGGGCGCCCTGGCTGAGGGTCCCTGGGCGCGGACCGGCGGCGCGGATAGAGCAATGACGGCGAGGCCCAGCGCCGCCCAGCCTCCGAGGATGCGCATGTTCATCCGTTCTGGTTCTCCTGTATTCGAGTCCGGCGTGAAGTTGCCGAATCTAATGTTCTCGGCACGCCCCGGCTTCCTCCCTGAATTCTCCACTCCAGGACTAAGGAACCCCGGTGGCGAAAATTGGTTCCGGAATTCCGGTGAACGGAGAGTGGGGCCCAACGTCCATGACGGTGGCGCCTGTGAGGGTGGGGTTTGAGCCCGCCCACGGATAGCACGTGGAAGGAACGAGAGAATGAAAAAGATCTGGATGCTTGGCCTTGCGCTGGCCGTGGCGGCGGGCCCGGCGCTGGCACAGGGCGGTGGTGGCCGCGGCTTCGGCTTCGGTGGGCGCGGAGGTGGCGGCTCGCTCGGCCTCCTGCGGATGGAAGAAGTCCAGAAGGAACTGAAACTGGAAGCGGCTCAGGTTGAGCTGGTGAACGGCGTCGGCGAAGAGATGCGCGGCAAGATGCGCGAAATCTTCCAGAGTGGTGGGCAGGGCGGCAATCGTGAGGAAGCGATGCAGAAGATGCAGGCGCTGAGTGCGGATGCCGACAAGAAGCTGGCACAGATCCTCAACGCCCAGCAGATGAGTCGCCTCAAGCAGTTGCGCTATCAGCAGGCCGGTGCGCGCGCGCTGGGTGAGAAAGAAGTCCAGACGGGACTGAAGCTGACCCCGGATCAGGTCGCGCAGGTGACGGCGGCGACGATGGCCGAGCGTCAGGAGCAAGGGGCTCTGTTCCAGGGCTTTGACTTCCAGAACGCAACGCCGGAACAGCGCCAGGCTCAGTTCCAGAAGATGGGCGATCTGCGCACGAAGACGGACGCCAAGCTGAACGCGATTCTGACCGATGGGCAGAAGAAGCAGTGGCAGAGCATGCTGGGCGCACCGTTCAAGTTCCCGGAAGGCGGCCCCCGCCGCCGGCAGAACAACAACGCCGCATAAGGGAACCGAGCAGAATTAATCCTCCCACCCGTGAGGAGACACGGCGGCATCTGAGAGGACACAACTGGACGGAATCATGTACGTCATGGTGTTATGGAACTCACTGCCGCCGCCAC
>SYMT01000621.1 GCA_005805375.1 Actinomycetota bacterium
GCGGTCCCCGAGCTGCTGATACAGCGCCAGCGCCCGCCCATAGGCCGCCCCCGCCCCCGCCAGATCGGCCTCCCGCCGCTTCAGGTCCCCCAGGCTCTTCTCGCAGTTCGCTTCCCCCCGGCGGTCCCCGAGCTGCTGATACAGCGCCAGCGCCCGCCCATAGGCCGCCCCCGCCCCCGCCAGATCGGCCTCCCGCAGCGCAAGTTGCCCCAAACCGTGCTCACTGCGCGCTTCCCCCCGGCGGTCGTCGAGTTGGCGGAACAGAGTCAGGGCGGCCGGCAGGTAGCATCGTGCCTCCGCATGTCGGGCCAGAAGGAGCAGGGTCTCGCCCAGCGCCAGGGACAGACGGGCTTCCGCCCCGCGGTCTCGCCGATCTTCCGCCTGGCTCTCGTGGGCGCGAAGCGTTTCCAGCAGGGAAGCGACCCGATGCTCCTTCTCCTCGCGCGTCAGGTTCGCGACTCCCCAGTCGTCTCCCGCAGCGGCCCACGCAGAGCGACTCTCAGGGAGGGGACGCGGGGAGGGGAAGCGGTAGATCCCGGAGTTCACCGAGAAGAAATCCGGCGCCACCCCGGACAGGACGATCAGGAGGTACTCCGGGATCCAGAGGACCAGGGCGCACGGCGCCGCCGCCGCCAGGCTGTTTCGTCGCTGGTTCAGATCGAGGAGAAACGGCGAGTGTTCCACCGCTTCTCCGGCCGGGAGCCATCTCTCCAGACCGGAGACCAGCACCACGTCGGGGGGAGGGGTGTCCAGGACCCGGTGCAGATGGTCCAGCAGGCTCGGGATTGCGCGGGTGATCTCTACCTCCTGAACGCGGGCTGCGGGAAGCTCCTGTCGCAGCCGGGCGATGACTTCGGCGCGCGCCTCGTGGTCATTGCAGACCCCGAAGTGCAGCGAGAAACCCCCGCCCCAGCGCAGCGCCCGTGTGAGGCGCACCAACGACGCCTGACGGTCCGGCGCGGTGGGTTGGAAGGGATCGAACCCGAGCTCATCCTCCTGTCCGGCTGTCGTTTCCTGGGCAGCAGGAGACAACGCCGGGCCGGCCGCAGTGAGAGAGGCCATATGTGGTGCCCTCAGGAAAGCTTCGCCTGCGCGTCGAGGGCGGCGGCGGCGGCCCGGAACTGCGGAAGCCGGCGGACAATCGGATGCACCGCGTACCAGGGCGCCGCTTCCGCAAAGGGATCGTCGCCGTCGCCCCCGTTCACGTATTCAAGAATCTCCAACTGCCGGAGCATGATCTGCGTGTCCGCGTCACCGTTGTCCATCTGCTGGTCCGAAGAGCGATCCAGGGCGGCCAGCTTCGGCCAGCGCGCCTTCGGGATCGAGGTGCTGAACAGGCTGATCGTCTCCGAGAGCGCCTGCTGGGCATCGCGCAGTGTGACCTGAGATCCCGCGGCGGTGGTCACCGCCGCCCGGACGAACTTCATCAGCCCGCGGACATCGCCGCCGCAGAAATCGAGTAGCCACGTCAGCGCCTCCGGCGCGAAGATGTCGTCCAGCGACGTGTCCCCCGCACGCTTCCGGAGGATCTCCCGCAGGCTGACGAGGCCGGCGGCATAGGGGTGATGCGTGGCCCGTTCCTCCGTCTTGATCATCGGCAGCACCACCGGGTCGCGCCCGTAGATCGCGCCGAGTTCCGTGCCGCACGCGCGCACCAACCCCAGCGGGACTGTGTACAGGACGTGGGCGTCGAGCCCGTTCAACTGCCGGGCGCGGTCCACGAAGAGCGTGCGCCAGGAGTCTTCCGCACTCTTCTGCTCGCCGAACCGCACGACTTTTTCCAGATCGTCCACAATGATGACCACATCCACATAGCAGTCACCACCATCCTTCGGCTTTTTCTTCCGGAGCTGCGGCCGCACCGCCTCCAGCACCTGGTTGATTTCCGTCAGGAGAGAGCTCATCCGGGGACGAAGGTGCTCGCGCACGCTCCGGCGGGCGACGGGGTCGCGGGAAATCCGCCCGAACTTGACCGCAGCAGCCCCCAGGGAGATCCCGCCCTCCTGCAGCTCCACATCCGTGAGCAAGAACGTCTTGATCTCGTCCCACCGCTTGACCAGGTAGTTTTCCTTCAGCTCGATCCCCACCTGGTCACGCAGCGTGGCGGCGAGTTGCAGCACCAGGGCGAGGAAGAACTCCTCCGAGTCGGCATCGTACGGATCGAGGTAGTCTTCCGCGTTCAGGTGGATCGGCAGATAGCGCCCGGCGAGTTTGGACTGCTCCGGCTTCTGCAGACAGGCGGCAAACGCGTTCAGCTCCGAGGACTTACCGCCGCCGATGTGGCCGGAAAGAAGAGCGCAGACAAAGGTGCGCGCGTATCCCCGGTCGTCCGTCGCAAAGCGGACATGCTCCAACAGCTTCCGCACGACGGACGAGCCTCCCCGCGCCGCGCTGGTGTCCACGTACTGATCGTCCCGAGCCGGTTGGAACGGATCGCAGGCGACATAGAGATTCTTGAGGGGGTCGTGAGAGGGAGGCAGGGGAGAGCCGGAAGACATGGTTTCAGTGTATCGCCCTTTCCTTCCCGCATCTCCCGCTCTCCTCTCCCCTACGCACTCACTCCTCAAACGGTGCAGCGGCCCTTGTCTCGCCCAGACCTGCGCTCACACATTCAGGCAGGCATTCGCAGCGCAGGACGCGAACTCTCATTGGCACGGTCCGCACGCCGGATCGGATCAGCAGCCCGGTGTCCCGGACACCGGTGAGGAACCCCACCCATGTCCACTCCCGACCCCCGACCTCGCGCCCAGTACGGCGCCGCCGCCTATGCCGGCATGAAGGGCAAGCTGCCCACTCCCTTCCCCCGCACGATGGGCCCGAACGCCATGAAGTACCTCCAGGAGGTAGTGGAGAGTGGGCTCTCCTCCAACATGATGGGGCGCTTCGAGCGGACCTTCGCCGAGGAGATGGGCGTGCAACATTGTGTCGCCACTCCCGGCTGTACGCCGGCGCTGGCCCTGTTGGCGGCCGCCTTTGGGTTCGCGCCGGGCGATGAGATCATCGTCAGCCCGATCACCGACTACGGCACGATCCAGGGTCTCATCCGCGAGAACTACATCCCGGTGTTCCCGGATACCGCCCCCGGCACCGTGAATATGAGCGCGGACACGATTGCGCCGTGCATTACCGACCGCACACGAGCCATCCTCGCCGTTCATCTGACCGGCCTGGTCTGCGACATGGACCCGATCCGGGCGCTGGCGGAGCAGCACGGGCTGATCGTCTACGAAGATGTGTGCCAGGCGGTGTTCGGCAGCTACAAGGGCCGATTGGCAGGCACTCTCGGGCTGGCGGCAGGTTACTCCTTCGACTCGGAGAAGACCCTGGGGTCCGACGTCGGCGGCTGCATCATCACGGATGACGACGCACTGGCAGAGCGCCTGCGCTTCGTGGGGCACAGCCGCGGGGCGGTGATGGAGCCGGTGTTCGGCCGCAAGCACGCGGTGCCGGGCTACGCCCTCCGCATGCCGCTCTGCACGGCGGCGATCACGCTGGCGCAACTCGAAATCATCCGGGAGCAGGTGCTGCAGCGGGACCGGATGGCGCGCCTGCTCACCGCGCACCTTCAGGAGATCCCGGGGATCGTGCCGCTCCCCATTCCGGACTACGTGGATGTCTACTCCTGCTGGATGTTCGGCCTGAGTCTGGAGCCGGGCGCTTTCCGCTGCGACGCCGACGCCTTCGCCGCGCAGATGGTGGAGGCCGGTATCCCCGGCGCCGGAACCGGGCGCTACTACCTGATGCCTGCCGCCTGCACCTTTTTGGAAGAGAACGCCCGGGCCGGCCGCTATCCCTATTCCCGGCCCACCGCGTCTCGCGAGTACCACTACTCGGCCGACACCTGCCCGACCGCGAAGGAGTTCCTGGAGCACTTCATCCGCTGGTCCACGTTCTGCGAGAAATACCAGCCGGAACACTGCGAACTGGCCGCCGAAATGATCCGGGACATCGCGGACCGGAACCGGGTGTGAACCTCAGTCAACCACTGCCCGGAACCCCACGTAGTAGCTCCGGTAACCGGGCAGGTCATAGTACCGGTACGCGACGCGCACGCCGTACGGGTCGCTGAGCCAGGAGCCGCCGCGCAGCACCCGGAAGTCCCCCCGCTCCGGCCCGGGGGGATTCTCCTCCGGAGAGCGGGCATAGTAGTCCGCGGCGTACCAGTCGGCACACCACTCAAAGA
The DNA here is from genome assembly GCA_005805375.1 of Actinomycetota bacterium. Classification (GTDB taxonomy): domain Bacteria; phylum Armatimonadota; class SYMT01; order SYMT01; family SYMT01; genus SYMT01. Next base: position 4,184 of record SYMT01000621.1, read on the forward strand.
CGTTGCCCGCCATATCGTGCAGGCCATGCGCATTGGGCGGGAAGCTGCCCACGGGGGCGGTGTACAGGAAGCCGTCCACATAGCCGGTGAACACCTCTCGGTCCGGGAACTTCGCCTTCAGCGGCTCGTCGGCCAGGTTGCCGCAGCGCCCCTGCACGGCAGGAGCCGCGTCACCCCACA
>SYMT01000622.1 GCA_005805375.1 Actinomycetota bacterium
AGTGGCTGGGGGGAGAGAAACGCGCCGCGCAGATTGGCCGAGAGCATGGGCTCTCGGCCAATCTGCTGCCACGCGGGAAACAGCAATCCCAGCAACACGGGGAAGAGGCCTGGTCGGATGGGTCTGCGGCGGCCCTGGGGCGCGCTCCGGAAACGCGCATCCAGGAACTGGAGGCGTCGTTGGGGCGGGCCCACCGGGAAATGGAGTTGTTGCGCCGGGCGCTGAAGGCAGCGGAAAAAGGGGGTTTTCTGCGCGGGAGCGATGGGCGGTGAGCGCGCAGCGTGCGGATCTGCTGGCCGCGTTGCCGTTGGCGCAGGCGTGTGCCCTGCTGGACGTGGGGCGGGGGTCCTACTACCGGGCGCAGGCACCCCGGGAGGCGGAAGCCGGGGAGGGGGCCACCGCTAACCCCGATCCCGGGGAAGCCGCGCATGTGCGCTAACTTTGGATCCTCTTGAGGGTGGAAGTCCGGTTCGGCCACCCCGTCAGGCCCCGATTGGGCGGGGATTTATGCGAACAGACTACGCCAACCGACGGCATCCGGAGCTCCTTGATGCCCGGCTGGCCAGCTTTTCCAGTCAAAGTTAGCGCACATGGGGGTGTGGGGTGCGGGGTGTGGGGTGTGGGAGGGGCCGCCCCGGGAACGCCGGCATCTTGCCGGAGTGGGTGCAGCTCATGGGCCGGACCAGCCGGGAGGTGTCCCTGTGGTAAGGAGACGGTCCGGCCGATCCCGGCAGGCGGCGAGGACGCGCTCCGGAGTGAGGGAGACCAGGTCGCCGTCCGCCTCCAGGTAGGTGGCGTGGGGGCTCTCGGGTTGCACGGCGGCGCAATTGGGCACGTAGGCGGCGCCGTAGAGGCCGACGGCGGGAACCTGCAGGCTGGCGGCCATCCACATCAGGCCGGAGTCGATCCCCAGGAACGCCCGGGCGGCTTGCAGGACGGCGGCGGCTTCGGCCAGCGTGGTGCGGCCGCGCAGATCCAGGACGCCGGGAAGCGGCGGGCCGGGGCGGCCGAGCAGGAGGCTTCCCTCACTGTCACCCTCTGGATCCAGGAGGAGGACCTCACCGGGCTGGCGGTGAATGCAAAAGTAGTGCGGGCCGAAGCCCAGTACTCCCAGGGCTACACGCTCTGGGGCACAATCACCGACAATAGCGCGGACACGGCCGCTGCCGCCGCCACCGTCACGCTGGTGTGGCCGCCGCACCGCGTGAATGACCTCCTCCCCACTCCGGGGGTGTTGCACATTACGGCCCAAAATTGCGGCTGGGGGGCCTTCCCCTGCCATTGGTTCGGCGTGGACCACTTCAATGCCTCCAACCGGATGTGGAGTGAGGCGCGGCGGGCGCGCCGGGCGACCCGGATTCCCCGAAGGCGACTGCGGGAGGAACCTTCCCGGAGAGTACCGCGGCAGCGGATTGAGGTAGTGTACGATGCGGCTTGAGGATCAACTGGCACAGATCCGCCCGGCGGACGCCGCGGCAGGTGGGGCCTGGGTGTACGACCTGGAAGAGGGCCGGCGGTGGGAGCCCTGCGCGGCCCCCGGGCCGACGCAGTGTGGCGTCCGGCGCCGGGGGCCGGCGGAGGCCTGATCCAGGACCCCGACTTCGCCCTCCCCTCGACGGCGGGCCCGGTGGCCTGGCGGCTCTTCCACGACAGCCGCGACGCCGCCACCCCGTCGGAGTGGGGTTATGGGCGCAATGCCTCGTTCCCCCTCCGCCTCGCCTCCGACGGCGCCACCGTCACCGTGATGCGCGAGGACGGCAGCACCCGCCAGTACGCCAAGGACGCCGGCAGCGACCAGTACCTCGCCCAGGGCGGCAACTTCGATTACCTGGTGCGGAACGACGACGGCACCTGGGACGAGACCCTCCTGGACACCGGCTATCGCTATCACTACCCGGCCGGCCAGCGCGTCTCCCTCAGCTACCGCGAAACCCCCCACGGCTACCGCCTCTCCTACCAGTATGACGCCGAGCAGCGCCTCGCCGCGGTCGAGGAACCCGCCGGCCGCCGGGTGACGCTGGGCTACGCCGCCGCCGGGCTCCCCACGGTGCAGTACGTGCAGGACTGGGGGGATCGGCGCCACACCCTCACCTACAGCGCCGCCGGCGACCTGACCCAGGAGCAGGGGCCCACCGGCTGCCTCACCGGGTACGAGTACGACGCCAGCCACCGGATCACCAAGATCGCAGACCCGGAAGGCTTCGAGACCACCTACACCTACGATGTGGCTTCGCGGGTGCTGAGCCGCAGCGTCGCCGGGAACCTGGGGCGCTATACCTACCAGGAAGATGCCGCCCGCAACGTGACCATGACCTATGCGGACCCGTTGGGGCGCACGTGGACCCACGCCAGCTCGGCCCAGGGTCTGCGCTTGCGGGAAATCAACCCGCTAGGGCAGATCACCTCCCTGACCGACCGCAACTCCCGGCCGCTGCGGGTGATGGATCCGCTGGGGCAGGCGACCACATTCCTCTCTGACGGGAACGGAGAGGCACGCGGCTCCGAGGACGCGCTGGGGCAGCGCACCACCCTGACGCGAGACGGCTGCGGGAACCTGGCGGCGCAGCAGAACGCCCTGGGAGCGCTCACCACACACAGCTACGGCGCCAACCCGGCGCTGCGGCAGCCGGTGACGGTGATGAATGCGCTGGGGGCGATCACTACCTACGGGTATCTGGCCTGGGGGGCGCGGGAGTTTGTGGAAGACCCGCTCGGCTTCCGGGAAACGTGGGTGTGGAACGCGCTGGGGCTGGCGGAGGCACTGGTCAACCCGCTCGGCTACCGGGTGACCTATGTCTATAATCTGGTGGGCAACCGCCTGGTGGAAGTGGATGCGCTGGGACGGCGCTGGACGCAGGCCTTCGACAACCTGGGCCGGGGGCTCGCCCGGGAGAACCCGCTCGGCGCCCGCTGGACCACGCTCTACGACGCCCGGGGGCTGGTCCAGGCCGAGGTGGATCCGCTCGGACAGCGCACCTCCTACACCCATAATGCCTATGGAGGGCGCACTGGACTGCAGAACGCACTCGGAAGTCGTTGGACCTGGGTATACAACGGCGCCGGTGAGAGCGTAGCTGCCGTGGATCCGCTCGGCTACCGCACGACCGAACACTATGGTCCGGCAGGCCGGCGGCTGGCTCGCGAAGATGCGCGTGGCGTTCGCGTGACGATCCTGTACGATGCCGCGGACCGACAGATTGCCTTCGTAGATGGATTGGGCGCCCGCACCACGCGTGTCTACGATGTTGCTGGTCACGAAGCGGCGGTGTGCAGTCCCCTGGGATACCGCACCAGTAATACGTATGACGCGATCGGGCAGGTCATCGCCGTGAAAGACGCCATGGGGCAGGTATTTACCACGGCCTACGATGCCGTGGGCGCCGTGCTTGCCCGCCTGGACCCTCTCGGGCGCCGCACTACCTACATTTACGATATCCGCGGCGCCCAGGTGGCCAGCGTGGACGCGCTGGGGCAACGAGCGACGCAACTGTACAATGCCGCCCACAAGTTGGTCGCGGCCCAGAACCCGCGGGGATGCATCACGACCTACGTGTACGATCCCGTGGGCAGATTGGTGGCGCAGGAGAACGCGCTGGGTGAGCGTTGTACCTGGACTTTCGATCCGAATGGCAGTGAGCGGGAACGGCACGACGCAAATGGTCAGATGCGCACCCTCAGCTACAACGCCCGTCGCGACCTGACCGGCGTGCTCTATGCCGACGGCTCCCGGGTCACCCTGGAGTATGATGCGGTAGGTCAGCCCGTGCAGATGTCCGATTGGGGAGGGGCGACGGAGACCGGTTACTCGGTCCGGGGAGACAGGCTCTGGCGGGTGTTCCCGGGAGACTTACGGCTCACCTCTACGTATGATCCCGTCGGCAGCCGGACCGAGCTGGTGGATCCTGATGGGGGCGTAACGACCTACACCCACGATGCCGGAGGACGCGTTTGCCGCCTGATCAACCCGCGCAGTCGCACGCTGACCCTGGTGTACGACGCCAGTGGGAACCGGATCCGGGTTGATCAGGCGTTGGGAACGGCCCGGCACTCAGTCTTCGATCCGCTGGACCGGCTGGTAAGTCAGGCGCAACAGGCGAGCGACGGCCGGGTGCTCCTGATCCTTACCAACAGCTATGACGCCGTGGGTCAGCGCACCGGAGAGCATCAGGACGCGCTGGTGACCACCTGGACGTACGATGGGCTCGGACGGTTGCTGGGACAGCAACTTCTCGGCGCCAGGGGAACCTACCAGTACGACGGGGTTGCCAATCTGACCCTTCGTGAGGAAGAAGGGCGCGCGCCGGTTACCATGACCTATGATCCGGCAGATCGGCTCACCGTCCGTGAAGAGGGCAGCGCCCGTGTCTCGTACGGATACGATCGGAGTGGGAATCTGCGCCACGCGCTGGCGGGAGCCGAACGCACCACCTATGAATACGATGGGGAGCATCGCTTGATCCGCGTGCTCCATCCGAACAGCGGGAGAGCCACCTATACCTATGCCGGCGGGTTCCCCAGCGAAGGCAGCGGACTGCGGCGCACCGCGTGGGAGCCCGGGCAGGGGCTCGTCACGTACGTTTGGGATGGCGCCGACCTGTTGCAGGAGCGAAACTGATGGGCAGCACGAGCTACACGCTGGTAGATGGCGAACTGCTGGCGGAATATCGCCAGGGCAGCGAACGCGACTATGTCGGAGACGCCCTCGGGTCCACCGTCGCCCTGCTGGACGGGAGCCAGCAATTCACGGACCGGTGGACGTACTGGCCGTACGGCGAGGAACGCACCCGTACCGGCGCCACGCCGACGCCGTTTCGGTTTGTCGGGATCTGGGGATACTATCAGGACGCCGCGGCCAGCCTCTATGTGCGCGCCCGCTACTATCGTCCGGGGTTGGGGCGGTGGCAGACGGTGGACCCCCTCTGGTGGGGACGCCCAGGGGGCCGGGAAACGTACCAGTACTGCGACGCCTCCCCCGTCGGAACGAATGATCCCTCCGGGCTGCAACCGGCGCAGAATCTGATCCCCAAGATCGAGGGGTGTGACGGTGCCAGAACTGCGTTTTTGCGGAGTGCCTTCGCCAGTATCTGTGCTTCGGCGCAGCGCACTGACTTCGTTCCCGGATTCGACGGCGAATGTCGGCAGAAGTGCCGGCCTTGCCACATCCAGGGTGTTCCTCCGGAGGAGTGCTTCAGAGACCTGTGTAGCAGTTCACGTCTCACGATCGTGTGCGAAAAGGACAACAGCTCTACGTGCAGTGCCAAGCCGCCGAAGGGCCATCGCACGGTGTGCGCGGAGGGCAACCCTGCAACGGGGAGGCTCACTATCTGTAATCGCGCGTGGGCAGGGCCCAAGGGCCCTGCCAAGTGCGATTTCCCTGGCTGCCAGATTTTGCACGAGATGCTGCATCTGTGCGGGAATCTACATCGAGGCACTCCGCAGGACAACATCGCTTGCTGGGACTGCTACCGGAAGGCGTGGCCGGCCTGCG
>SYMT01000623.1 GCA_005805375.1 Actinomycetota bacterium
CGACGATCAGACCACCGTTCTGCTGGCCGATCACCAGGTTGTCGCCCGCCTTGATTCCCCAGGCAGCCAGCCACTTCGCAAACGACGGCCCCTCAGGATCCAGCAGCAACAGGACCCGTCCCCCCTTGTTCAGGTACTCGTCCAGCCGCTTCTGCTCGTCCGCAGAGAACTCCCGCCTCGGTCCGGCAATCACAATCACCGCCACCTCGGCCGGATCAGGGGTGGCGGCGCCCTTCGGGTAAAGATCGAGTGACCCTGTGGTCCACTGCACGCCCTCGAGATCCTGCTTCAGCATGCTCAACGAGCGCTGGGGATTGCCTGCCGGCGCTGCGATGTCCGGCTCCCCGTGCCCCTTGAGAAAGAGGACCTTCCGATCCGTCGTGCGCGTGAGTTTGAGGATGGCGCTCGTCAGGGCCTTCTCGGTGAACTCGGTGACGTTCTCCTTTTTCCCCGCCATCTCAAACAGGGCGCCCGTGAAGTCCGTCTCGTTCAGCCGCGGCTGCTTCTCCAGCACGGTCTTGCGGTCGGACAGAGGGTCCACCGCAACCCAGGTGAACTTCTCCGAGGCGTCGGCGTACTGTTTCAGCAGGTCCCGAGCGCGCGGGTCGGCCCGCGACGTCAGGAAGGCGGTCACGGTGATCGGCTGCTGGAGGCCCTTGAGTACCTCTCGGCTGCGCTGCGACAGCGTAAAGCGCTGATTCTTGGTCAGGTCGAGCCGCACAAAGGCGCGCCGGCGCACCAGGGTGTTGACCACCACCAGGCAAATCACCAGTCCGACGGCGACCAGCGTGGTGTTCAGACCACCGCTCCGCACCCAGGCGCCGATGCGGGACGCAAAGGCCGGCCCGCGCCCCCAGGCCCACATGATCGCAAGCGCCACGCCGGCAATGATCCCGAGCCGGGTCCACCAATCGAACTGCCCGGTGGCCACCCAACGGTGCATCCCGAGCAGGGTGCACACGAGCGCACCCCACCCACTCGCGATGGTAATGATCTCTTCCGAGCGCTCGGCGGGCTCGACGGTCGGCGTTTGATCGGACATTGTTTCGTCTATCGCCTTTCGTTCTTCGAGTTTCGCATCACGCTCAGCGGGACGTCTGCAGTCCCCGCACTGCGAAGAACAGCGAGGCCACAATGAAGGAGAGGTAGAGGACGAAATCGCGCAGATCGAGGACGCCCTGCGCGAAGTTCTCCAGGTTCTGCTGGAGGCTCAACGCCTTGAAGACCTGGGTCAGGCCATAGAGCATCATCCCGAACAGATACTGGAACGTGGCGCCGAAGTCGGCGTTCGCCTCTCGCGTTGGAAGCTGATCCGGCAGTTGGTCGCTCATCCAACTGATGAGCACCGTCAGGAACAGCAAGATGGCGGCCGTGGAAACCCAGGAGATGATCTGGTTGCGCGTGAGTCCGGAGGTGAGCACCCCGATCGCCAGGAAGACGGCGCCGAGCATGAACAGCCCGATGTAACCGGTGAGCGCCGGGCCCCACTCCCCCATCTCCTTCATTGCAAATCCGGCGCAGAGGGCAGTGGCCACAGCGGCTACGGCAGCCGCAATCCCAAGCGGGCGCGACTCGCGCACCGAAGCCAGCGCCAGCAGGACCAGCGTCAGGGCGGTGAGGAAGAGGCCCACGTAGGTGGGGAAGAAGGGACTCGGCGTCTTGTCGCGGACCCAGGCCAGCGCGAACACGTACTGCAGGGTGCTGAAGAGCATCACCGCATAGTACGCCAGCACACCGAGGTACTTGCCGAGCACCACCTGCGTCTCGGTGACGGGGGAGGTCATCAGCAATTCAAGCGTGCCCTGTTTCTTCTCTTCCGCCAGCAGGCGCATCGTCAGTGCCGGCAAGAGGAACACCAACCAGATGGTGGTGTTGCCCACGACCAGCCGCATGGTCGCGAAGCCGCGCTGAAGCGGCGCCACGAAGAAAATGCTGCTCACAAAGAGGAAAAACAGCATGATGACCCAGCCGAGTGGCGCCGTCACCAGTGCCCGAAATTCCCGTTCGGCGATCGTTCCGATGGTGCGCATCAGGCGGCTGCCTCCTCCTTCGGGGCCTCGGCGGGGGTGGGATCCGGAGTGGGAATGCGGTCCTCGTGGTGGGAAGTGATGTGCAGGAAGACATCTTCCAGGGTGGGCTCGATCCGCTCGAGTTCGACCAGGCCCCAACCGGCATTGATCACGCTGTCCGCCAACCGGCTGCGCAGGTCTGTGTCGCGTTCACTCTCGACCACATAGCGCGGCGGTTCGTCCGGCAGACGCTCGACTCGCTGTACCCCGGACAGACCCTCCAGGTGCTTGCGCACGGCTGCCTCGGGGCCCTCCACCTGGACGCGAATGCGCTGCGCGCGCACCACGGCCCGCGTCAGATTCTCCGTGGTGTCCACCGCGACAATGCGTCCGCGATCAATGATGATGATCCGATCCGCCAGCGCCTGGGCTTCGGAGAGAATGTGGGTGCTCAGGATCACCGTGTGATCGCCCCGGAGGCCCAGGATGAGGCGCCGGATCTCGATGATCTGCTCCGGATCGAGGCCCTCCGTCGGCTCATCCAGGATCAACACGCGGGGATTGTGAACCAGCGCCTGCGCCAGTCCCACCCGGCGCCGCAGACCCTTGGAGAGCTTGCCGATCTGCCAGTTGCGCCGTTCACTGATATGCACGGCCTTCATGGACTGCTCGATCCGGGTGGATACCTCGCGCGACGGCACTTCGCGAATCCGCGCGCAGAACGCCAGGTAGCTGAAGACGGACATGTCTTCGTAGAGCGGGGCTGTTTCCGGCAGGTAACCGATCTGTCGTCGGGCCTCCAGCGAATCCTCTTTTATGTCCGCCCCATTGATGCGCACCGTGCCGGAACTGGCAGGCAGGAAGCCCGTCATGATCCGCATGGTGGTGGTCTTGCCGGCGCCGTTCTTTCCCAGGAACCCCAGGATTTCCCCGTCGTGGGCCCGGAAGGTGACCCGATCAATGGCCAGCATAGCGCCATACTTTCGGGTGAGATTGTCTACTTCGACCAAATCCGGACTCCTGCGGAACTTTTCCAGGTGCAGGTCGCATGTCTGCCCACGCCTTCGGGGCTAGAGATCTACGCCACTAGAAGACTACGGACCTTCCTGCGGTTCTGGTTCCGTCCCGGGGCGTGGAGAGTTTGTTGCCGTCCGATTCGCGATCAACGCACGCACAGCACCTTGAGGCGGTTCTCGATCTGTGCCGCGGCGACGATGGCCCGCGCCGCGGGTCCGCAGCCGATGCCGCGATTCCAGATGACCCGGCGTTCGTTCCAGCGTGGGGTGGCGCCCCAATGGCTCTTGTAGCGCTCCTGACCCCTGAGGAAGTCGAACTCCCGCAGGCCCATCCGGATGGCATCTTCCATAGCATGCGCGACGAGCAGGGTGCCCGGACTGTACCGCTGCAGGGCCGGATCGAAGCCGGAAGCATAGTAAAAGGCCCGACCGTGCCCAACCAGGGCGTACAGCGCGCCGCGCAGAATCCCGTCCACCCGTAGCCCGTGCAGCCGCAGCAGTCCCCCATTGATGAGCTGCGGAACCGCCGCCCGATGAAACGCACGCCGGCGCTTCAGGCAAAAGACGCCGGGTTGGCCCCGGGCGCGCCAACGGGCGGCGTGAAGCCGAAACAGCGCCTCCAGGAACTCGGGCCAGGTGTCACCGTCCGCCGTCTCCAGCGCCACCTCTCCGAGTGCTCTCACGCGCCGCCGGTAATAGCGCAAGTTCTTGCGCAGGTGTGCCGGCAGCACTCCGGGTAACTCAGCGACCGAGCCCGGGAGCGCCAGCACCGGGCAGGGATCGTGCGGCCCGCGCCAGGAAGCGAGCGTCGGGCGGTCATCGTCACGGCGGAGAAATGAATTGGGGGGGAGTTGCTGAAGGTCCAGAACCGACGACGGCCTCTCGGCCAGCCACGACAGGAGACCGTCCCGGACCGCCGGCTGAAACTCCTGGGTGGCGAGTCCGGTCAGATAATCTGAGACACCGGATCCCAGAAATTGGTACACCGAGACGGTGGGAATGCATCCCGAGCGGTGTCTGAGGAGGGGGATGAGGCCGACAAGCTGAAACTCCGAAGAGAAGAAAGCCAGCGCGACAAGCTGCCTGCCGCCCAGGACCTGCAACGCCGGCAGCAACCACTCCGGCGTTTGGAAGGGAGTGGCCCCCGGACACTGTTCCCAGAGCCGGGTCCAGGGGGTGCGGAGTTCCTCCAGAGCCCCCGAGTCCCGTACTTCCGTTCGGTGAAGCGGGAACTGCGGGGGACTGGAGGAGGGCGAGAGGGTACGGCTGGACAATGTGGAATGGGAGGAAACCGATGGCGGAAGGGTTACTGGACGAGGCGGTCAGCCACCTCGAATTTCTCGGCTACACGATCACCCGGAACGAGGACAGCACGTGGGCGCGGCATTCGGTGAAGCTGAACATCCTGCTCAAGGTATTTCGGGGCGGATTGCTGATGACCAGCTTTCTCCGCGCCGATGAGACCGCGAAGACGGATCGGCCCGGGTTCCTGGACTTCGTCAACAAGCTGAACGAGCAGGCTTCCGTCACCCGCTTTTACGCGGACTCCGATGGCGACCTGGCGATGGAAACGTGGTATCCCGAGGGCGCCTACGAGCGGATCCGGTTCGGGCACTTCCTGTCACTGCGCGAATCAGACATCGAACGCATCCGCGGATTGGAGGGGAGCTCCTACCTCGAATAGCGGGGGCGATCTTTCGACAGGACGCAGACGGAAGGCCGACGCGCCTCTGGATGAGTGGTGCGGCGCAGCGGGGCGACGGATGCCTTGCGCGCTGCCCGTCACTCACCACGCGTGCGCCGGCTGCCTGCGTCCTGTCGAGCTCAACCATCCGTCTTGAGCCGCTGTGCGAACAGCCAGGCGGCGAGTTCGGGGGCGGCGTAGGCCTTGTCCCAACTGTTGTGGCCGACGCCGGGGTACTCCGTATACCGCACAGTGGTGCTGCCCCCGGCCTTCAGCGCCTGATGCGCGTCGCGGGCGAACTGAACGGTTTGCGCCTGGTCCTGATCACCGACCACGATCCAGACCGGGCTGTCCTTCAGCCCGGTGACGATGCCGGGAATGTCGCCGCGCCCGCAGATGGAGACGATGGCGGCAAAACGGTGGGGGTGGGCTGTGCCCAGATACCAGCTTCCCGCGCCTCCCATCGAAAGCCCCGTGAGATAGATTCGATTCGGATCTCCCTGGTACCGTTGGACGGTGTCGTCCAGCGCCTTCAGCGCGACATCCGCCATCCTGTCCGTCCAGCGTTCCCCTGGCAGGCATTGCGGCATGACCACTACCGCCGGAAACCGTTCCGGGTGAAAGCGGAGCGCCGTGCCGATCCCCACCTGGGTCTGCTTGAGCCCATCGGTCCCGCGTTCTCCCGCGCCGTGCAGGAACAAGATGACGGGCCACTTCCGCTCGGGCGTGTAATCCCGCGGGAGATAGACCACGTACGGATGTTCCTTGCCCTCGACAGTCACCGTCCGATTGAGGAACCCGGTGACCGGCGTTTCGGCGGCGTGCAGTGGCGCCAGGGCGGCGATGACTGTCATTCCGACCCATCCCAGAAGCCAGCGGCGATTCATGGATTGTTCCCTCCGTCCGGTAGCAGCAACCGTCCGCGAAAGCGTTCCACGCCGTCCCACGGCTCTCCTGCGTGATTCAGGCACGCACCCGGCGCTGCCGGATTTCGCCGCTCAGGCCATCAAACTCGACGGCATGAGTGCACGAACTCGCGTCCGGTGGCACTTTGGCGTGCCAATCGGTGTCGGAATCGTGATCCTCGCGTGGAGAAATGTCTATCCTGAGCAAACTACAAGGGTAATTCCGCCCACTCTTCGACTTCCCGTGCTTCCCGTGTTGGAAACCGGTGGACCGGTGGCCGACAAGAGAGCATGGCAGCGTATTGGTTCCCGGGACAGCCGGGAAGCCTGGAGTGCCCGCGATGCGCCCGCGTCTGCTCATACTTCCTCCGCTCATCGTCATCACATCTTTCAGCTCGGTGTCGGCCCGCACGCAGCGGCCCGACACCGAGCTTCCGCTCCCTCCGGTGCGCATTCGGCTCGCATCTCTGGGGGCGCCCGCTGTCGTCTCTCTGGAACGAAGTCCGGGATTGACCTTCACTGAGGCCGGCGAGGAGCGCATCCTTTCCGTCGAGGGCGATCCCGCAGTCATTCGTGCCGATGGCGACCGTGTCTGCGTGGGCGGCCGGCGACTCGCCGTGCTGCGCGTCGAGGCATCCTATATTGGATTGCGCCTCGGCAAGGAACGCCGCCTGTACCCGGACTGCCTTCTCATCCGCGCATCCAGCGGCAGGTTGTCGCTGGAGAACGAGTGCGATCTGGAGGAGTACGCCACGGGTGTACTGGCCCGAGAATGCCCCTCCACGTTCCATGCCGAAGCCATTCGAGCAATGGCAGTGGCCACACGGACCTACAGCTTTCGCCGGGCCTATCAATCCCGGATCCCTCTGTGTGACCTGGTGCATTGCCAGGTGTATCGCGGGCTCGGAGGCGTACCGACCAGCATCCAGGATGCGATGCATTCGACCGAGGGCCGGGTGGCCCTGCACGACGGGCGAGTGATTGACGCGGTCTACTCCTCGGACTGCGGCGGGGATACCGAGGGGAACGACGACGCATGGGGCGGCCAGCCTGTCCCCTACCTCCGTTCCGTGCGCGATGGCGCCGTTGGGAAAGAGCAGCACTATTGTGCCGTCAGCCGCCGGCACACCTGGACAGTGCAGGTGGCTGCCGCACGATTGCGCGCCCTGGTGGGCTCCGGGGACGAAACCCCGTCGGTGGAAACGACCGAGCGCACTCCTACCGGGAAGGTGCGTCAGATACGGGTGCGCTACCGCACCTCCGGGGGTGGACAGGCCGAGAAGTTGTTCTCCGGCGTGCAGTGGCAACAGCTGGTGGGCGATTCGCGCGTGCTCAGTCTGAAGTACACCTGTCGGATGACCGAGGGTGGGCTGGAGATGGAGGGCCGCGGTTGGGGACACGGAGTCGGTCTGTGTCAGCATGGCGCTCAGGGCATGGCGCGATTGGGTGCAACCGCCGGCCGGATCCTGCGGCACTACTACACGGGCATTGAGGTAGGCCCCATCCCCGAACTGTCCGCCGATTCGCTGGCTCTGATCCAGCAGCGACGGCGGGATTGGCTCGCTTCCGCGACCGGTCTCCCCGCCGCGATGTTCTCCGCGGCCATCCGTTCGGGCCGGATGCAATCCGCTTCTCGCCCGACCCGCTCCGAGGTCGTCGCGCCTCGGGAGGCCCGAGAGCCGGAGAACCGGCGAGTAGCTGCGGTGCGCCTGCCTTCAAGTGGGCGCGAAGTGACCGAGGAAGAAGCCCGCCGCGCGATGCTCGCGCGTGCCGCCCCCCAACGGCGGGACCAGGACCGGCAAGCTGCGGCGCGTCAGATGCGGGTTACTTCGACCCGCACGCAGCGCGCCCGGACGCAGCCGATGCGTGTGGAGGCGGAATAGACGCACGCTCTTCGCGGATAGGTTCTGGTTCGGAACACCTGGTCCCCTGCGGCCGGGCCACCGAACGTTCACCGACCCTGAAGCCGGCGGTCCTGGACAAACCGTGTCGTCCAGGACCCCTTATGATGGCGGGCGTGGAGGTTTATCGGCTCAGACGGGGCGAATGGCGAGATCACCCAGTGTGATCGTGTAGCTCTCACGTATTCCGCCCAGCACGAAGCGCACCGTCGCCTCGGCGGTTACTGACACTGCGAGTTGCACCAGGTTCCGGGTGAGGGGGTAATCGCATACGTCGTCGTGGGTGGCCGAGGGCACGCGGTAGATCTCGTTCCAGAGCACTTCCGCGTAGTCCGCGGCCAGCCCGGCGTGCAGACAGGCCCGGTCGTGGGCCGCGCAATGCCGGGTGACGATCCCGCGAGCGACGGAGTTATCGAACGCGTCCAACACAAGTCCGCTCCCCTCCAGCAACCGCCCCACGTTGTCGGCGCGCAGCTCCTCTGCGCGGGTCTCCACCGTCACGCCGAGTGCCCGGTACAGCGCGTTTGCCAGCATCTTCGCTTTCAGACCGCCGATTTCGGAACGGTAGAACGGCTGCGTTGAGAGATTCCGCTCTTCGACACGATCCCGGTCAATGACGCGGAGCCGGCCGAACCCCTGCCGGGCCAGCGTTTCGCACAGATTCGCGCCGAGTGCGCCGGCGCCGCACACCGTCACCGGGAAGTCCCGCAGTTTCGCCATGGCGGAGCGCCCGCGGTAGATCTCTTCGTGGAACTGGATGGACATCGAGTACCCCGGTCTCCTCAACCCGCAATGCCGTCCACGAATTTTTGATGCGTGCGCCAGGCGGCCGTCTGGAGCAATTCTGCGTGTTCAGAACCCAATCCGCACACGGTAGGGACCGGAAGACCCACCGGGGTGTGCCGAAAGACCGTCGCGTACATGACACAGGCTGCGAGGTAGGTGCCGGCGGGGGAAGGATGGCTCCCGTCCGGCGCGAAAAGGCCGGGGGCTCCCGGGGAGGTCCGCACCGCCTCCCAGGCCACCCCGACCGGGGCAATCTGCGCGCCAACCTCGCCGGCAATCGCCCGGGCCGCCTCGGTATATGCCGGCTGGGTTTCCGGCGCATCTCGCCGCGCCCAGGTGAGATAGAGCACGAGGGCAGGCACACGGGCGGGGTCGGCGCCTGCGGGCGCCTCTCGCACCCGGTCGGCGAAGAGCCGCACGTTTTCGTGATAGCGCCGGGGGTTCTTGAGCGGGAGAGTGCTCTGCTCTTGCAGCACCACTGCATCCCACGCCTCCTCGCTGATCCGGCGGCCCGCGACCCCCGCGTTCCAGTGCAGCCTGAGGCTGGCGCCGTTGGCGAGCACGCGCTCTGTCGCGACGGCGCAGGGGAGCCCCAGATCGGGCGCAGCGACGGCAGGCGCCGCAGCGGCGAGGGTGGCGAGCATGCCAGGCAGGTCATTGCGCTGGGTGTAGCTGTTGCCGATGAAGAGCAGGCGGAGCGAGGGTAGATTGGACACCGATGGGAGTCTCCCGGGGCCGTCAGAGTCGGCTCTGCAATGATTATCGGGGATCGCCGGGGTAGGACTCCCACGCGCTGCCGGGGAATGTGCGCACACAGTACCACATCGGCAGTGCACCGACTTCCCCACCGCAGAGCGAGGGAGACCGACTTCGCTACCACTCAGGGCCGCGCCGGTTGGCCCCGGGCGTATCAGGCGGAATCCACGCCCGCAAAGACGCAGAGGAGAGTCCGTCAACGAGGGTACACAGTGAACCCGCTCCGGAAGGGTCGCCCTCGGCGGGGCATGGCCCGGGTTTCTTGAACGGTCCGCAACCGTGATCACTCTTTGGTCGTTAGGGTGATGGAAGTGCGGACTCCGAGGCCGGGGTCCCCGGGGATGTGAGCACAGAAGGCATCCGGAGTGGCAGACCACCGTACTCCCCGACAATCGGAACAACCACACGTGCAGCAGAACGATCCTGACGATGGTGCGAAGACGACCGCAGAGGGTTGCGCGAACCCTTCATCCGGCTCTCGTCTGCCTGCGTCTCCCACCGGAGATCCGAATCGGCTCGCAGCGAGCCTCCGATCGAGGCATCCTGCCGTGGTGGCGGAGGCCGTGGCGGCGCTCCGGGCCCACGGCCCCGAGGCGTCGGAAGCGCTGGCCAAACTCTTGCGTGCGCCGGGCGTGCCCGCCCGCCGGGCGCTGGAGCTGCTGACGGAATTCGGGGACCGGCGGGCGCTTACGGCACTGGGGGATCGGCTTCAGGCGTGCTATGAGCACCGGCTTGCGGTACCCGTCGCCGACGGCATCCTGCTTGTAGCGTGCCTGGCGTTGTTCGTCTGCTCCTTTGCCTGGGGGGTATCAAACGAGCGGGTATGGATCTTTTGCGGGTCGTGCACGTTTGTGAGCGGGACTTTCGTGGCGGCGTCGCTTCGCAGTCTTGCGCTGCAGGGGACGGCGGCGACGGGGTACCTGAATGCACTGCGGGCGCTGGTGTCGCGGGATCCCTGTACCGAGGTCCGGGCTCACCTCGGGGCGTTGGACACGATCGCGGACGCTGTGGCCCGTCAGCTTGCCGGCGATTGGCGGGTACGCCGGTGCGTGCTCCCACGGGTGACCGAGAGCCGTCAGGCCCTGGACGAGGCTCTCGTGGCAACCGCCATCTCCTGGGAGTACCGCCTCAGGTTCGCACCATTCGGTCCGGACGTAACGTTCGATGAGGTGGCGGGGCAACTACAGAGTGTCTACGCCCCCCACGCCGCCGCGGCGTGTGCCGAAATGCGAAGATGGGGCGTCGCCGGCGTGGCGCCGCTCTGTGAGGCGCTCCGGCACCCGCATCCCACAGTGCGGGGAGCCGCGGCGCTCTCGCTGGGGTACACGGGGAATCGTCGTGCGATCCAACCGCTGCTCAGTGCTCTGAAGGGATCCTGCATCGGTGGGTCGGCCGAGCGGCAACGGCGGCTCGGGCTGCTCCTGGCTGCTGTGGCGCTTCTGATCGTCGGGCCGCTTACCGGCATGCTGGCGCTGCAACATGTTGTGCTGGCAGGACTGGCGCTCTCCTATTTGTGGCGGTCCGGCCTCCGCCTGTGGGAGAAGCGCCGGGGGCGCAATCGCCTCAGCGCCGTCATTGCCGACGCCCTGAGTCAGATCGCCGAGCGGGATCCATCCCCGGAACTGCGTCAGGCATTGCCGGCGATCCGAGCCCTGGCGAGGGACTTCGTGCATCAGACCGAGGATGCGCGCGCCGTGTCCCAACGCGCTGCAGAACGAATTGACACCCTCGCGGACACACTGCGCGATCTCCCCATCCCGGCGGAGGCGCCCGTCCCCGATCCGTTACACCTCCCCACACCGGGAGTGGATCCGTCCATTGACCGTGCGGTGGAGTGATGCATTGCAGGCACACCCGATTCGTTTCGACCGGCCACGGTGTGTCCCCGAGCCGCGTGAAGTCCCGCCGGGTGATGATTGTATTGTGCAAGTATTCCTGCGATCCCTAACGATAGAGATGACACCGATGGAGCAACAGCACCAGGTTCCCCTGGACCAACAACCCCCGAGCCGGGCAGAGGGGATCGGCACCCGAGGCACGTTGCCGCTCCCGCCGACGGGAGAGCCTGCGAAGCTCGTGGCGAAGCTCGGCTCCGGCACCCCTGCGGTCGTCGCGGACGCGACGGCAGCACTCCGATGCCACGGGGCGGAGGCATCGGAGGCGCTGGTAGTGATGCAAGCGCCGGGTGTCGCGGCGGCGCCTGCCCGGCGGTCGCTGGAGTTGATCGCCGAGTTCGGGGACCGCCGGGCGCTGCCGGCCCTCCTCAATCGCCTCCGCACCTGCTATGCCGCATGGGCGGCCGGACCGGCCATCGGCGCCGGCATGCTCGTCGCAGCGGTGCTGCTGGCGGTGATCGGGACACTCACCAGTGGGTTCCCCTCGTTTCCGCTGATTCTGGGCGGCATCGTGGGTGTCGGAGCTGTTCCCATCTTCGCAGGCTATCGCCGGAGCCGTGCCCGCCGGGGCGAGGTAGTGCCCGCGATCCTGGCGGCGATTCGGGACATCCTTGCGCGGGATCCCTGCCCCGAGGTACGAACAACGCGTACGGACCTCGACACCATCACGGCGGTCGGCCCGGGCTACGAGACCCCTCGCGCCGCCGAGAAACGAGCGCTCGAGGTGATCACCGCCGCCCGAACACGGGTGGATCGCGCGCTCGCGGAAACCGACCTGGCGTGGGAGTATGCACTCCGGTTCCCTGCCCCCGCACCCGCATCTGCCGTGCAGGATCATGTGCTTCGGCTGCAAAGCACTGAACCCCTGGAGCGAGCGGCCGCCGCGGCCGCCCTCAGCAGGTTCGGCGGCGACGGGATGGCATCGCTGTGCACCGCGCTGGCGGACACCGAACCGGTCGTGCGCGGGGCGGCGGCGATGGCGCTGGGGACAGTAGGCGACCGCAGCACGATTCAACCGCTGCTGGCCGCGCTGAAGACCTCTTGCAAAGGTGGTTCGGCGCGCCGCCAGTACTGGATCGGCCTGGTCTTGCTGGTCGCAGCGGCACTGGTGTTCCTGGGTTTTGTGACGGGGCTGGCATTTTTGAAGGCAGGGGGCGCAATGGGTGCGATGTACAGTTCCCTCTTCATTGCCTTCAGGCAGGCCCTGGAGAGGCGGCGCCGCCGCAATCGCTTGAGTGGGGTCATTGTGGACGCGCTCCTCCGTGTGGCGGAACGGGAGCCGGCGCCGGAACTGCGCGCGGTGCTGCCGGAGGTGCAGGCCCTTGCGGCCGACTTCGTGCAGCAGTCGAAGGACACCCGCGCGTTGTCCCGCAAGGCCGCTGCGCGGATCGAGGTTCTTACCGAAAAGCTCCGTGACCTCCCCATCCCAGCAGAAAACCCCGCCCCCGCCCCGGCGCAACTCCCCGGCGCCAGCGCCGCACCCGAATGATGGGCCGCGTCGGTGAGGGCAACTCCCCGAGCAGGCCAGCAGGGGGTCCGCCCCCGGAGCACGCAATCCCGGCACGCCCACACGCGATGACGCGGAAACTTCGGCATCGTCCCGGTGTCCATATTGCTCTGTGAGACGCGGGGCCCCTCTTCGCCCTGCGGAGGAGAGGCTGCTGTGCTCCGCATGCTGGGCTCTGCCCGCCAGCTTTGTGATGGGATTCCGCGACGGGACCTGCTTCGGATCGGCGGTCTCGGTGCGTTCGGTCTGACGCTCGATCAGGCATTGCGCCTCCAGGCGGCGCAGGCGGCTCCCGCTCGCGGCAAGGGTTCCTTCGGGCGAGCGAAGGCGTGCATCCTCCTTTTCCCCTACGGCTCCCCGCCGCAGCACGAGACGTTCGATCCCAAGCCGGACGCGCCCTCGGAAATCCAGGGGGAGTTGAAGGCAATGTCTACCCCGGTGGCGGGGCTTCAGGTGTGCGAGGCGCTCCCGCGCGTCGCCCGGGTGATGGATCGCGTCACCGTAGTGCGCTCGGTAACACACCCCTACCCGCTGCACGGCGTTGCGTACGCGCTCACCGGCATTCCGACCTATACGCCGGAACTGGAGACGCGTTCCCGCGATGCCCGTCACTGGCCCTACATTGGGTCGCTGGTGGATTACCTGGACGAGCGGCGCACGGGCGAAACGCAGCCGACGATGCCGCGCAACTTGTGCCTTCCGTGGCAGCTCAACTCCCGGACGGATCTGGATGTGAGTGCGGGCACCTATGCGGCGTTTCTGGGCCAGGCGTACGACCCGCTCTGCCCCTCTTTCGACGGTCCGGGTCTGCGTACGTCACCGAAATACACGGAGGCGCAGCCGCGTCAGTTCATGGATCCGTTCGCCGCCACCACGCCGGAGGGACGGTTTGGGCTGGCTCCGCCGGGTCGCCTCACGGAAACGCTCTCCCCCGCTCGTCTGGGGCTGCGACGCGCTCTGCTGGAGCAATTTGATGGCGCGCGCCGCGGGCTGGAAGGGTCGTCGGAGCCGCGCGCCTGGGACACGTTCCAGCAGCGCGCCTTCTCACTGCTCACATCCACGCGGATGCGCGATGCGCTCGACATCGGGCGTGAACCGGCGGCCCTCCGCGAACAGTACGGGATGAGCCTGTTCGGGCAGTCCTGTCTGGCGGCGCGGCGGCTGGTGGAGGCGGGTTCGCGCTTTGTTACGGTCTTCTGGGACGGCTACGGGCAGTTTGCCGGCTGCGCCTGGGACACGCACGCCTTCCACTACCCGCGGCTGAAGGAATACCTGCTGCCTGGTTTCGATCGCGCCTACTCTGCACTCCTGCTCGACCTCGAGCAGCGCGGTTTGCTGGATGACACACTCGTGCTCTGGATGTCGGAACACGGGCGGACCCCGCAGATCGACTCAAAGCCGCAGGGGGCCGGGCGTCATCACTGGTCGCGCGCCTATTCGGTCGCACTGGCCGGCGGCGGAGTGCCGCGCGGCAAGGTGGTGGGTAGCACCGATCCGACCGGCGGCGAGGTGCATGACACGCCCGTGTCCCCCAAGGACCTGCTGGCGACAACGTTCCACCTGCTGGGGATCTCACCGGAGACCACCGTGCGGGACACGCAGGACCGGCCCTTCCCCATCGCCGGGGACGGGGTAGTGCGGCCCGAACTGCTCGCATGAAGCGGATGCGGCCTGACCGGCGCCGGGCCGAGCGCTGAGAACTCCCGACATCGCCCGGCCGGAGCCGAATGGCGGCGGGTCAGGCGCGGCGGCGAACCCCGGCGCGGCGGTCCGCCCCGAAGTCCGTGAACTGCGCACGGACGCGGGCGCCGTCTTGCTGGCAGGGGGACAGAGCCGTCGCATGGGACAGCCAAAGGTCTGGCTGGAGTTCGGCGGGAGGCCGCTGCTCGTGCATCTGGTGGAGCGGCTGCTGACCCGGTTCCCCGAAGTCGTCGTGGTGGCCGCGCCGGGACAAGCGCTACCGGACACTGCCGCCCGCGTTGTCTGGGATGAACTCCCCGGCGAGGGCCCCCTCGCCGGCCTCGCGATCGGGCTTCGGGCGAGCCGGCAGCCGTTGGTCTTCGTCTCCTCCTGCGATGTCCCCTTCCTCAACACAGACGTGGCGGAGTACTTGCTGAACGTGGCCGCGTGCTATGACATTGTGGTGCCCGAAGCGGACGGGCGGCGGCACCCCCTCCACGCGGTCTATCGCACGACGCTGCTCCCGGCAGTGGAAGAGCTCCTCGCGTCGGGGGTGCGGCGCCCGATGGCGCTGTTTGAACGGGCCCGGACGGCGTTCGTATCGAGCAGTGAGCTACGCGCGTTGGATCCGGAAGGCCGCACGTTTCTCAACATGAACACGCCCGAAGACTATGCCGCCGCCCTTGCGCTGTGGGAGCAGCGGGTGGCGGCAGCTCCGGAACCGCCGGGCTAGTTGGGGTTGGCGGGATTCCACCCGTTGGGCTGGCCGGCCTGTAACCGGCGCGTACTTTCCAGGACGGCCTGCGTCTTCGTGAACTTGACGTGGCCATCGCAAAAGGCCACGTTCAGCCCGCCGCCGGAGTGTCGGCCGGAGCGGAAATCGGGAGCGCATTCCTGGGTGGCGGCTGGGAAAGCAGGGGTCGCCACGTTGAGTGCCTCCCCTGTGCCGGGGAGATACCAGAAGTTGATGCGGGGACCGGGCCCGAAGCCGGGCAGCACATCCTGGGCCGGGTCCACGCTGTAAGGGAACCGAGCAGAATTAATCCTCCCACCCGTGAGGAGACACGGCGGCATCTGAGAGGACACAACTGGACGGAATCATGTACGTCATGGTGTTATGGAACTCACTGCCGCCGCCACTGCCCTCCTCCAAGTTAC
>SYMT01000624.1 GCA_005805375.1 Actinomycetota bacterium
CGATGATGAGCACAGAGACGCAGGCGGTGAGCGCTCGGGGTAGTCGTTCGTCGGCGGGGCCCCACACGGCCCAGGCAATGAAGGCCGCCACAGCAATGCCGAGCACCACCGGGACGAAGATGCCGCTCACCCGGTCCGCCAGGCGCTGAATGGGAGCCTTCCGTCCCTGCGCTTCCTCAACCAGCCGGACAATCTGCTGCAGGGCTGTGTCCCGCCCGACCTGCGTGGCCTCCAGTGTGAACGCACCGGTCTGGTTGACGGTGGCGCCGAACACCGGATCTCCGGGCGCCTTCTCGACCGGGACACTCTCGCCCGTCAACATGGACTCGTCCACCACGGAGTATCCGTCCCGCACTCTGCCGTCCACCGGCACCCGCTCGCCGGGCCGGACCCGCAGCAAGTCTCCCACGACGACCGCCTCGACCGCAACCTCTTCTTCGGCGCCATCCCGCAGGCGCCGTGCCAGCGGAGGTTGCAGGGAGAGCAACTCCCGAATGGCATCTCCGGTGCGCGCACGGGCTCCCGCCTCCAATCGCCGCCCAAGCAGCACCAGCCCGAGGATCACGACTACCGCTTCATAGTACACCGGCGCCGGCATCGGGCCGGTGCTTCCATGCGAGCCGTGCGCGCCCCCGTGTCCAGCGGGCGCAACCCATCCGGGAGCGAGGGTCGCCGCCAGGCTGAATGCATAGGCCGCGCCGGTCCCGAGTGCGATGAGCGTGTTCATGTCCGAGCCGCCATGACGCAATGCCGCCACGGCGCGGGAGAAGAAAGGCCACCCCGCAAAGCACAGGACGGGGGTCGTCAGCGCCAACTGGATCCAGTGATTGCCGGGGAAATCGGTGTGCGACATGCCGAGGATCGCGACCGGCAGCCCGAACAGCACCGCCACCCAGAGGCGACGCACCAGATCCGCCTCCTCAGAGGCGCCGGTTGCCGCCTGTGGTGCGTGGGCAGCAGGCCGGGTTGAGCCGAAGGGGCCACACTGCGCGTCCCCTTCGGCGCCGGAAACCCGGGACTCGCTGCCCGCAGCGGGCTCCCCGAGCAGACGCCCGGCGCGTCCGGCTACTGCCTGCACTTCCGGCCAGGAGACTACCCCCGGAAGCCACGCCACAGCCAGATCCGTCCCAGCGCCGGTGGCTTCTGCGCCCACAACACCGGGGACACGCCGCAGTTCCGCGCTCGCGGTCGGGACAGCGGCCGGGTCGGTGAAGCGCACAGTGCGCTCTTCCAGACCCACCGCCTCAAACCCGGCGCCGCGCACCGCCCCCACGAGTGCGCCGGTGTTCAGCGCCGCCGGATCGTACGCAACGGTGGCCCGGTGCACGGCAAAGTTGACCCCCGCCTCGCGTACTCCTGGGGCTCGCCGCAGCACCTTTTCCAGGCGCGCCGCACACGCGCCACACGTCATCCCGCCGATGGGGATGGTCACCCGTGCGACGTCGGCGCCACTCATCTCGTGCTCACTTTCCCCAGCGACCGTCACTCTCCCGTTTGTGCGCAGCCAGGGCCATCAGCCGGCGATCGCGCCAGTCCCGGCGCCCCGCCAGTTCCGACACCGGGCCCACGGCCCGGCGCGCCGCCTCGACCTGGTCGAGCACGTCGCCCTCCCACGACACGATCTCGTTCTGGCTGCGTCCGATCCCGGCGTATAACTCGCCGTAGCGCTCCACATAGTCCCGAATGCCGCCCGGAGCGTTCAGTTCCGCGGTCTCGAAAGGACCCATGAAGGACCAGCGCAGGCCGAGCCCCTCGGCGACTCCGCGATCCACATCCTCTGCCGAGCAGTAGCCCCCCGCAACCAGGCGCCACGCTTCGTGCTTCAACGCCCCCTGGAGCCGGTTCATGATGAAGCCCTCGATCTCCCGGTGCATCCGCAGCGGCGTCATCCCGATCGCGGCGTAGCACTCCGCAGCACGGTCCATCGCCTCGGGGGCGGTCCAGGGAGCGGGCACGAGTTCGACCGCGGGCACCAGGTACGGGGGATTCAACGGGTGCGCCACCAGGCACCGCTGCTGCCCCACAAGCCCCGCACTCAACACGGACGGCAAGAAGCCGGACGTCGAGCTGGCCAGCACCGTCTCACTGTCGCACAACCCATCCAGCGCTGCAAAGATCTCACGCTTCGGTTCGAGCTTCTCCGGCACGTTTTCCTGGACCAGCGTCGCGCCGGCCACCGCGTCCGCCAGATCCGGTTTCAGCGTGATTCGCTCGGAGATCAGGCTGGGGGCCTGCCCGTGGAGCAGGTCATACGCCTCGAGATCGGCAAGTGCCGCTTCGATCCAGATGCGCGCGTCCGGCAGGACCGCGGGCGCGGCATCGTACAGCGCCACGGCGAAGCCTCCCCGAGCAAACGCAATCGCCCAGGCGCGACCGATCAACCCTGCTCCAACAACGGCGCACCGGTTCATTGGGGACGCGCTCCCTTCTTGCCGCAGCAGTGCTTGTGCTTGCGACCACTGCCGCAGGGGCAGGGATCATTCCGTCCTGCCCGGTACAACTTGGGCGGAGCCAGCTCCGGAGGAGGGCCGTACTTCAGTTGTCCGGTCGCCGCCATCGTCGTCTCGGACATGGTACGGGCGACCTCACCGCACCACTGCGCGACGTAGGGCCCGTCCTCGGCAATGATGCAATCAAGGAGCTGGTACATCCGCATGTTGGCCTCCTTCACCATTGTGAGGCTGTCGGTCACAATGGTGGCATGGCCGTAGCATTCGAGCGCCTCGTCCCATTCCCCGCGACTTCGGCGGAGGTCCCCGAGCAGCATCCACGTCTCGGACCGCTCGCCCTCGGCCTCGCTCAACTGCTGTGCGCGACGCAGCGCCTCGTCTGCCTCTTCCGGTGAGCCGTCGGCCATCGCCAGTAGGCCGGTGTCGCGGAAGCAGCGATCGCCGGTGATCGCGCGAAGCGCCTCGGCGATTTCCATGCACTCGGCATAGCATTCCGCGGGAGCAGTCTGGAGGGCCACGCGCAGCGCGTCACCGAGGTCCAATGCGGCCAGATCACTCGCCTCGTTCCAGGTCGCCCGGCGCTCTGCGGGAGGGACTGAGGTGAGGTGATTCAGAAGTGGGCGAGCGGCATCCAGCGCCTCGCCCGGACGCGTCACCTCCCCACGTTTCGTCGCCGCACTCAACTCGAGGAAGCAATCTTCCAGCGCGAGAAGGTACATTTCGACGCATGCCTGGTCCGGGGTCAGACGGCGCCAGAGTTCCTCGCAGACCACGGGAGGGAAGTCCTGCCACCGGGTGTCTTCGCTCTTGCCCACCTGCGACTTCCAGAACTCCGCGAGGCGGCCCGGACTCCGGAGCCGCCGGACTTCCGAGAGAAAAAACTCAGGGCTCGTCGTCACCCCGAGCCTGACGAGGCGCTCAAAGATGGCTTCTGTGGTCCAATCCCGGACACCATGGAAACGCCAGCCGAATCCCTCACGCTTCTGCTGCTCGTAGCTGGACTGCAGCTGTGGGTGGATACCGACGATGGACTGCCATTGGGACTGGGCGAGTCGAAAGAATCTGCGTTGGCTGGCCACTGCCTCGTTGCTCCTGTACTGTTTGTTCCCCTTTGGGGCTGCGATCCCCTCGCAGGCAATCATCCGTTTGTGGGCGAATAATAAGTCCTGCACGCCGTCCGTCCGGACGGACTTGACCCAAGACGTCAAGAGAGAGTGATCCTGCCCTATGGATTCCCGGTTTCCGCACCTCGAGCCCGCCGGCCCGCCCGTGCCGATGACGGAGGAACAGAAGTTCGTTTTCGACCTGAAAGGATGGCTGCTTGTCCCAAACGTGCTGAACGAGCCCCAGATCGCCGCCATCCGCGAACACGCCATCCGCGTAGCCACCGACCGCGAGTCCCTTCCCGAGGCGGACCGCTACACCCTCTCCGGCCCTGCCCAGATTCTTCTGGATCATCCGGTCATCGTGGGGATTCTCGAGGAGATTGTCGCACACAACCCGGCGGACGACAGCTACGGATTCCGCTGTGAAAACAGCTTCGTTGCGTATCGCCGGGCCGGGTCCGACGTACACCAGGATGCTCACGGCGGCGGCAACAACGTCTCTCCTCTCTTCTCGTACCAGTGCAAGAACGGCTCGATTTACAGCGGGCTCACCCGGGTCGTGTGGGAACTGAACGACGTGGACGAGGGCACCGGCGGGACGGTATTCCTTTCCGGGTCGCACAAGATGAACTTCCCGCGGCCGGCGAACATCAACCGGTTCCATCCGCTCTTTGAGAGCTACGGATGCCCGGCGGGCTCCGTTGTCATCTTCTCAGAAGCCACCTGCCACTCCGGGATGCCCTGGACGAACGAGCGACAACCACGCGTGGCAATCCTGAACTGCTACAGCCGAACTGATACCCAGTACCACAAGATGAACCTTCCGCCTGCCGTTGTGGAGGCGATGCCCGCCCGGCGTCGCACGCTCTTCCGCGGTGTCTGGGACCATGACTTCCAACACGGCGTCCCCAACCGCTACTACGCACCGGACAACGCCTCCCTCTGAGCTGCCGGGGGATTCCCCTTGCAGCGAGATCACGGAAGAAACCGGGGCGCCACGGCCCGTGCCGCTCCGGGCCTCCGCGATCCTCGGGAGTGCACACTGTGCACGGGGCTCCGTCCTTCTCTTGTGTCGGAACCCACCCCGCCGAGAGAGGACCATGCCCTGCCCTGCCCTGCGGGGGCGCCTGGAGTCTCCGAACTCCGATGCGGAGCGTGTCGCGCGGTTGCCGGGGATCTCCGGTCCGGCACTCGGAGACCCCGGATCCACATCCCGTCCCGCAGGCGCCGCGCACTGACGCACGATGAATGCTCAGTCACCGACCCGCTGTCCGAGTCCCTGCTCCCGCGCCCGCTCATAGACGCGCGCCGCCAGCGCCAAATCCTCGAGCGCAATGCCGTGGGACTTGAACAGCGTGATCTGGGATTCGCCCGTACGCCCGACGTGGCGGCCCGCCACGATTTCGCCGAGTTCGATCAGCGCCTCGGGGTAGAGGAGACCCTTCTGGAGCGGCGCCAGCAGGTCCCCACCTTCCACCGGCACTGCGGCCCGGCTGTCCACCGCCACCAGGTCCGCACGGGCCACCGTTGTTTCGTCCACCTCCGCTTTGAGGAGGGAGTTGGATCCGGCCACGTTCAGGTGCATCCCGGGCCGGACCAGCGACCCGTCGAATACCGGGTGGGCGGCTGACGTGACGGTCGTCACGATGTCCGCTCCCGCCAGCGCCTGCTCCGGCGAGTCGCAGGGCAGTACCCAGAGTCCAATCCGGGACGCCATCTCCTCGCAGAACCGGCGGCGGCGGTCCGCATCCCGACTCACGACCCGAATCTCCTCAAGATCGCGGGCGTGAGCCAGCGCCTCTACCTGCGTCCGCGCCTGGTATCCAGCGCCGAATACCGCCGCGATCCGCGCGTCCTTGCGCGCCAGCCACCGTGTCGCGACACCGGACGCAGCCCCCGTGCGGAGCTGACCCAGGCGCCCCGCCTCCAGGATCGCCAGCAGCGAGCCGTCCTGCGCCGAGTAGAGCAGCACGTGAAAGCGCGCTGTCCCCGCGCAGGTGGTGTAACTCTTCAGACCCAGCACCCCCGCCTCCGGGTCCGCCCCGAACATGACGTGAAGCATGCCGGTCGGAGTGCGCACCCGCCTCCGCGGTTCGTGGGTGGCCGCTCCCAGGCCCTGCCGACGGAAGACGGCTTCCACCGTTTCCATCGCGTCCGCCATCGTGACCAGGTGATTGACTTCGGCTTCCGTGAGGTAGAGAGGCATTGGTTCCAGGGTTGAGAGTAGGGGCAACCCCCCGTGGTTGCCCCCAGTAAGGGTACGTGAAGCGGAGAGTAGGGGCAACCCCCCGTGGTTGCCCCCAGTAAGGGTACGTGAAGCGGAGAGTAGGGGCACCCCCGTGGTTGCCCCCTCCAAAGAGTAAATGAAGAGGAGAGGATCTCCCAGGAGGCACGACTCCCGTACTCCCCTCTCACTCCTCACTCCTCTTCACTCACTTCTCGCCCGCATCCTCCCAGGATCAATGCCCCGCGTAGTAATCGTAGCCGCGTTCCGCCCAGTAGTCTGCCGGACGCCGATCGGTGAACTCGATGCTCCCGATCCGCTTCAAGTTCTTGATCCCGTACTTGACCGGGATCACCAGGCGCAGCGGCGCACCGTGCTCAGGTGTGAGCGGGGCTCCGTTCATCTCGTAGCAGAGGAGCGTCTGCGGGTGGAGAACGCTCTTCTTGTCCAGGCCGACGTAGTACCCGCCATCCGGGGTCATCAGCGAGACATAGTCCACGAGATCCTCGGGGTGCTCGCGCACATTGGGCGGGTTTC
The DNA here is from genome assembly GCA_005805375.1 of Actinomycetota bacterium. Taxonomy (GTDB): domain Bacteria; phylum Armatimonadota; class SYMT01; order SYMT01; family SYMT01; genus SYMT01. The sequence goes on from SYMT01000624.1 coordinate 6,318, forward strand.
CACTCCGGGTGATGGGCCCGTACTGCGCCGCGAAGTCGGCGAACCGCGCGCCGCCCCAATGGACCACTTCGCTCCATCCCTCCACGCACTTCAACTCGGTCACCATCTCCACCTTCGGGAGGGCTCGAATCTCGCGCATCCCGAGCAGCAGCGCGCCATCATCGGTTTCGGCGCTCGGCGGAAGCGAAGCCAGTCCGGAAACACGCAGATTCCAGGCGCCGGGATCGAACGCGTCCGGCATCCCTTCCATACCATTCGCCCGCGGCTCCTTCGCCCGGGAGAGAGGGAACGTAGGGGCAAGGCGGCGACCGCTGAAGTAATCCGTCCAGAGCCGCTCGTTGAATTCGAGGACCCGGCGAAACGGCCAGAGCGCTCCGGCGTCGTCCGGACGGCTCACCAGCCACTTCCACCCGGCAAAGCCGGCTACCCCCGCCACCGCTGACCACGCGAGGCTGCGACGGGACAGGCGCCGGATCTGCTGCTCCACGTCGTCGA
>SYMT01000625.1 GCA_005805375.1 Actinomycetota bacterium
ACGCCACCGATTCAGACCGCACCCGGGCGGTGCGCGCCCTGGCCCCTCATTTCGAGCACCGGCTCTTTCTTTCCGCCACGCCCCACAACGGCTACAAGGAGAGCTTCTCGGCCCTGCTGGAGCTGGTGGACAACCAGCGCTTTGCCCGCGGCCTGGTGCCGGATCCGGCACAACTGGCGGCGGTGATGGTGCGGCGCCTGAAGCGGGAGCTGCCGCCGGACTGGACCGGCCGCGCCCGGTTCCCCGAGCGGGTGCTGGCCTCGCTCGAGGTGGAGTATCCGGAGACGGAGCGGCGGGCACACGCGGCGCTGGTCGAGTACTCGCGCCTGCGCCGGGAGCGGCTGGCGGACGAGCGGGAGCAGTTTGCGCTGGAGTTCGTACTGAAGCTGTTGAAGAAACGGCTCTTCTCCTCGCCGGCGGCTTTCGAGAGCACGCTGGCGTGCCACCTGCGCTCGCTCCGCGCCGGGGGCCGCACCGCACCCCCATCGCTGGCACTCTTGCAGCATCAGGCGGACCGCGCTGAGGAGGAGTTTGGCGACGATGACGACTATGCAAACGCCGAGGAAGAGGCACTGGAGGCGTCCGGCCGGGCCCTGCGCCCCCCGGACGCGGACCAGGAGCGTCTGCTGGCGGAGCTGACGGAGTGGGCCCGCGCCGCCGCCGCCCGTCCCGACGCGCGGGCGGGGGTGCTCCTCCGCTGGCTGAAGGAGACGCTCGTCCCCGGCGGCGACTGGAACGACGAGCGGGTGCTCCTCTTTACGGAGTACCGGGACACCCAGAAGTGGCTCTACGACCTGTTGGCGGCGCAGGGACTGGCTCGGGACGGGCGATTGCTGACCCTCTTCGGGGGGATGCAGACGGACGAGCGGGAGCGGATCAAGGCGGCCTTCCAGGCGGCGCCCGAGGTGTCGCCCGTGCGCATCCTGCTGGCCACGGATGCCGCCTCGGAGGGGATTGATTTGCAGAACCACTGCTCCCGGCTCGTCCACTACGAGATCCCCTGGAGCCCCACCCGCCTGGAGCAGCGCAACGGGCGCCTGGATCGCCACGGCCAGCGGGCAGCGGAGGTGCGCGTCTACCACTTCGTGCCGCAGGGCTTCGATCTGGCGCGTCCGGAGGGCCGTCCGCCGGGCGAGTTGGAGGGTGATCTGGAGTTCCTGGCGCGGGTGGCGCGGAAAGTGGACACCATCCGCGAAGACCTGGGCAAGGTCGGTCCGGTGCTGGCGCTGCAGGTGCAGGAGGCGATGGTGGGGAAGCGCCGCCGCCTGGACACCCAGCGTGCGGAGCAGGAGGCGGAGCCGGCGCGGCGCGTCCTCCGGCTGGAGCGCAATCTGCGGGAGCAGATCGCCCGCTGCCATGAGCAGCTCCAGGAGACCCGCCGGGAGCTGCACCTGACGCCGGATCGGGTGCAGCGGGTCGTGGAGCTGGGCCTCGCGCTGGCGGGTCAACCGGGTCTCCGCCCTGCGCGTCCGGACGAGGTGGAGGGACTCCGCCGCGGGGTCGAGGCATTTCACCTGCCGCCGCTCACGGGAAGCTGGGCCGAATGCAGCCTGGGGCTGCGGCACCCTCACACCGGCCAATTGCGACCCCTCGTCTTCGACGCGGAGGCGGCCGAGGGACGGGACGACCTGGTGGCGGCGCACCTGAACCACCGTCTGGTGCAGATGTGCCTCCGGCTGCTCCGGGCGGAGGTCTGGTCCACCGGGCCGGGGCGGCGCCTGCATCGTGTGGCGGCCGTGCGGTTGCGGGCGCCGGCGCTGGAGGTCCCGGTGGTGGTGGCGCACGCCCGGCTGGTGGTGCTGGGAGCGGATCAGCACCGTCTCCACGAAGAGCTGCTGGCGGCGGGGGGCGCCGTGCGCGCGGGGCGGTTCCAGCGGCTGAACCAGAGCGAGCTGGAGCGGGCCCTGGGGGCGGAGCGGACTGGTCCGGCCTCGGAGCAGGCGCACACGGAGTTCCGGCGGCTCTGGGCGGGGCTGCGCGGCCCGCTGCGGCAGGCGCTGGAGGCGCGGATGCGAGACCGGACCGACTCGCTCCGTCACACGCTTCAGACCCGGGGCGAGCAAGAGGCGGGGGACCTGGAGCGTCTGCTGCGGGAGCTGGAGCGCACCCTGCGGGAGGAGTTGGCCGGCCCGGTGCAGCTCGAACTCTCGCTCTTCACCGACACCGAGCGGGCGCAGGTGGAGCGGAACCGCGACGCGCTGGCGGAGCGGCTCCAGCGCATCCCCCGCGAGATCGAGCAAGAGACCGCCGCCCTGCGCGCCCGCTATGCCGAGCCCTCCCCGCGTCTCTTCCCGGTGGGAGTCCTGTTTCTCCTTCCGGAGCGGCTGGATCCCGGCCGGTAGCCGTCACCCATGAGACAGACCTCTGCCCGTCATCACACCGAGTGGCTCTCGCTGGTCGAGACCTCCGGGCCGTTCGTCTCGCTGCCGGTGCTGCTGCGCGTCTTCCCCCAGGGGCTGGATGCGCACGACCCGGCGCACGTCCGTCTTCTCCGCCAGGCCTACGCCGAATGGGACGGCGCGCCCGCAGAGGAAGCCCCCACACCCCGGGACCGCCGGCATCCTGCCGGCCTCTGTCCCACCCCCACAACCCACACCCTCCACCGCGCGTGGATTGACTTTGTGCTCACCCGCACGCTGGAGTTTCCGCCGGAGCTGCTGCGGGAAGGGCAGAGCCTGCCGCCCGGCCTGTCCGTGCGGGCGGCGGAGCATGGGGAGACGCTGCGCCCCACGCTGGCGGTGGTGGCGCCGGAGGGTCACCCGGAGGCGGGCCGGGCGCGCCTGCTGGTGGGGGTGTATCCGCCCGGACAGGGGCTGGATCGTCCCGTCGAAGGGCTGCGCTGGCGCGCCTCCCCGGCCACCCGGATGATGGAGCTGCTCCACGGGACCGGCGTGCTGCAGGGACTGGTCACCAACGGCGAGGAGTGGCGGCTGGTGCATGCGCCCCGGGGTGAGGCGACCGGCTTCGCCGCGTGGTACGCGCTGCTCTGGCAGGAGGAGCCGCTCACCCTGCGCGCGTTTCGCAGCCTGCTCGGGTGCGGACGCTTCTTCGGCGTGCCGGACGCTGAGACCCCGGAGGGGCTGCTGCGCGAGAGCCGGGAGGACCAGCACGAAGTCACCGCACAACTCGGCTACCAGGTGCGCCGGGCGGTGGAGGTGCTGGTGGCCTCGCTGGACCGGGCGGATCGGGACCTGGGGCGCACGCTGCTGGTCGAGGTGGAGGAAAAGCGCCTCTACGAGGCGGCGCTGACGGTGATGATGCGCCTGGTGTTCCTCTTCTGCGCCGAGGAGCGCGGGCTGCTCGTCCTCTCCGGCGACGCCCTCTACGACGAGGCGTATGCCGTCTCGACCCTGCGCGCCCGCCTGCGCGAGGCGGCGGACCAGCAGGGCGAAGAGGTCCTGGAGCGGCGCCACGATGCCTGGGGGCGGCTGCTGGCCACGTTTCGGCTGGTCTATGCCGGGGCGCACCACGACCAGCTCTCCCTGCCGGCCTACGGGGGCACGCTGTTCGATCCGGACCGCTTCCCCTTCCTGGAGGGGCGCGCCGGGGGGACTTCCTGGGAACGGGAACCGGCCCGCCCGCTCCCGGTGGACAATCGCACCGTGCTCCACCTGCTCGAGGCGCTGCAAATGCTCCAGGTGCGATTGCCGGGGGGCGGGCCGGCGGAAGCGTGCCGGATTTCCTTCCGCGCCCTGGATGTGGAGCAGATCGGCCACGTCTACGAGGGCCTGCTCGACCACACCGCCCTCCGCGCCGCCGGGCCGGTGCTGGGGCTGGCGGGCACGCGCGACCGGGAGCCGGAGGTGCCGCTGGAGGGATTGGAGGCGCTGAGCGCACCGACACCCGGAGTTGCCACCGCAGAGGACGCAGAGGATCGCAGAGGGAGTAACAACGGGGAACTCCTGGCGTTCTTGCGGGAGGAGACGGGGAGGTCGGAGAGCGCGCTGGGGAATGCGCTGTTGGGTGGGAGTGGGCGGGCGCCGGCGTTGTTCGAGGCGCCCGGGGCCCCGGCCGGCACGCTCCCGCCGCGCCTGCTGGCTGCGTGCGAGAACGACGCGGCGCTGGCGGCGCGGGTGCTCCCGTTCGCCGGGCTGCTGCGCGAGGACTCGCGGGGCGCGCCGGTGGTGTTCCCCGCCGGGAGCCTCTATGTGACGCAGGGGTCGGACCGGCGCTCCACCGGCACCCACTATACCCCCCGCGCCCTCACCGAGGAGATTGTGCAGCACACGCTGGAGCCGCTGGTCTATGACGGGCCCGCGGACGGACGGCCGCGCGAGGCATGGCGGCTGCGCAGCGCGCGGGAGCTGCTGGACCTTACGGTGTGCGACCCGGCGATGGGTTCCGGCGCCTTCCTGGTGCAGGCGTGCCGCTGGCTGGCGGAGCGGCTGGCGGAGGCGTGGGAGGAGGTCGAGCAGCAGCATCCCGGGCGCGTGGTGGTGACTCCGGCGGGGGACCTCTCCACCGGGGCGGCGCACGAGCGCCCCCTCCCCCGGGAGGCGGAGGAGCGCCTCGCCCTGGCCCGGCGCGCCGTGGCCGAGCACTGTCTCTACGGCGTGGACCGGAACCCGATGGCGGTGGAGATGGCGAAACTCTCCCTCTGGCTGGTGACGCTGGCCCGGGGGAAGCCCTTTACCTTCCTGGACCACCGCCTGAAACTTGGAGACTCCCTGGCCGGCACGCTCTGGCACGAGATCCGCCCCGGCGTCCTCCGCCCGCTCCCCACCGAGATCCCGGATGCGGCGTTCCGGTCCCGCCCCCTGCGCGAGCGCAACGCCGCCGAGCGGGGCGGGCAGCTCAGCACCGCCGCCGCGGCCCCCGCCGCCGAGGACGCCGCCGCCTATCGCCGGCTCGCCGAGTTTCCGGACGACCCGGAGGGCCAGCGCCGCAAGGAGGCGGCCTACCGCCGGCTGTACGAGGACGCCGCCGCCCGCCGCCGGAGCGCCGCCGCGGATCTCTGGGCCGCCGCCTGGTTCTGGGACCGGGTGGAGTTCGCCGATCCCTACGCGCCCACCACCGGCCCCTATCGCGCCCTCCTGGAGCGGGGCGAGGCGCCGCCCCCGGAGATGACCGCCGCCGTCGAGCGCCTGCGCCGGGAGCTCCCCTTCTTCCACTGGGGCCTGGAGTTCCCGGATGTGGCGGCGCAGGGCGGCTTCGATGCCGTCGTAGGGAACCCGCCCTTCCAGGGAGGGCAGAAGATCACCGGCGCCCTGGGGACGGACTACCGGGACTACCTGGTTACGGCGCTGGCGGGCGGACGCAAGGGGAGCGCGGACCTCTGCGCCTACTTCTTCCTGCGGGCTGCGCGGCTGGTGCGGGCCGGGGGCAGCTTCGGCCTGCTGGCGACGAACACCCTGGCCCAGGGGGACACCCGTGAGGTGGGGCTGGAACAGCTCGCTGCCGCCGGGTGCGAGATCCTCCGCGCCCACCCCAGTCGCCCGTGGCCCGGGCAGGCCTCCCTGGAGGTGGCGGTGGTCTGGGCCCGGCGCGGCCCCTGGCGCGGCGAGCGGGTGCTGGAAGACAAGCCGGTGCCCGGCATCACCCCGTTCCTCACGGTCCCCGGCCGGGCGGCGGGCACGCCGCACCGTCTCCGGGCGAACGCAGGAAAGTCCTTTCAGGGATCCATCGTGCTCGGCATGGGGTTCGTGCTCACCCCGGAGGAGGCCGCCGCCCTGATCGAGCAGGACCCGCGCAACCGGGAAGTGCTCTTCCCCTACCTGAACGGCGAGGACCTGAACTCCCGCCCGGACCAGTCCCCCAGCCGCTGGGTCATCAACTTCCGCGACTGGCCCCTCGAACGCGCGGAGACCTACCCGGACTGCCTGGCGATCGTGCGGGAGAAGGTGAAGCCGGAACGGGAACGTCTTGGAACAGGAGACGCAACTGCGCGGGACCGATCCCGGCGCTGGTGGCAGTTCGCCCGCCAGACCATGAACCTCTACGCGACGATTGCGGGGATGGAGCGGGTGCTGGCGTTGTCGCTGGTGAACAACCATCTCGGCTTCGCGTTCTGCCCGTCCGGAATCGTGTTTGCGCACAAAGCGGCGGTCTTTCCGCTGTCCCGCTTCGCAGAGTTCGTCCTGGTACAGTCACACTTCCACTACCACTGGGCCTGGCAATACAGTTCGACGATGCGCACCGATATCAACTACTCCCCCTCCGACTGCTTTGAGACGTTCCCCTTCCCCACTGACCTGACGGGCCTGGAAGACGTCGGCGCGCGCTACCACGCCCACCGGCAGGCGATCATGCAGGAGCGGGGCGAGGGGCTGACGAAGACCTACAACCGCTTCCACAACCCGAAGGAGCCGGCGGAAGAGATCCACCGGCTGCGCGCGCTCCATGCGGAGATGGACCGGGCCGTCGCCGCCGCCTACGGCTGGGGGGACCTGGAACTGGGGCACGGGTTCCACGAGACGAAACAGGGGGTGCGTTTCACCCTTGCGGAACCCGCCCGCCGCGAGGTCCTGGACCGCCTCCTCCTGCTCAACCACGAGCGCTACGCGGCAGAGGTCGCGCAGGGCCTGCACGAAAAGGGCAAACCCAGGGCGGTCGGCAAGCGCGCGCCACGGGCGACGGCACAGGGGGCGCTGGAGTTGGAGTAGGGAGTGGCGCGGAGTGAGTGGGGGCGCACATCGGGGGTGTGGGGAGCGCCGGGAGTGTGGCGCGCCGGGGGAGCACCGGGGTGGGAGGCGCACCGGGGTGTGTGGCGCACCGGGGGGATCGCACCGGGGTAAACCCACGGTGCTACCAGGAGGAAAGCCCTCCGGGCTGGGTGACGCGTGGCCCGGGGTCGGTGGTGGGGCGCACCAGGGCGGCCGGGCGCGGGGCCGTCCCGGGAACGCCGGCATCTTGCCGGCTCGGGCGCCGGGTGGACCTACGGCGATGCCGCAGGTGACCTACGGCGATGCCGCAGGCTGGTGTGAAGCTGCCCTTTCAGGGCGAGGTGGTGCGTGGCCCGGGGTTTGACGGGTGCATACCAGGGGGCGGCCTGCGGCAGCGCCCGTTTGGGCCGGCGCGAGCGCCCTCGGGGGCGAACGAGCGGATCCCCCCGGGATGCTGGCAGTAGCGCCGGCGCCAGCCGGATGTCCCTCTGCGATCCTCTGCGTCCTCTGCGGTGGAAACTCCGAGCGTCGGGGCGTGAGACCC
>SYMT01000626.1 GCA_005805375.1 Actinomycetota bacterium
CCTCGACCTCCCGCACACCGCCGTCCATACCCCGATCCACCCGGGCGCAGCGTTCCGCGGCAAGTCGGCCAACGGCCGGTTCGGCGATTGGGTGGAGGAGACGGATTGGAGCGTCGGGCAGGTCCTGGAGACGCTCCGCGAGCTGAAACTGGATCGCCGTACCCTCGTCGTGTTTACCAGCGACAACGGTCCCTGGCTGGTCAAGGGACCGGATGGGGGCAGCGCCGGACCGCTGCGCGGCGGCAAGGGCAGCACCTGGGAGGGAGGCGTCCGCGAGCCCACGTTGGCCTGGTGGCCGGGCCGGATCCCGCCGGGAAGCACATGCGACGCGGTGGCGGGCACCATTGATCTGCTGCCCACGTGTGTGTCAGTCGCCGGAGGCACGGTGCCGGCCGAGCCGGTGGTAGACGGGCGCGACATTTCCCCGCTCCTGTTCGAGAACTCCACCCGATCTCCGCGTGAGGCGCACTACTACTTCGCGGGCTACAACCTCCAGGCGGTGCGACGGGGTCCGTGGAAACTGGCCGTCACGCCGCAACCGCGTACTGCCGGCACAATTGGGGACGAAGGACGGTCATTGCGCCTCTACAATCTGGACACGGACATCGGGGAAAAGTTGGACGTGGCCGAACAGCACCCCGAGATCGTGGCATCGCTGAAGGAACTGGCGGAGAGGATGAGCGCGGAAATCGGCGGGGGCGCTCCCACCGGGCGTCGCCCAGCGGGTGAGGTCCAGAACCCGACGACACTCTACCCCTCGGAACCACCGGCCCCACAGGCCAACCGGAACGGGGCGAACACCTGGCCGGTTGACCTGCGCGCACTCCACCCGGGCGCGCAGGTCGCCTCCGGCGCGGCTCCCAATGTAGCGAACCGCCCGTTCACGCTCTCCTGCGTCGTCGAGACAACACAACCCGACACCGTCTTGATCGCACACGGTGGACTTTCCGCCGGCTATGCCCTCCACCGCGCGGCCGGGAGGATCGTGTTTTCCGTCCGCACCGGTCCGGGCGATGCGGTGCACAGCATCACGGCGCCGGACACGACCACGGGACGGTGCAAGGTCGCCGCCGTCCTCGCCGCCGACGGGACGATGACGCTCAGTCTGAATGAACGCCGCGTGGCCGCCGGCAAGGCCCCCGGGCTGATCCCGCGCCAACCGCAGGAGCCCTTCTGCGTCGGACATGACAGCGGCAAACCGGTCGCAGCGTACGCGGGCAGCTTACCGTTTCAGGGAGCCATCACGGGGCTGATGGTCACGTCGCCGTAACGGGCAGCCCCGGTGGTGCTTGTTGCGCCACGAAGAAGGAAGATCGCCGGCAAGTGTGAACTATGTCCTCGGCGCCGGCAGCGCCCCTGTCCCACCGGAAATCGCATGAAGCCGTTCGTCCTCCTTCCGCTCGTGCTGCTCGTAGGCACACTCGCGCTGCTCGCGCTCGCCGTGCCGCCCGCCGAAGGGCAGGGCGACCGTCCGCTGCACCGGGTGCAGGACATTTTCCCCTTCGACTATCTCCACAACCATTCGAGCTGCATCGTCGAGTGTCCAAACGGGGACCTGCTCGTCTGCTGGTATCGCGGGTCGGGCGAGCGCCGCGCGGATGATGTCCGCATCCTGGGAGCCCGCAAGAAGAAGGGGGCCGAGCAGTGGTCGGAACCGTTTGTGCTGGCCGACACCCCCGGATTCCCGGACTGCAACCCCGCAATGGTCATTGACCCTCAGCAGCGCCTGTGGCTCTTCTGGCCGACCATCATCGCGAACGAATGGCACACGGCGCTGCTGATGCACCAGCAATCGCACGACTTCCAGCGCGAGGGAGCCCCGGTCTGGTCCAGGGGGGGACCGATCATGCTCAAGCCGGGCGAGGAGTTCACCCGGGTGGTACATGCGTCAGTGGAGAAGGACTTGCAGAATCTGGACCGCTTCCCGGCGGAGATGCGCCCGCGTATCCGGGAGTATCTCGAGATGCGCCGCAAGAACGGGGCCGACAAGTACTTCATGCGGATGGGCTGGATGCCGCGTGCCCATCCGTTTATCCTGGACGGCAAGCGTATGATCGTCCCGCTCTACTCCGACGGGTTCGATTTCTCCCTGATGGCGATCACCGACGACTGGGGAGCCACCTGGCAGGTGAGCGAGCCGCTGGTGGGGGACGGGCCGGTGCAGCCGAGCATCGCTGGCCGGCGCGATGGTTCGCTCGTCGCCTATTTCCGGGACAACGGGCTCCCGCCCCAGCGCCTCCAAATGAGCGAATCCCGCGATCGGGGAATGACCTGGACGCCGCCTCACGACACGGACATCCTGAACCCGGGGTCCGGCGCCGAAGTGATCGGGCTGCGCGGCGGACGCTGGGCGCTCATCTACAACGACACCGAACGGGGCCGCCACAGCCTCGCCGTTTCCATTTCCGAGGACGAGGGCCGCACGTGGAAGTGGACCCGGCACCTGGAGCGCGATCTCTCCGGCGAAGGGGCCGCCACGGCGGGATATCCGTCGCTGATGCAGGCCCGCGACGGCACCCTGCACGCCACTTACACCGTCAATATCGGAATGCGCGCGCGGAAGGACGAGCAGGGGCGCGCCCGGGAAAAGACGATCCGCTACGCCCACATCAATGAAGCGTGGGTGCGAGCCGGGGACGCAGCGGGGCAGTGAAGCCACGCGCGGGGAACGATGACCGCGGGGCGGGTCCTCCGACTCCGCGCGCCCTGCGTTCTGCCTCTGCTGGTTTCAGCCGGAGAACGTTGATGCAGTCCGTACTGTTCACCGCGGCACGCTGTGCCGCCGGCGCTGAATCTTTCCCGCCTTCGCGCCCGCTGACTCGGGGCCCGAAGCATCACTGGTTTGGGTACTACGACAAGCTGGAGGTGGATCCGACCGGGCGCTTCGTGCTCGGGATGGAAGTGGAATTCGAACACCGCTCACCCCGTCCCGAGGACCGCACCCAGGTGGGGATGGTGGATCTGCATGACGGTGACCGCTGGATCCCGCTCGGGTCCACCACTGCGTGGTGCTGGCAGCAGGGCTGCATGCTGCAATGGATCCCCACCTCGCGCACGCAGGTGCTCTGGAATGATCGAGACGGGGCTCGGTATGTCTGTCGCATCCTGGACGTGCAGACCCGGGAAATGCACACGATTCCCCACGCGATCTACGCGCTCAGCCCGGACGGCCGCACCGCCATCACCACAGATTTCCGCCGCCTCGGCGATGTGCGTCCCGGCTACGGCTACAACGGAATTCCGGACCCGCACGCCGGGGAACTCTGTCCGGCAGGATCCGGTATCGGCCGCCTGGACCTGAAAACGGGTGAGTACGCGCAGATCCTCTCCATCGCCGAGATCGCAGCCCGCGGCCCGCAACTCCCGACGATGCGCGGCGTGAAACACTGGTTCAACCACCTGTTGTTCAACCCGGACGGCAGTCGCTTCGTCTTCCTGCATCGCTGGCAGGTAGGACGCGGACGGGAGACACGGATGGTGACCGCTGACCCGGACGGAAGCAATGTGCGGTTCCTGGATACGAACGGGCTGACCTCGCACTTCATCTGGCGCGATCCGACGAAGATCCTCGCCTGGTCGAACCAGCCCTCGCACGGAAAGGCATTCTACGAATTCGCGGATGGGGACGCCGGGCACATCAAGGTGGTCGGCAAAGAGGCGATGCCGGAAGACGGACACTGCACCGTACTTCCGGGCGGCCGGCTGATCCTCTGCGACACCTATCCCGATGCCGAACGGTTCCAGACCCCCTACCTGTACGACTCGACGACCGGACGTCGCACTCCCCTCGGACGGTTTCACTCCCCGCCTGCGTACACCGGCGAGTGGCGCTGTGACACACATCCGCGCTTCAGCGCACCGGGGCGATGCGTGGTGATTGACTCACCGCACCCGGGCGCCGGCCGCCAACTCCACCTGATTGACCTGCGCGACATCGTGGCCTGAAGCGCGGGGGACTCGAGCAGGGTCGCGGGGTTCAAACCCCGCTCTATGACGCAAAGTCCACCTTTGTGGACTCGGGTGGTACGGATCCTGGGTTGGAACCCGAGACTTGATGATTCGGCAGGCATAGGGGACCGGTGTCGCCCTGGAGGGGAGCGCTGCCCAGTATTTCGAGCGTTTCGTTTTGCTGAGCTTGCGCTTCAAACACAACGGGATCCGACTGGTTCGTGCGTCCGGGCCGCAGGCAACCAGAGGCAGGAGGAGAGCGGCCACCCACACCCGCAGCTACACGATTGGGCCCCGCGACCTCGGGGCGCGGACATCTTGCCCGGCCCGCACTGGAGTCTCCTTTCCCAAGGAGCCCCGTCTTGCCGCGCCGAGTCACGCAGACCCGCCCGACAACACCTCGGCATCTCGGACTCCGCTGGCCGCATGGCCCCCCGTTCAGTGATTCCCAGCAAGTGCCTACGGAGTCGCCACGCAGGCACGTGCCCCTCCCCGACCCAAGGGAGCCGGGGACGCCCTCTCGCACCGCCTCCTGCGCGGTCCCCGCCCTCAGTACGGGAGCGCCGGCCACGCGAAGCGGACCGTTCCCGGGTGTTCCGGATCGGAGCGCTCGGGGGCGTGGGGGTAGCGCGAGAACCCGGGGGGAAGCCGCTCGAAATGCGGACGAGGCATCGGCGGGCGGAAACCGGCCCCCGGCCAGTAGGGGGGAGGGGGTGGCGGCGCGGGTGCGACCACCATCGCCGGAGCGATCCGCGCGGCAGTCGCGGGAGGCTCGACGCCACGGGCCATGCCCAGCCCGGCGGCGGCAGTGACGATGCCGGCGCCGAAGAGCGCCGTCCCCCGGAGATAAGCCCCCCAACGCCGCCGGCGCTCACGTCGGTGCTGCAGCACCCCGGCCGCACACTCGAGATACTCGATCGGCAGCCCCAATTCGGCGGCAGCAGCCGTCAGGTACGAGGGAGGCGGGCCGCCCGCGCCTCCCTCCCGGTCCCGTTCATAGATCTCCAGGGCCGTCCGCAACAGGTCGGGCGTGTCCGACGGCCGCATCGCGCGCAGATTCAACATGGCATTCTCCGTCCCGCGGGACAGGGGCAGGCCCCAATCCCGTCCCTCAGCGAGTCCACCCTCATGACGCACAAAACTCCGCCCGGGCTTCACTTCTGGGAGGTCTCTTTCATTGCGATGTTACGCTCAAGCACGAGAATCTCCCTATAGACCGGCGCGGAGTTGCCGATCTATTTCATCGGCATGCACAACCTTGCGCGACCGCTTCAAGAGACCTCGGCCGGGGCCGTTGATGTTCCGGCAGTCCATACGGAGAGCGTCATCACGGCCGGCCCCGGCGAGACCGTAAGCCCCGATGCCAGCACACTCCTCGCGTGCGAGTCCTGGGTGAATTCCGCTCCCGCATTGTCTTCTGTGGGCTTACTCGTTGCCCGCCTGGCCCGTCGCTATGTGGCCTGGTGCGAGCGACCTCTCCGCCGTAATCTGGTGGAGTTGCGCCTCGAAAACCTGCAATCCTGGTCGGAGCCCTGCCCCTGGCAGCACGCGGAGTTGAAGATCTGCTCCCTGCCCGAGTGCGGCAACGAGTGGCTCTTCCGGAAGGTGTTCAACCGGGTCGCGCAGCAAGCCGACGATGTGCGGCCGGCCCGGCACGTGGACATCCTTGCATTCATGGCGGCTCCCAACCACGATGCGCGGGGAATGTTCCTGGCTCGCTGGAACCACGAGTACGTCGGCACGTGCGTAGGCCGGGTGCGCAGCAACCACCGCGGGGCGATCTACAGTGTGACCGTGCATCCGGAGTACCGGGGCAGAGGAATCGCCCGCGCGCTCCTGCGAACGACCCTGACCTACCTTCGCCAGAAGGGGGTGCGGGAGGTGACTCTCCACACGCATACCACCAATGCCGTGGCGCTCGGCCTCTACCAGGCCGAGGGGTTCCGGATCATCTCCATACATCACGAAACGGACGGTACGTAGGCGCCGACCGGTCAACCTGACACGGGATCACCGGAAGGAGGAGAGGGGGCGGAACCCAGCGGTCCGGCTGTTTCCTATCGCGGAATTCCGATTTCCAGGAGGAAGACGGGAGAAAGTAGAGAGAAGAGTGAGGAGTCAGGACTCTTCGCCTTCGGCTCCGAGCAGCCCCCCTATCCAAACCCATGGATTCCAGTGTCCGTTCCGGGCCTCTCTTCCGTCCCATGTTCCTCCCGCCGGGAGACAATCCATGGGTGCACCGTCTGTGCGACACCTTTTTCCCTACCTGGGCCTATGTCTACGGCCGTGTCCGGAACGTTGTGCTGGCGGAAGAGGACGCTGACCGGCTGCGCGGCCTGCGAGACGCGCGCGCCATTCTCGCACCCAACCACCCGACCATTGCTGACCCGATCGTGATGATGTGGGTAGCACACCACGTGGGGCAACGGTTTAATGACCTTGCGGCTCGGGAGATACTGGAAGGCTTCAAGGGACGGATGCTGAACCAGTTGGGCGCCTATTCCGTCGTGCGAGGTACGCCGGACCGCGAGTCGCTGCGCATGACTCGCCGCTTGCTGGCGGAACTGGACCGCAGGGTGGTCATCTTCCCCGAGGGCGAAATCTATGAACACAACGACACTCTGCTCGACTTTCAGACAGGTGTGGCCCAGATCGGTTTCTGGGTGTTGGAAGACTTGCTGAAGGTCGGCAAAGAGCCCAGGCTGCCCCTGGTCCCCATCGCGATCAAGTATCGGTGTGCCGAAGCACCGCGTCCGGCGATCGAGAACAGCCTGCGGGATCTGGAAGAAGCCCTCGATCTGCCCGCGCCCGGCCGGCTCACAACCTACCTGCGGCTATTGCGGGTAGGGGAGCGGGTGCTCTCTACCCTGGAACGCCAGGAAGGGATCCGTCCGCCCGAGGGAGAGGCTCTGACGGCGCGCATCCAGGCAGTCCGGCGTCGAGTCCTGGAGCGAGTGGCGCAGGCGATCGGCGCAGATGCCATCGGCCGGGATTCTCCAGCCGAACAACTACACCTCCTCTACAACGCATTGAAGGCCTGGGTAGGCCTCCTCCCGGACGACTACAGCCCGTATGACGAACGCCTTCACGAACAGCGGAAGGCAACGGCGGCGCCGCTGTTCCGGGATCTGCACCGATTGCAAAACTTCCTCGTGGTGACCGGTGATTACGTCGCGGCGCAGCACACCGCCGAGCGGTTTCTCGACGTGCTGGGACGGCTGGAACAGGAGGTGCTCGGGGGTGTGCGGCACCCGGTGCTGAAGGAAGCGGTGGTGCGCATCGCGCCTCCCTTGCGGCTCGAAGACCACCTGCCGGCCTATCGGGAGAACAAGCGCCCTGCGGTCGCCGACATCACCCGCCAGTTGCGGGAGGCCATTCGCCGAATGCTACTCGAAATGGCGGCGGAAGCCACACCGATTTCTCAAACGGACTGACCGCGGGCGTGCCGGACGGCAGGTCCCACAGGCGCACCCGGCCGTCTGCGGCGCCGGTGGCGAGGCGTTTCCCATCCGGGCTCACGGCCAAGCACCCGACCCAACCTGGATGCGCCTGCCACGTCCCCAGGAGTTCGTCGCTGTCGCCGTCGTACCGGCGCACCTTCCCGTCCGCGGCGGCGGTGAGTAACTCTGCACCGTCCCGGGTGAAGGCAACGGACAGCACGGGCCCGGACGCCTCCCGCAGAATCCGCACCATCCGCCCCAACCCGGGCTGCCACACGCGAGCCGTGCGGTCTTCGCCTCCCGTCGCGCAGTAGGGCGAAACCTCGCGACCCGGGAGGGGAGGTCGGAACGCCACGCACTGCACGCCGGCGGTATGAAAGTTGAGCACGCGCACCAGCCGTGCATCCGCCCCCCACACGCGTATCGAAGCATCGCCCCCCGCCGTCACCAACAGGGCACCGTCCGGCGAATAGGCCGCGGCCAGTACCGGCCCGGTGTGCCCGGAGAGGATTC
>SYMT01000627.1 GCA_005805375.1 Actinomycetota bacterium
CAGTTGTGTCCTCTCAGATGCCGCCGTGTCTCCTCACGGGTGGGAGGATTAATTCTGCTCGGTTCCCTTACACCAGCAGCCGGAGCACCCCATCTGCGAGGGTCACGTACAGCGTGTCGCCGACGGGGAGGAGGGTTCGCGGCTCGAGGCCTCTGCCCTCCCACACGACGGTCTGTGTGCCGGAGGCGATGCGCAGGGCGCTGACGCGGGCCACGCCGCCTTCCACCGTCAGCAGCAGCAGGCGCGGCTCGGTGTCCGGGCCGGGGACCAGGGCGGCGTCTACCCAGCGCCCGGGGGGCCGGGCTGCTTCGTCCTGCAGTTCCCCGGTCTGCGCGTCGAAGAGCAGCAGCTTGTCCCCCGCCACCACCACCGCATTTCCGGTGGCGTAGACGCCGGCCAGCGGTCCGCGTCCTGCCGGCGCGAGGAGCGCAGAGTGACCTTCTCGCGGGGCCGAAAGCGTCACGGTGACCTGTCCCAGGGCTTCCCGAGCGACCCGCGGGCCGTCTGCCTCGGCCCATACGCAGGAGCGGCCGTCGTCCGGACGTGCCGGCGGAGCGATCCATCGCGCTACCTCCAGTGTGGCGCAGTCCACTCCCCACACTCCGCCATCCACGGCGGGCCAGAACGCGCGCCCATCGCGCAGCGCCAGCCGGGCGTGCGGTGCGGGGAGCGCGGCGGCGGGGGTGGCCACCGGCGCCGGCTGCAGGAGTTCCGCCGCGTCTGCCACCCGCGCCACCCGGAGCACTGGTCCTTCCGGCTCGCGGCTCCATCCCACCCACCAGCCGGGCCCGGCCACCTGCGCCAGCGGTACGCCTCCCTCCAGCGGACTCGTGTCGGCCGGATGCCGCAGGTCCACCGCGAGGAACCGGCTCTCGCGCGCCAGTACGGCGCGCGAGCCCGCTACCGCCACCCGGTCCGTATACGCCACAGCAGCAGCCGGAGGGCTGGTCGGCCCCAGGGGGCTGCGCCAGGTCGTGGCTGCCGGGGCGTTCCAGTCGGACGAGGGAATGACGAGAGCGGTCCCTTCCCAGAGATACAGTGCCCTGTGTGCTACGAACGCGGCATGCAGCGCCTCGGCGCTCTTCCGCTGGGCCGCAATCGGAGCGGAGTGCGCCGGATTTTCTCGCTCCCAGGCCCCCGGCCATCGCCAGCCCACTCCGCCGCCGCGCCCATCCCAGCGGCGGCCGGTGTGGACCGGTCGGGTGGGGAGCACGCGGCCCAGGCACTGCGGATCGGGGCAGACTCCCCTCCCCGGGAGCAGCCATCGCCCACACCGCTCACAGGCATCCAGGAGCGTGTCGCAGCCGGCGCACCAGGGTCCAGTGTCCGCATCCAGGGGGACGAGCGGCCGGGGCGCGGCGCCGCAGGCCGGGCAGAACTGGCACACTTCCAGCCCACAGGCCGGGCAGTAGCGCCCCTCGGAGCGGAGTGCTCCTCCGCAGCCCGGGCAGGCCCGCACGTCCGAATCCATGACGGCACTCACTGATGTTCCCCCCGCACATAGCAGACGACCCGCGCGCGGAGGGCCGGCGCCCCGCGTACCGCCAGTCCGGCCCGCTCTACCCGCGCGACGGTCCCTTCTTCGTGAGCGTGCGCGGTGCGGCGTTCATCCACGATCTCCATCGAGTGCGGGTCCACCGGCTCCCGGACCGCCGGCGCCAGCAGGGTCGCGCCCAGAGTCTCCGAGAGCCACTCGACCAGTTGCGGGCGCACCTCAAGGAACGTGCTGACCCACTCCTCCGGCAACGTGCCGAGCAGTCCCCCGGGGCCCAGGAGCGGCAGCAGGGGCTCCAACCACGCCGCCAGCGCGGCCGCATTGGGTTCTTCGCCCGGATGGGACGCCACCCACTCCACGAGGGCCCGCAGCCGATCCAGCGCCGTCGCGACCACCCCGGTTTGTGCGGCACTGCGTAGAAGGAGCCCGCGGAACCACTCGGGATCGGCGGTAGGGGGCGAAATTGCGGGGCGGTCGGGCGCACCCGGGGGAGGAACGAGTGGAGAGGAGTGAGGAGAGAGTGCGGCGGGGGGGGCGGGACCTGCGAGGGGCTCCTGGGAGTACTCACCCCCTGCCGCAGTGGCGGTCCGATCCGATTGGGCCGTCTGTGAGGCCCAGGCCGGCGCCGATGCCGGCAAGATGCCGGCGTTCCCGGGGGACGGCGAGGGCGCCGATGCCGGCAAGGTGCCGGCGCTCCCGCGGGGCGGCGAGGGCGCCGATGCCGGCAAGATGCCGGCGTTCCCGGGGGGCGGCGATGAGGCGGTCTGTGCGGGGGAGCGCAGCACCTGCGACGGCAGCAAGAGTTCTCCTCGCCAGCGCAGACCCGGGCGCACGCAGCGGGCTACGCGGCCGGGAGGGATCCCCTCTGCCGGTCCGTCACCTATGACCGCATCTTCGGGACCGATCGCGGCGCCGGTCGCAGGGCGCACCCAGTCTCCTCCAAGTGTCTGGAAGCGATCCCGGACGCGGGCGGCAGCCGTGTGGAGCACCGATTGGGTGAGCAGACCCGGAGCGTCTGTCTCCTCCGCCTGGGGGTCCTCCGCCCGCGCGACTGCATCGGCAAACACTGTGGGGTAACGGGGGATCCAGGCGGCAAACTCCGTTTCTTTTCCCACCAGATCGGCCAGTCCCACCGCCTCTCGCAGTGCCGCCTGACGGGAGTGGTCGGCCGGCAGCAGCGCCTGCAGGAACCGCAGACGGAGTGCGATCGGTGCATCGTGCCACACGGTTTCGAGAAGAGCGGAGTGATCTGAAGACCGGATCAGGGACGCCGCCGGAGGAGGCTGGGGCGTGGGGTGCGGGGTGTGAGGGGGGTGCTCCGGCGGGTGGTCCTGGGCTGGATTGGGTTGTTCTTTCGGGGCGGGGTGATGTGGTTCGTCGTCCATCTGCTCCCCCCACGGGGCAGCCGGCGTGCCTGGTTGGGGGGAGAGGCAGGCGGCGAGTTGGTCCACGTGCGCGAGGAGGGCGGTGGCTTCGCTCCGGAGTTGAACGAGGAGCTCGCCGGCGTTGGGAGGGAGTTCGATCGGCATCATGCGAGTACAAAGCGCCATTGTTCGGACTGACGGCCGCCGGCGATGACTTCCGCCCGGCAGCCTTGCTCCCGGCTGACGCGCACTGCGAGTGTGGTGTCCTCGGGCGCTTCCGTTTCATTGCGGTACACGGCACGGGCGACGAGCACCGGGTCCGGGAGCCCGCCGCCAGAGGCGATGAGCGCTGCATCCAGGTCTTCGCCCGGGTTGAGCACGCAGGAGAAGAAGCGGGGGCTGGCAGCCGTCACCGGTAGCAGCGCCGAGCCCTCTTCGACCACCACCTCTTCCCGGCCGGTGAAGCGCAGCGTCAGGCGCACCGGGGAGAGGGAGAAGAGCTGTTCGTCGAACCAGACCGCGCCATCCACCACGGCGTGGAGGCGCTCCCGGATGCGCGCGTCGCTCTGTGCGTCCGGGTCCTGGCCTGCCGTCGCGCCGAGGAACGGGCGTCCGAAGTGGAGGCGCACGAAGGGGTCAATGGTGGTGCCGCCCACGTAGAAGACCCGGCGGACCTCGGAGAGCCGGATACCCCCCTCCACTTGCTGCGCGCGAGCAATGCGGCCCGTGAGTTCCTCTACCACCGGCCGCAGCGTCGGCGCGAGCACATGCCGGTCGTAGAGGTCGTGAACCAGGTAGATGCCCTGGAGGTCGGTCCGATTGGGAAACGGCAGGACCTCATCTTTCTCGCGTGGTTCACCCGGGGCCCGGTTCAGATACTGGGTGCTGGCCCGGGCGAAGCGCTCCTTCATCTGCCGCGAAAGTTGCATGATCTCCAGCCCGCGGGCGAAGGCCTGCGGCGTGCCGCCCGGCGGACCGGTTTGCCCGGCCGGACGCCAGAGATTATCGGGAATGGGCTTTCCCTCACTTTCCAGGACGCGAGACGGGTCGGTGCCCAGCAGGAAAGCCAGCATCGTGTCCAGCACGTTGCCTCCCACTTCGCGCCGGTCCTCGAAGCCGAACCGTTGGAAGGCTGCCAGAGCCTCTACGGCTGGATTTTCCGGTTCCAGGCGCAGGGCGTAGCTGCCGCTGATCGAAAGGCCCAGGCAGCCTGCGGTCACGCGTACGCGGGCCAGAGCAATGTGTGTGGTGCCGCCGCCGCTGTCCACCACCGCCACGGCGGCCTCCGGCGGCAGCGCGATCAGTTCCTCCTCCCGCCGGCGCGCGATGCCGATGGTCGCCGCCACGGGCTCCTGGACCAGGCGGACTGCCTCTGGCCGTACTCCACAGGCCTCCAGCGCGGCGAGGAGCGCCTGCTCGTAGGCGCGTCCCTCTGTGTCGCCTTCGTTGGCGTCAAGCACCGGGCGGGAGAGCACATACTGGAGGTTCAGTCCCTCCCGCACCAGTGGGCGAGAAGAGTCGATCGTGCGGAAGTAAAGATCCAGTTGGTGGAGGAGCCGCTCCATGTACCGTCGCAGCAGTTCCCGGTTGGTCCACTCGGGGCGTTGATCGGTGAACCGGTCGTGCCCCTCCCGCAGATACGTCTTCAGGTTGTCCACCGCCACTTCGTCGGCGGTGAGGCGGCGCTGCGCCACGTAGAGCGCGGCGTCCGAACCCCATCGAAAGGTCTTTTCCTCGCGGTGGAGCACCATCTGAGTCGGGAAGCGGGGGGAATTCTCGCGGTCCCCTACCGCGTCCACGGTGCCGGCGGGCTTGCCGGGGAGGAGCGTCCGGCGCCAGCGGACCCGCACACTGGTGTTGCGCGTGCCGAAGTCAATCGCGATCACAGCATCGGCGCCGGCTTCCCGCGGTGGGGCCGGATAGCGGATTACCGCCACTCCCTCTCGCCCCTCCTCGACCGGCCAATCCCCCTCCCGCACCGGTGCGGCCGGCAAGCGGTCGGCGTGAAAGGTAAACTCTACGCTCGCCCCCGGCGGCAGCGGCAGCACCTTCCCCTCGGTGCGCGCTCCCTGGGCGGAAATCTGGAGGCCCGGGAGCGCCGGCACGACGAAGGGCCGCACGGACTCGGCGTCATTCCAGAGGCGCAGGCGCTGCTCCCGAATGCCGGGCGGAAAGAAGAGTGTCGGGCTGCCGCACGCGAACCGCTCTTCCCGAATCCGGAGGTGCACCGGCAGCGATATCTCTCGCACACGCCAGTCCCGCCGCCCCCACCACTCGCGACGCGGCGCGTCTTCGCTGCGGGCTGCGAGGGTGCCGCCCGGTTCCGTCCCCAGCGTGTGTGCGAGTTCAATGGCCTGCACCTGGCCCGGCGCCACCCGGCGTGTGCCCGTACCCACTAACAGTATGCCGCGCACCCGACCCAGATCCGCTTCCACTCGCACCGCAGCGCTGCCTGTATTGTGCGCCACCAGGAAGAAGCGTCCTCCCGGCCGCACATGCACCGTCCCCGTCCCCGGACTGCGGGTGGAAGAGAGGGACCATTCGATCCTCCCGGTGGGTCGCCCGCAAGAGGCGCAATAGGCATCCGCAGGTCCGGGCGCAGCACACCCGGCCGCGCACAGGCGATCAGGACTGGGGGGATGGCTCAATGGTGTGTTCTGCAAGGTGGGAGCTGTCTACCCCTGGCGTCGGTACGGGCTGGACCGGCGCCAGGAAGTTCTCCCTGCGGCGGCAACATCCGGCGCCGAAGCCACCGGTTCGTTCATCAGGTTCTCGTCCGAGAAGCCGCGATCCTGCGCAGCGCGGAAAGCTCCGGGTCACCGGAAGGTTTCTGGCTGCACCGGAGCACCATCCGCAGGAACGTGATGGTCTATCGTCCTGGAGCCGTTCCTGGACGGTGTTCTCCCCGCGTCCGCAGCGCCCGTGCTGTCTGAAGATCCCGTGCTCGGGTCGCGTGCGGCTCTTAATCTTCCACAAGCGCGGGCCTGCCACCATCACTGCTCGGCGCCGCCGTCCGGGAGTACCGGGCCCGTTCCTGTGTTTGCCGCCGCTGTGTCCGGCGGCTGAAGCCCGCGCCGCGGTGTCTCCCGGTTCGCGAAGCGGCGTCCTGCCGCAGCCGCTCAGCGACCCAACTCGTACAGATCCACCTGGTTCCCCTGTGCGTGCCAGATCCGGTCCGCCCGCCCGGGAACGAAATCGAAGCCCTCCAGGTGCATGCGCGTCTCCTGAATCGGCCAGACCCGCGTTGCGTAGCGGACTTCCTCCGTCAGCCGGTCGGGGATGCGGAACTCGAACAGCCCTTTCATCGTACCGAACGTGTGTATGGTGTACAGTTTCCGCCCAACCACGCGGATCCCCTGGGAGAAGTGCATTGCTCGGGGGTAGCGCAGCACCCCGTCATGCACCAGGCGGTCGCGATCGAATCGATACCGGTGGATGCCCAGGTCGCGCAGGTCGCCGACCCACAGATACCGTCCGTCGAAGCAGACCGGATCGATCCAGCTCAGTTCTCGCGTGATGTCCCAAGTCTGCACGACGGTGAGGTCACGGGCCCGGATCCTGGCAATGACGCCCCGGTCTTTCTTTGGGTCATACCGATCTCCTTCCGGTCCATTCAGCAAGCCCGCCCAGAGAAATCCGTTGTGGTGGTGAATGGCGCCGAGGTGGTTGACCCCCTCGATGCGGATCGGTTTCTCCTCAAGCAGATTCCACTCGGAGTCGTACCGGCAGATAGTCCGCGCGGTAGAGGTGAAGTACTCCTTTTCAGTAAGCGCCAGGCCCTGTTCTGCGGAACCGCGCGCCAGGGGGCGCTGCGAGAGGAGCCGCGCAGAAGCCCGGCGCGGGGCATCCGGGAGTCTTGCAGCGGCGGGGAGTTTCCAGCGCACCACCTCCAGATGGGTCCTCTTGTCCTCGCCCCGGTAGGAGTAAGAGGTGACCAGAGTTCCGTCCCCGAGTTGTACCGTCGGCCCGAAGCCCCCACCCTGCGGAGTGCCGGCCGGAGTGCGGGTGTCGAGCGGGATCCGGTCCCGGGTCGGATCGAAGTCAAAACCATCCTCTGTTTCCATACCCGGTACGGCACGCACACCCAGGGGAGGCTGCAGGTCGCGCACCGTGAACGTCAGCAGCAGGCGCCGATCCCGGAGCCGGAGGAGGGACATGTACATCTCGCCATAGTCCCCGAGGTCGCGGATGCGGTCGAACGTCTTGCCGTCGTCCGCGGACGAGAAGAGAATGAAGTGGTCGCTTTGATCGCTACCGGCCTGGATCGGGCGTCCCCGGATCGGCATCTCGTTGCTGTCCACCCGGGCGAGAGCCCAGATCTTTCCCGACCGGGCCTGCCAGAGCCAGGTCTCGCCGCCGAAGAAGCCGTAGATGCTCTTGAAATCCTTTGGCTCACACCGGCGGGTTCGATCCCAGGTCTCCCCACCGTCGGTAGAGCGCCAGACGAAGTAGGGGCCGCCTCCGCCATCGTAGTCCACACCCAGGAGCAGCGTTCCGTCCGCCAGTTCCAGGACGTTGCGGGACGTGTGATTGCTCGCCCGCGGCTTGACACGCTCGGACTCGACGCGAATGGACTGCCACGTCCGTCCGCGATCAGTCGAACGGTGGAGAAATCCGGTGGTGTAGCCCCACTCGTTGCGGACATCTCTGGCGAGCAGGTGCCCCGTGAGGACGAGCGTACCGTTCCTTGTCACGGTCAGGTAGGGCTCGCGGCCGAGCAGGTTGAGCTGCTCGGGTCCCGTCCAGCTTCTGCCTCCGTCCCTCGAGCGAAACAGGAGTGACTGCTCCCGCACTTTGTTCCCCGGCTGCGGGTACTGATGAAACGCGGTCAGCAGCAGTTCGCCGTCCGGGAGCCGGGCGATGCATGGCTTGTAGTCGTCCGGCTCCCCGAGCGGGATGCGCTCACATTCGATCCGGTCGGCCTTGAGCAAAGTGCGGTTGACGATCGGAACGGTGTCGCGCAGCGGGGGCTGTGCCAGCGCCAGCACGGGCAGGAGGCCTGCCACGCTGCAGGCGCGCACCCAATGTGCTTTGGGGCCGAACCCTGCTCTGCAGCCGGGATGCACGACACGCGAGGTCCCGGGCGCCTGGAGTCTGGTTCGTCTGCCGTACACCCGCTGTTGCATCGCCTGTCCTGTGCCTTCTCCCGGCGGCGCCGGCTGTGCTGTTGCCCATTCGCCCGTGCTGTTTCCCACTTCCCGCGCGCCGGTTGCGCTGGAAGGAGTGACGCGTGAGAAACGAGTGTTCGAGGGGCACACAACGTTTCTCACGCCTCTTCCCGAGGAGTGAGCTTTCATCCCAGACACGCGGCTCGCACCCGCCGCCCGGCGATTGCGGGCACACGGGACGTTCGAGCAGCGGGCTCCGCCGCGAGTGGGAAGCGGCGAGGGGGGACCGCTGCTCGTGCTGCTGCCCTACAGCGTGGAGGGCGTCAGTTTCAAGCCGCCGGTGTGCTTCTCGATCCCATCGTTGTTCCAGCGAAACCCGAGGCCGGGACCGTCGGGAATTGTCAGGAGGCCGTCGGCGTCCAGTTGCGGCGGCGTTTCGCAGAGATCCTCAATGTACGGGGCGGGCGTGATGTATTCGACCCAGCGGGCATTGCCGGCGGCCGCCACCAACTGGAGATCGGCGGCGAGACCCACTGCGGTATTCCACCCGTGCGGCACGAAGAGGATGGAGTGCTCGTCGGCGTACTGGGCGATGCGGTGTTCCTCGCTCAGCCCACCGACCTTGGTGACATCCGGCTGGATGTAGTCCACCGCACGCCGCTGGATCCACGGGAGAAACGCCTGCCGCCGCGTCAGCACCTCGCAGCCCGCAATCGGCACCGGAGAGTGTTCGGTGAGGCGCACATGGCCTTCCAGATCGTCCGGGCGCAGGGCTTCCTCAAACCAGGTGACGTCATAGTTCGCCAGCATCCGCGCGGTCCGGATCGCCCACTTGTAGCCGTGCGGCCAGAAGGCGTCGGAGCCCCCGGCATCCACCATCAACTCGACGTCCGGCCCGACCGCAGCGCGGGAAGCCGCGATGATCGCTTCATCCGTCTGCGCGTCGCGCCGTCCGAAGGGACCCCACCCGATCTTGAACGCCCGGAAGCCGCGCTCCAGACCTGCCTCCAGGCGCTCGCGCATCCCCTCGGGTTCCGTCATCAGCAGCGAGCCGTAGGGCTTAATCTTCTCCCGGTGGCGCCCGCCCAGCAGGCGGCTGATCGGTTGCTGGGCGACCTTGCCGAAGATGTCCCAGAGGGCGATATCAATGCCCGAGATGGCGTGGGTGATTGCCCCGCCCCGTCCCTGCCAGAAGGTGTTCTGGTGCAGGCGCTCGGAGACCGCGGCCGGATCGAGGGCCGACCCCCCGATCAGAAACGGGTGCAGCACTCCCAGAGCGCCTTCCACCAGACGCAATGAGGTGTAGATGCTGCCCAGTCCCGTCACACCCTCGTCGGTGATGACTTCGACCAGGGTGTGCAGGTTTTCATCGGCGGACCAACCGGAGGTCCAACCGCCGTCCGGAGTACTGCCGCGCAGGGGCAGCAGGCGAACTTCGCGTACTTTCATGGTACTGTAGGTCTATCACGGGATTCCGCACCGTTCCGAAGGAGGAAGAGCGAATGGCGAATGGCGAATGGCGAATGGCGACTCGCAAATGGCGAATAGTACGCCGTACCCGAGCCACGCGGGTGCCCTCCGGGCGCAGCAAGGGATCCCACGAGGCGCACGGCAACCGCTCCGCCGTACCCGAGCCGCGCCGGGTGCCGGGTGCCCCGTGGGCGCGGGCGCAGCAAGTGGTCCCGTGAGATGAAGAGCACGCCGTACCCGGGCCACGCGCGTAACCGAGCGGCCCCGCGAGACGAAAGATGATGCGCGAACGGCGATTCGCGCCTGAGGGAGAAAAATGATCGCTAGCCCCGCCTCCATTGCGGAGGGAGGAATGGCCCGTGTGGAGGATCGGCCCCGTTGGGACCTGACCCCGCTGTTTCCGTCTCTCACTTCCCCCGAACTCCGCGCGGCCCTTGATGCCGTGAGGACGGAGTCGGACGCCCTCCTGGCGTTCTTCGAGCAGCGTGGCATCCGCCGTCGCCCGCAAGAGGCTCTCGATCCGGGGGAGAGTGAGCTGTTCGACGAGGTGCTCGATCGGGTCAATACCCTGTTCGAAGCGCAGATTCCGGTGCGGTCATTCATTTCTTGCTCCGTCTCCGTGAATGCGGCCGATGACGTGGCGCAGGCGCTGGCTGGGGAATTGCGCACGCTCAGTGTGCAGACAAATCAGATCTGGACTCGCTTCATTGCCTGGATCGGCACACTGGATCACGCGGCTCTCGGCCGGCAATCCGCGGCGGCGGCTGCGCATGCGCACCCGCTCCGGGTGGCGGCCGAACAGGCGCGCCGGCAGCTCTCCGAGGAGGAGGAATTACTCTGCGCAGAGTTGCAGCCCGCCGGGCTGAGCGGCTGGGCCCGGCTGCACAGCGACCTTACTTCGCTGCTGGAAGCGCCGGTGGAGTACCCGGACGGCGCGCGGATGCTGCCGATGAGTGTGATCCGGGCACTGGCGAACGATCCGGATCGCGCGGTCCGCCGCGCGGCCTACACGGCGGAACTGGCGGCCTGGGAGCGGGTTTCGGTGCCTCTCGCTGCCGCGTTGAACGGCGTGAAGGGGTGGCAAAGCGTGCTCAACCGCAAACGGGGCTATGCGGATGACGTCAAGCCGACCCTCCTGACGAACGGCATTGATGCTGCTACATTGGCTGCGATGCAAGAGGCCGTGATCGAGTCGTTTCCGCGGTTCCGCGGCTACTTCCGGGCGAAGGCCCGCTGTCTGGGCGTCGAGGCGCTCGCCTGGTACGATCTGAGCGCGCCGGTGGGGCGACTGGGGCGCACCTACTCCTGGGACGAGGCCACAGAGTTTGTGGCGGAGCAGTTCGGCCGCTACTCGGCACGGATGCGGGATTTCGCGTTGTCTTCGTTCCGATCGCGGTGGACCGACGCAGAGCCGCGTGCCGGAAAGGAAGGGGGCGCCTATTGCATCGGAGTGGGCGGCGGCAATTCGCGCATCCTGATGAACTTCGATGGCTCCATCAACGCCGTGTCAACTCTCGCACACGAATTGGGCCATGCCTACCACAATCGGAACCTGCAGGACCGCCTCTACTGTCAGCGGCGCACGCCCAGCACGCTGGCGGAAACGGCTTCCATTTTCTGCGAGACCCTCGTCTACGACGCTGTGCTGAAAGCCGCCGCCGGAGAGCAGCGACTGGGTCTTGTGGAAGCCTCGCTCCAGCGCGATGCGCTCGTGGTGGTGGACATCCACTCCCGGTTCTTGTTCGAAAAGGCAGTGTTTGCGCGACGGCGGCAGCGAGAACTCACCCCCCGCGAGTTCTGCGAACTGATGCTGGACGCGCAGCGAGCGACGTTTGGGGACGGGCTCGACCCGGAGTGCCTGCACCCGTACATGTGGGCGGTGAAGGGTCACTATTACGGGCCGCTGTTCTATAACTACCCGTATACGTTTGGCCTGCTCTTCGGGTTGGGGCTCTACGCCCGTTACCTGGAAGATGCAGACGCCTTCCGAGATGGATACGACGACCTCCTGTCGGCGACCGGCCTGGCCGATGCGGCCACTCTGGGCGCCCGGTTTGGGATCAACACCCGGTCGCCGGATTTCTGGCGGCAGAGTCTCGCCGTGCTGGGCCGCTCGGTGGATGAGTTTGTACGATTGGCGGCACCCTGATGATTGAACGCTACGCCCTTCCGGAGATGCGGGAGCTCTGGTCGCTCCAGCACAAGTACGACACCTGGCTGCGGGTGGAACTCGCCGTGGTAGCGGCCCAGGCGGAGGTCGGACGCATCCCCGCCGCGGACGCAGAGGCAATTGCCCGTCACGCCCGGTTCGAACTGGCCCGCGCGCTGGAAATCGAGCAGACGACCCGGCACGATATGCTCGGCTTTGTCGGCGCCGTCCTTGAGAATCTGGGGCCGGAAGGGCGGTTCTTCCACTTCGGCATCACCTCCTACGACGTGGAGGATCCGGCACTCTCCCTGCAACTCTGCCGGGCGCTGGATCTGATCCTGGCGGAGCTCGACGCGCTGATCGAAGCGGTCCGGGAGCGCGCGCGGGAGCACAAATACACGGTGATGATCGGGCGCACCCACGGCATCCATGCCGAGCCGATCACGCTCGGGTTCAAACTGGCGGTCTGGCTCGCCGAGTTCCTGCGCAACCGGGAACGCGTGGTGCGGGCGCGCGAGAACATTGCGTGGGGAAAGATCTCCGGGGCCGTCGGGACGCACGCCAACATTCCGCCCGCGGTGGAGGCGCTCGTCTGCGCGAAACTCGGGCTCCAACCCGCCCCGGCCTCCACGCAGATCCTCCAAAGGGACCGCCACGCTGAGGTGCTGTTCACCCTGGCGCTCCTTTCCGCATCCATTGAGAAATACGCCACGGAAATCCGCAACCTTCAGCGCACCGAGATCCGCGAACTCGAAGAGGGCTTTGCGAAGGGGCAGCGCGGCTCCTCGGCCATGCCGCACAAGCGGAATCCATCCGTGTGTGAACAACTCTCCGGTCTGGCGCGGGTGGTGCGCGGCAACGTCATTCCCGCCCTCGAGAACGTGGTCACCTGGCACGAGCGCGATCTCGCCAATTCATCCGTCGAGCGCGTCATCATCCCGGACAGCACGACGCTGGTGCATTACCAGCTCCGGACGTTCTCGCGTATCGTGCGGGAGATGACGGTCTACCCGGAGAACATGGCCGCCAATCTGGAGCAGATGCACGGGCTGGTTTTCTCACAGCAGGTGATGCTGGCGCTGGCCCAGAAGGGCGTCTCCCGCGAAGAGGCGTACCAGTTGTCCCAGCAACTGGCGATGCAGGGCTGGGAAGGAAAGGATTTCCGCCAGGCCACGAGACAAAATGAGGCTGTGCGCCGTTATCTTTCGGTGGAGGAGATCGAACGGTGCTTCGATGTCCAGTACCATCTGCAGCACCTGGAGCACACGTTTCAGGCGCTCGGCATCTAAAAGGGCGGGGTGCCCAGCGGGGGAGGGGCGTCCAGCGGGGGAGGGGCAACCACGAGGGGTTGCCCCGACCGGAGGCGGGTACGGGGGGGCCACGTAGCCGCTTCGGGGGCAACGACGCGGAATAGCTCCACACTTTGTCATCGCTGCCGGGGCAACCAGGAGGGAATGGGTTGCCCGTGCGCCTTGTCTTGGGGTGATCGAACATGATTGCTCGTACCTGTCCACATTGCGGGGGTTTGTCCACCCGGGCGCACTTCGGTCCGCTCGAACTTGAAGTTTGCGCCGCCTGCCCCGGAGCCTGGTTTGACTTCGGAGAACTCCGGACGCTGATCGGCGCCGGCCCGGCGCCGATCCAGCGGCTTGCGCAGCGCCTGCTGGCTGCAACGGGAGGGGTGACGCGCGCTCCGAGCGTAGTGCCGAAGTGCCCCCACTGCACGATTCCGCTTTCCGGCGGCGTGCCCGGCTCGCTCGGTGTTCGAGTATTCAGTTGCCTGGCCTGCAAAGGGGATTGGGTGCTGGCCGTGGATCTGGCCCGCATTGCCGAGCGCTTGCAGGCGGCCGCAGGCGCTGTCCCCGGCACTCAACCAGGACAGCCTGCGTCCGGCAGTGCTCCCTCGCGCGCGCCGGCGGGCGCGCCCGAGCCGGCCGGCGGGGACCTCCGGCCGGCACGGGAGGAGGTGGGAGGCTCCTCTTACTTCGCGACTCCGCCGGCCCCTGGCCCCTCGGCCCCTGGGTCGTTTTTCGTCCCCCCGCCGGCCGATCTCCGCGCTTCCACCCCCGGGGAGGAACGGGCCCGCCCGCCGGCTTCTCCCCCGCCCGTCGCTTGGTACGCGGCGCCGCCTCCGGAAGTGGCCGCCACGCCTACCGCCGCACCCCGGCAGGAAGCGCTCCCGCCGGACGAAGACGCAGCCGTCATCGCCCCGGGCGCCCGTGCCGCGGTGGACCCCGATCATCGCGTCTGTCGCAAATGCGGAGAACAGAGCAGCAAGCGGGACGAGGTCTGCTGGGCCTGCGGGCATGTCTTTCGCGGCACCATCGCCGGCACCTGCCCGCGGTGCCGTTCGTACCTTCGGCGGGCCGAGGTTCAGGGAGTGCGGATTGGTGGGTGCGAGGGCTGCGGCGGCGCCTGGCTGGAAAGCGGTCGCCTCTCTGCACTGGCGGCCCGCAGCGTCGAGGAGCAGCAGGACCTGATTGCCCAGATAGAGGAATGCCGCACCGGAGTCTTGAAAGCCTTCCAGCGCCAGCTTTACTGCACCAAATGCGAGTTGATGCTCTTTCCTACCACCTTGATG
>SYMT01000628.1 GCA_005805375.1 Actinomycetota bacterium
GCCGAACGCCTCCACCTCCAGGCCCGCCGCGACTGGGGCTACGGCGCCGCCGAGAGTCTGAGTGTGGAGCAGATCATCGGCGAGGAATACCGGGGCATCCGCCCCGCCGCCGGCTACCCTGCCTGCCCCGATCACACCGAGAAGTGGACGCTCTTCTCTCTGCTCGGCCCGGAAGCCGCCGCCGGCATCACGCTGACGGAACACCTGGCCATGCTTCCCGCCGCCTCGGTCTCCGGCCTCTACTTCGCCCACCCGGAGGCGCGCTACTTCGCTGTCGGCCGCCTCGGCCGCGACCAGGTACAGGACTACGCGGCGCGCAAGGGCATGCCGGTCCCGGACGTGGAACGCTGGCTCGCGCCGTATCTGGACTACGAACCCGTGACTGGATAGCGCGAGCCGCAGACCCACTGCCTGCGGGGGCGCAGACACCCGGATCTGCGCCCACTCCGATCGCTATTCTCACTGGGCTGAACGTTTCCGCGGTGGCGGCTGGTTGGAGCGCCAGCGTTCCGCGAGCGGAGGCGGGATCATCGGGTTCGGTGACGGTGGCCGCACGGCGGGTTTGGGCGGGGTCGCACGCAGCACGTTCCGCCGCTGCGCTACCGCGCGCCGCAGCGTGGCCGACACCGACCGCGCGCTCCGGCTGGTGTAGCCCAGCGCCGTCGCCCGGTCCAGGATGGTGACCATGAGGTCCTCGATCTGCAGGAAGTCAGCAGGAGCGAACTTCAGGTGAATTGGCCGACCATTGGCGCGTCCGGGAATGGGGTACCGGGCGATGATGCGCACGAATACGCGCCCGTCCGTGGCCAGCAGATGCGTGGAACCCCGGATCTCCCCGCCGCCCGGGGGGTGGGAGTGGTTCACGACGGGCGCGATGCGGCGTCCGGTGTAGCTGCGCGCGGTGCTCGTGTTGATGCCGGAGGCCATTGACAATACCCCCCGCACCAGGTGGTCCGTGTCGCTTGCAGAGCGCGCCAGTGTGACCTCCGTTCTGAGCGAAAAGCCATCCGCGGGGCGCGTCGCCACGAATGAACCGGTTTCGCCCCCCCCTTGACCCGGCAGTCGCCGCGTGATTTGGCACCCCGAGTACCCCGGAAACTGCTCCGGAAGGATGGCGGCGATCTCGGGGGTCAGTGCGTCCGCAGCGTAGCCCCGACTCCCCAGGAGTACGACGAGGCACAGCGCGCCCCCAGCGGTGGTTCGCAGAAGCGGTCGGCTGGTGTTCATCAATACACTCCCGGGGTGAACGCATCGGTCTCCCACGGTATGGACGGGTTCGGAAGAAAGACCAAACCGATGGGCCAGGACGGATTGGTAAACCAGTAGCCCGCGATCGGCCATCCCGCCGGCGGGTTCTGGTACTGTGCCGGGGTCAGATCCCACCACTGCGCGGCACAGGCATCGTACACGAGCGTGGTGCCCACCGGCCGTGCGATCTGTGTCTACTCCCCGAGCTTTGCTGGTAGGAAGTACCCAGGGTCGGGTCGCCCCCGATGAGGCAGACATGGTTGGTGTCGAACGAATTTGCGATGAAGGCGTTGCGGTACTCGGCCGCCTCGAAGTCCAGCCCGACGGCATTGGCGCAGATGGTGAGAAACGCACTCACTTCGTCACAGTTCCCGTCAACCCATCCAGACGTCGCGAGGAAGCCTGACAGATCGAACTGGTGGTTGACGCCAATCCAGGTTGACCATGTGTTGCCTGGGTACGCAAACCGCTGCGAAAAGAACACCCCCTGGGTCAGTTCCTCCGCCACGCCGTTCTGGGTGTTCTCTCCGCGCGCCCACCAGCACGCTTGATACAGCACCCCCTCCCAGGGGTTCTCCTGCGGTGTCGTCGGGGTGTCGTAGAGGAGGTAGAAGGTCAGAAACTCCGTCTGGCTGTGGAGGTAGGTCCCGTGCGGGGTGCAGTGGATGGGCAGGCTCTTGCCGCGAACCTGGTCTGGGAGCGTTCCCAGGATGAAGGTGAGCGTTCTGGTGCCGCCATCCGCGAGGTTCGGATCTTGCTCGGGTCGTGCAGTGGATGCGCCCTACGGACGGATCTCCGTCCACAGGGCGGCATTGACGAATTGGGACGGATGCCCGACGTTGCTCGTGGCGATCACAAGCGTACCTGGTTGGACCTGCAGTGTGAGCGCCTGCGCTGCGATGATCACGTCACAGTCGAGTTCCCGCGGGTCTGCAGTCGGCATCCCTCGTTGGCGCGCTTCGGCCCAGAGTGACGCTGCCAGCCGCAGCGCACTGTCGGTGAGCGGCAGATACCGGTATGGTTCCGCGGTCTCGAAGGCATCCAGTGCCTGCACACTCTGGTGACGCTGCAACCGGACGAGTTCTCTGCGCACTTCAAAGTCGGCGATGGCGGGCACGAGTAGACGGTTTCCGACCGTCGCGTGCTGCTCAGCCCAACGGTGCAGTTGTTGCACGAGCGTAGTGCGAGGAAGACTGGCCACGAGACTCAGCGGCCCGGTGTCGAGCACAATGCTGAGACTCACGGGAACAAGGGCCTCATGCCCCCGTGGGTCCGGTTTGCATTGAGGGCAGTCAGCAACTCTTGCAATTCCAACTCCGCCTGTCGGACTTCTTGCGGATCGTCCGTAGCGGCGGCTTCCCTCCACTGGCGGAGGAGCAGCACGGTGGGGTTGTCCGTCGCCGGCTGGGGAGCGTCAGTACGCGGATCGGCGCCGGTAGGACCGGCACCTGGGGCCGTACTGGAAATGGCGGGATCGCACCCGGGCTGCGCTACTCGGGGCGGGTCCGCCAGTGGGCGCGGAATCTTCGCGCATCCATCAAGATGCTCCGGATCTTGGCGCTGGACTTCGACACCTGGAATGGGGTGGCCCATTGTACAGTTCCTCCAGTCCAGCATACCGCCGATTGCCATCCACGGCAAGGACCACCGAACCACCGACAGCGTCGGTGACGAGTACCGCGGCATCCGCCCCGCCGCCGGCTACCCCGCCGGCCCCGATCACACCGAGAAGTGGACGCTCTTCTCCCTGCTCAGCCCGGAAGCCGCCGCCGGCATCACCCTGACGGAGCACCTGGCCATGCTCCCCGCCGCCTCGGTCTCCGGCCTCTACTTCGCCCACCCGGGGGCGCGCTACTTCGCCGTCGGCCGCCTCGGCCGCGACCAGGTGCAAGACTACGCGGCGCGCAAAGGCATGCCGGTCCTGGACGTGGAACGCTGGCTCGCGCCGTATCTGGACTACGACCCCGCGGGTGGGGAGCGCGAGCCGCGTGGTCCCCGTCTGAGGGGGCGCAGACACTCGGATCTGCGTCCACTCCGGTCGCCCTTCTTACCGCGCTCAACGTTTCCGCGGCGGCGGCTGATTGGAACTCCAGCGCTCCGCGAGCGGAGGCGGGATCATCGGGTTCGGCGACGGGGGCCGCACGGTGGGTTTGGGCGGGGTCGCGCGCAGCACGTTCCGCCGCTGCTCTACCTCGCGCCGCAGCATCGTCGAGGTAGTGCGTGAGGCCCGGCTGGCGTAACCCAGGGCCGAACTGCGATTGAAAATCGTCGCCATGAGGTCCTCGATTTTCCCCAGGTCTGCGTCAGTGAACCTCTGCAGGATTGGCTTTCCGTTCGCGCGTCCGGGAATCCGATGGCTGGAGATAACGCGCACGAAGACGCGGCCGTCACACGCCATCAAACTGGTGGAACCCACGATCGCGGATTTTCCCGGCGGATGGGAATGCCACACCGTCGGAGCCAACTTGCGCCCCGTGTAGCTGTGAGGTGTATAGGTGTTCGGTATAGACGAGTCGGCGAAGACATAATCCACCTGTTTCGCGGCGTCAGCCGGTGAGTCCCCGATGTACACGCTCGCGCGTAGGGTGAACCCATCCGTAGTCCGTTCAGCAACCAGGGATGCACTGCCTGTGTGTTGCCTTCCAGTGGGCTCCAATTTCGGCACACACGAGCCGAAATTGGAGATCTGCGGGGGCAGCGCGGCGGCAGCATCACTGCACAGATCACCGGCGCCCATCGCGCTCCCGTGCAGGATCAGGGAGAGCCCCAGTGCGGTCCTGAGGAAAGCCATCGGTTGCAGTTCTCGTTCCATCACAGCACCCCCGGGGTGTACGTGGCCTCCGTGAGCGGGTAGCTTGGGTACGGCAGGGCTACCAACCCTTTCGGATATGAGGGAACAAACTGCCAGTAGCTACTCAGGTACCAGCCAGCCGGTGGGTTCTCGTAGACTGATCCAGAGAGATCGTACTGGTGCGCGGCGCAAGCATCATACGTCGAATTCGCGCCAACCGGATGACAGACTTGATGTCTTAACCAGGTCCTGGTGCCGTAGGTATCGGTCCAAAATGGATCACTCCCGATCAGGCACAACGCAATAGTAGTAAAAGTAGGCGCCGAGGTATCCATGTACTTTGCGACCTCGAATTCCAACCCGGCAGCATTGGCACAGATCGCGAGGAAGTGGCTCACATCCACGCAGTTGCCTGACTGGTAACCGCTTGTGGCGAGGAAATCCGCGAGCCTGAAGGGACGTGGATTACCGGGGCCCACCCAATGCGGGGAACCATCATCCGGGTAGGCGAAGCGGTAGAAGAACACTCCCTGGGTCAACTTCTTCGCAACGCCATCGTGCGTGTTCTCGCCGCGCGCCCACCAGCACGCTTCATACAACACCCCCTCCCAGGGGTTTTCCTGGGGCGCCGTCGGAGCGTCGTACAGCACGTAGAAGGTCAGAAACTCCGTCTGGGCGTGGAGGTCGGTTCCCTCTGGCGTCTTGAAGTTGCAGAGGATCCGCAGACTGCCGCCTCGCACCTGGTTCGGGAGCGCCCCCAGGGTGAGGGTCAGGTTCGTGGTGCCGCCGGCCGCAATCGTCACGTTCTGCTCGGCCGGGGTAACGGTGATCGGGATCTGGCCGTTCGCGTTGGGGAAGTCCGGGTATTCGAAGACCACGCTGAAGTGCGCCTTCCCGGAAAAAGGCTGCTGCCCCGCCGTGTGGTGCAGGGTGACCCCGGCGGTCAGGTTTTGCCCCTGGATCCCGGCTGAGGTAGCGTACACGGGCGTGTGGGTGGCGTCCATTTCCACCGCCTGCAGCAGATTCCCGCTACTGTCTTTGCAGCGGACGTGCCCACTCCCGGAAAGATCGATTTTTTGGACGGACGGTGAGGATTGCGCCCAGGCCCGTTGGGGCAGGGCACACAGCGACAGCACCACGGGGAGAAAGCCGCAAACCTTCAGCCGTCGCGGGGGGGGACAGAAGCGCACCGCGAAACTCCTTCCACGCCGGGCCTGCTTCGCCCGACATCCGGCTTCAGCATAGGGACACCCCGCCGGGGCTGCCAACCCGAATCAGGTGGAGTTTTGATCGGAACGGAGTCTTGTGTGCCGCGCAGCCGGGTAGATGCGGCGACCTTCCAGCTAGAATTGTGCCTTCCCGAACGGGAGTGGTGCCCCGCGGCGGCCTGCTCCAGCCTGATACTTCTCGCACCCGGAGGCGCGCTACTTCGCCGTCGGCCGCCTCGGCCGCAACCAGGTACAGGACTGCGCGGTGCGCAAAAGCATGCCGGTCCCGGACGTGGAACGGTGGCTTGCGCCGTATCTCGACTACGAACCCGTTACTGGATAGCCCGAGCCGCGTGGTCCCCGCCGGAGAGGGCGCAGACACCCGGATCTGCGTCCACTCCGGTCGCCCTTACTCACCGGGCTCAACGTTTGCGCGGCGGCGGCTGATTGGAACGCCAGCGCTCCGCGAGCGGAGGCGGGATCATCGGGTTCGGTGACGGTGGCCGCACGGCGGGTTTGGGCGGGGTCGCACGCAGCACGTTCCGCCGCTGCTCTACCGCGCGCCGCAGCGTGGGCGACACCGAACGCGCGCTCCGGCTGGTGTAGCCCAGCGCCGTCGCCCGGTCCAGGATGGTGGTCGCCAGGTCTTCGATCAGGCGCAGGTCCCCATCGCTGAATTGGGGCTGGGCCAGCCTCCCGTTGACTCGTCCCGAGATGCGATGTTGAGCGATAATCCGGACGTAGGCTCTACCGTCGCACGCCATCAGTTGGGTGGATCCACGGATCGGCCCTCCGCCCGGGGAGTGGGTGTGCCAGACCGTCGGCGCCAGCTTTCGGCCCGAATAGCTGCGCGGCGAACGGGTGTTGGCTCCAGCAATGTTCCGAAACACGTTGTTCAGCAGCCTCCCGGTGTCTTCGGGGGAACTGGCGATCACCATGCGTACTCGGAGTGTCAACCCATCCGCGATGCGCTCGGCAACGAAGGATGCCCCCCCAACCCCGGGGCGGGAACCGGTACGTTGTTCGATGGCGTAACTCGAAAAGCCAGCAACCTGTGGAGGAGCGAATGCAGCGGTATCAGCCGGAAGACTGTCCACCGCGAACGCTCCGCTTGCCGACATCGCACAGAGGCAGGCAGCGACGAGGCCGCGTCGCCGGAAGGGCTGGTGTTTGGTTGTCATTGAACCCCCGGAGTAAACGTGGTCAGTGCGTGCATCGTACTGGGGTTCGGTAACTTGACGAGTCTCTTCGGGTAGGTGGGATCTACCTGCCAGTAGCTTGAGACCAGCCACCCAGCGGGCGGGTTTTCGTACACAGCCCCGTTGAGATCGTACTTGTGTGCGGCGCAGGCATCGTAGGTGGAGGCCGTCCCCACTGGGTGACACACTTGATGGAAACCCCAGGAGCTCGACGTATACACGTCGGGCCAGAAGGGATCACTCCCGATCAAGCAGAGCGGAATGGTCAGGAACCCACCGTCCCAGAAGTCGGTATACCGCGTGACTTCGAAGTCCAGTCCGACCGCGTTCGCACAGATGAGAAGGAAGTCGCTGACATCCACGCAGTTTGCCGACTGATATCCGGAACTGGCCAGGAAGTTCGTCAGGAGAAAGTCATCCGTATCGTCATCGGTCCCATGGGAACCGGTGTCTTCGGGATAGGCCAACCGGTAGAAGAACACTCCCAGGGTCAACTTCTTCGCCACGCCGTTCTGGGTGTTCTCTCCGCGCGCCCACCAGCACGCTTGATACAGCACCCCCTCCCAGGGGTTTTCCTGCGGCGCTGTCGGGGTGTCGTAGAGTACGTAGAAGGGGAGAAAGTCCGTCTGGCTGTGGAGATACGTCCCTTCCGGCGTCTTGAAGGTGCAGAGGATCCGCAGACTGCCGCCCCGCACCTGGTCCGGGAGCGCCCCCAGGGTGAGGGTCAGGTTCGTGGTGCCGCCGGCCGCAATCGTCACGCTCTGCTCTGCTGGCGTCACGGTGATCGGGATCTGGCCGTTCGCGTTGGGGAAGTCCGGGTATTCGAAGACCACGCTGAAGTGCGCCTTCCCGGTAAAGGGGAACTGCCCCGCCGTCGTGTGGTGCAGGGTGACCCCGGCGGTCAGGTTTTGCCCCCGGATCCCGGCTGAGGTGGCGTACGCGGGAGTGTGGGTGGCGTCCATTTCCACCGCCTGCAGCAGATTCCCGCTACTGTCTTTGCAGCGGACGTGCCCACTCCCGGAAAGATCGATTTTTTGGACGGACGGTGAGGATTGCGCCCAGGCCCGTTGGGGCGGGGCACACAGCGACAGCACCACGAGGAGATAGCCGCAAACCTTCAGCCGTCGCGGGGGGGGACAGAAGCGCACCGCGAAACTCCTTCCACGCCGGGCCTGCTTCGCCCGGCAACCAGTTCTATTATGGGCGCCTCCGGGCGTGCGTTGCAACCTGAATTCGTCGGAAATTAGATACGGACAGCGTCCTGTCTGATGTAGACGCAAGTGTGCGAGTCAACTTTTCTGCTGTGATTGGGCGATATCTGCCCGCACGTGGGTGTTTCCACCTGCCTCTCCGCCCTCTACACCCGGGCCCGCGCGTTTACTGTGGGCCGCCCCGGTCGTGACCGGATGCAAGATTACGCTACCTGCACGGGCCCCCCACTCCCGGAAACGGAGCGGGCTCGCCGCGCGCGATGCCCCCACCACCGGAATGCACTGTCCCACAGTCTACTCCGGGTGGAGGTACGCATCGCGATCACGCGAGCCGTGCGGGGGCGCCGCGGTCCCGTTCGCCGTGGGCCGCAGCGAGAACGCCACGGCCAGGGGGAACCGTCCTGGGGGGGCGCCGCGGGTGTAGGGTCCGTCGCCCCAGGCTTCGCCCCACGCCAGCAGATCAAACTGCCGGACCGTGCGGGACCCGCGATCCAGAGTGACTTCGCCCTGGAGCCGGGCATCGTATCCTCGCGGCAGACGCCCCAGTGCCTGGAGGCGCGCCGTCCCCTGGAGCCGGAGCCGATCGGAGGGGGCGGCGTCCACGACGACATCGAGAGTTGCCGTCCGCACGTCATCCGGAGCCCACGCGGGTGCTTCGCCCCGCACGTTGTCCAGGAGGTGGAAGCGCACGAGGCGCAGCAGCAGAGACCGCGGCGCCGGCTGCCGGGCGCCCCGCTGCCGGAACACCGGGTTCAGCCCGCGCCACTCGTCCGGCAGTACCCAGGCGAAGTCGCGGGCCACGGCGTCGTTGGGGCTCCAGCGGCGCCCCTCCGGAGCGGGACGATCCGGAATGCGCGTGAATACCTCCAGCACCAGTGATCCCGGAGGAGGGGTGCGCACAAAGTGGCGGTCGGGGGCGCCGGGGACAGGGCCGGCCGGCGCGACCGCTCCGCGGGCGGCCCACCGCTGCAGGCCCGTTTGGAGCAGTGCCAGAAACTGGTTGGCCGAGGGACGAAACGGATCGGACGCCAGCAGGGCCCCATCCGGTGCGGCCACGTAGAGCCCCTGGCGCGTCGAATCGCGGTCCAGTTCCCGGTTGTGCCCCTGCTGTGCCACCTTCCAGAAGAACTCGCCGTCGGCATCCTTCTGGCGATGCAGGTACCACTGATCGCCCGCGTACGGCACGAACGACCCCTTCACGAGCTCAATGACCCGCGGATGGGAGAAAACGAGCGCCCGGCCCGTCACCCCATTGTTTCAGGTGCAGCCGAGGGGGTGGCCGTCCATCACCCACATGAGCAGCGGCTTGCGCTCCCGTGCGGCCCGTTCCCGCGCGGCGGCGAGGTCCGTCTCCCACGGGATCTGCATCCATTTCTCGACTGGCGGACGCAGGGAAGCGTGCAGCCGCCGATACGTATCGGCATCCAGTTCCTCGGTGGCGAAGGACGGGAACGGCGGTGTCCCGGTCGCCGGCAGCGCCCGGGAGGGTACGCCGGAAAGTGCGGCGGCAGCGGCCAGACAGCAGCGGCGGGTCAGCATTCCGTAACTCCGGTTTCGGCTCCGGACACCCGGATCGCGGACAGGGCGCCGGGGAAGAGCTTCAGGGAAAGTGTACCGAAACGAGCGGCCTCATGGTCCTGGTAGATGGAGGGATCGTCGGGACGCAGTGGCGAACCGTAGCGTACATCCGCCGCGCAACCCGGCCTTCGTGACCGGGGAACGGGGCCCGGTCCGAGGAGCTTCACGCCCGAATGGAAGTCCAACTCGACGAACAC
Organism: Actinomycetota bacterium; assembly: GCA_005805375.1. Taxonomy (GTDB): domain Bacteria; phylum Armatimonadota; class SYMT01; order SYMT01; family SYMT01; genus SYMT01. The sequence goes on from SYMT01000628.1 coordinate 9,433, forward strand.
GGCAATTTGCCCATCCCGGAGTCGGTCCGCACGTCCCTCGGGTGGCAGGCGGGCCAGATGGTCCAACTTCGCCCCGATGGCGACCAGCTCCTGGTGATCCCTGCCACCACGACCGCCGGTCTGAAGGAGGAGGCTCGCCGCCTCGCCGGCGC
>SYMT01000629.1 GCA_005805375.1 Actinomycetota bacterium
GACGACGGCTTCCTCCAGCGGTAGGGGAGCGATTTGGTGGCGGCGTCTTTGCTCCGGCAGGTAGTGCGACGGAGGGCCGGGTAGGGGTAGCTTGCCGAGGCCGTGTTTGATCACTGCTTCCCAGACGGAGACGACGCTCAGTGAGACTTCGTTGCGGGGATCTCGGATCGCATCGCGCCACGCCGGAGGCAGTGCCGGATCCCCCGAGATGTACCAGAGGAAAACGTGCGTGTCCAGCAGCAACCTCATCCGGCCTCGAACTCCGCTAGAATTTCCGGCGTGAGCGGGGCGTCGAAGTCCGCAGGCACGCGAAACTCGCCGGCACACAGTCCGTGGGGACGCGGGAGTCCTGCCGGCGGAGATGGGGGTCGGACCTCTGCCAGTGGACCATCCTCGCGGACGATGAGAAGCGTTTCTCCCTGCTCGACCCGGCGCAAGCAGGCCAGGAGATCAGCCTGCATTTCAGCGAGGGGAATGGTGGTCATAGGGTCATTGTACCCTTGAACGGCGGGGTATCAAAGCAGTGCGGGCTCTGCGGCAAGCGAACAGTGGCTGCCCTCGCCTCCCCTCTGCAGATGAGGGCTCATTGCAATTCCTGCCGGCGCCGCTCTCGAACGTGGTGGTCCGCGGGACCGCGCTCACTGCGTCGCGCTTCCTGCATAGCCCGCGTCTACGGTTGGAGCGCGCCACTCACTCCCGATGCTTCGCCGGCAGGTTCCGATACGCCTTGGCGATCTCCTGCACCATCGTTTCCGTGCGGAAGGCAGGGTCCACGACTTTGCGGCCTTCGGCGCCCATGCGAGCGCGGAGGTCGGGGTCGTTCACCAGTTTGGAGAGGGCGTCGGCGAGGCCGGGGATGTCGTTCGGCTGGACCAGGAACCCGGTGCGGCCATCAATCACCACTTCGGGGGCCTCGTCCAGGGCAGCCGCGGAGGCCCGCCGCCGGAGGGGCTCCTCCGGCGACGACCCACAACCCGATCGCTACTCCTCCGCTGGGCGAGGACCGCTGGGTCGGATCTCGCCCAGCCGGGCCGTGACCCGCTCCGGGAGTAGATTGTCCCGCTCATAGGCGCGGAGCGCCTGCAGTGCGTAGTAGCGCACCGGATAGGAAGCCTTTTTGACGTAGTCCCTCGTGGTGGGTTCGTATCCCGAAGTACCCTCCCAGGCCGGATCCTCCAGGGCCACCTTCAGCAGGAGATCAATGGACTGCGGACTCTGCAGTCTCCCCAGCGCCTCGGCGGCATGACCCCGGAGAAGCCCGGGCCGTGAGAGGTCCGTCAGGTACGCGGAGAGCGGGCCGCGCATCTCGTCCGCGCCAGCCAAGCCGCAGAGGATCAGCACCACGTCCCGCGCCTCCCCCGCCGGGAGAGTCGCCACTGCGCGACGTAGGGTCGCCAGATCGAGCGCCCGGGCATTCTCCTCGGCTCCGACATACTGCAGCATCCACGCCAGCGTCCTGTGGTGCCTGGTGCCAAGCCGACTGCCCTTACCCTCGCTGGGATAGCGCACCTCGTAGACGATGCAGTCAATGGCCGTCTGGGCCCGCTGCACGGGCGTCCGGTGTTTATTGAAAGCCGTGGCGGGAGCCAGCCAATCGGGATTGAAGTGGCGCGGTTCACGCTTGGGCGGCGTCGGAAACAGTCCAAGTTCCTCGGGTACGGTTTTCGGTGCGGGTTTCCCCTGTGCCCGGGGGGCCGTGGGCAGAAGGAGCAGTACAGCCAGCACCGCCATGAATCGGGCCACCGGATCGGAGCACAGTTGTCTCAATGGACTACTCCTTGGCATCACTCCAGTACTTCCGCTTCTCATCCCCTCGATGCTTGCCCACGGCCGCACGACGACGTTTCGGTGCTCGCTTCAACACTGGGAGTAGGTACGCGCGGCTGGACACGGCCTCCGCCTTCACAACGTCGCCTAGCGATGGTACGATCGAACTATGCCTGTGGGCCGGGAGCGAGACCGCGTCCGCCTCGCGGCCCAGGTCTTCGGCCGAGCACTCGCGGAAAAGCATCGCCAAGTCTACCAGTTGCGGGCAGTGATGCCGGGAGTAGATGTTGGAACGCAGGCTCATGACGCGCCGACAAAGGGTTGCGGCTGCCCGCGTGACTGATTCGTCCCTGAGCAGAGCGATCATGTCGTTCTGCGTGGACGTCTCAAGCCGTACCTGGTGCGGTCCACCGTCCTTGTAATCTGACCGGATGACCTCTACCGCGGGATATGCGATGGTGAAACCCGTTGTTCCGCCGAAGGCGCTGAACAGCACGTCGGAAGCAACGTTCATGAATCCCCACCCGGCACCGGAACACTGCGGGTCCCGATAGTACCCAAGGCAGAACAACTCCATGCGGCTCGCACTGATGCACAAGAGACGCGGCCAGGTCTGCCGGTTCGTCGAGGGCATGCAACTGACTGACCAGAACGAGTGCTCGGTCCGGCGAGGATATGGGACGGCCGACTGCAAATACAGGAAGAGTTGGACAACGGCGGCGCGGCAAAGCGGGTGTGCCTGCAACCGGCTCAGGTTCCGCTCGCACCGAGCCCTTTGGGCATCAGAAAACTGAATTGGCGTTGCATTCAGGTCACTTCGGTTCTCCGCAATCGGGCAGGTCAACCACCGCTCAATTACGGAGGAGGGGAGCAATTCCTCAAGAACCGAGGCGGAAACAAAGTCCGAAACGAGACTTACATTCAGCAGAGTTAGCCCTTGCATCTCACCCAGGCGAACCAGTTCCTTTTCGCGCGCTTTGAGTTCACGCCTCGGCGTCGGAATGAAGGCGAAGCCTGCGATTGGTCCACGATCCCTGAGTTGCTGGACGAAGCGCCGCACCACATTGGTTGACCTCCCAATGTAGCACCGATCGTCGGGCATCACGAGGAGGTAGATGCCGCAGCGTCTCTTCGAGCCCCCAAAAAGGTGGGCTACTGATTGCAGTCCACTGACATCGACGGGAGCAGGGAATCCAATGACTTGAATCGCGGATGTGTGCCGAGACATCATGGTGGGCTCACCTGCATCACAACACCGCGATACCGCACCGGTTCAGCGCCTCCGGATGATAGGCCGTCCGGCGAAGATCGCGAATCCATACGTCGTACCGCTGCATGCCGCTTGCCGTACGCTGTTTCGGCTCCAGCCGGACGAGTGTGCCTTCTGCGCGGCAGTGCCGCTCCTTGTTGAGCACCACCACGGTGCAGCCCGGCGTCAGCCGTCCCACCAGCGTGCTGGCGATTGCGTAGCCCGGCCCGACGCCCGTTTCCAGGATGCCGTCAAAGCTCTTCGCGCCATTCGCCCGCTCCCTCGACGTTGGGGCGTTCAGCACCAGGGTCACCATCGTTTCTCTCCCCGTCATCCGCGCTGCTTGCGTTGCCCACACGGGCCGGCGTCGCACCTACCGGCCTCTCCCGGTGCAGCATCCGTCTCCCTGCGGCTCCATAGCTCGCGGGTTCCGGGCATGCCTGCCAGTCGAGGGGGAGCGTCACCCGGGCCCATGCCCCGGGATGCTACAGCCCGTGCTTGCGATTGAAGCGCTCGATCCGTTCCGGGTGCTTCGCCAGCAGGTTCCGGTAGACCTTCGCGATCTCCTGCACCATCGTTTCCGTGCGGAAGGCGGGGTCCACGACTTTGCGGCCTTCGGCGCCCATGCGAGCGCGGAGGTCGGGGTCGTTCACCAGTTTGGAGAGGGCGTCGGCGAGGCCGGGGATGTCGTTCGGCTGGACCAGGAAGCCGGTGCGGCCGTCAATCACCACTTCGGGGGCGCCGTCGAGGGCGAAGGAAACGCACGGCTTGCCCATCGCGAGGGCCTGGGGCAGCACGCGCGCCAGGCCCTCGCGGAGAGAGGTGTGGACCAGGATGTCCATCGCCCCGATCAGAATCGGCACCCGCTCGCGCGGCACCATGCCGGCGAACACGAAATTCTCGCGAATGCCGAGCGCCGTGGCCTGCTCCTCGAGTTCCTGGCGGAGCACACCGTCTCCGAGCAGCAGGAAGCGCACGTTCGGATGGCGCTTCACCACCTCGGGCGCCGCGTCCATCAGCTCTTTGTGGCCCTTCAGCGGGAACAGGCGCGCGATCTTGCCGATTACCGGGGCGTCCAGGGGAATCCCGAGTTCCCGCCGGAGTGCGTCGCGATCCACCTTCGCGTTCAGGAACCAGTCGAGCTCCATGCCGGAGTAGATCGTCGTGAAGTTCTCCTTCGCGGAGATCCCCTCGGCGATCGCCTTCTCGGCAATCAGGCGCGACACCGAGATGAAGTGGTCGGTGATCGGCGCGCAGATCTTCTTGATCGCCCACCACATCCGGTTCACGAGCCACGGCTGGTAGTCGTGGAATACCAGGCTGTGCAGCGTATGCACGATGAACGGCGTGCCGGCCATCTTTGCCGCCCAGCGTCCCACCACGCCTGCCTTCGACATGTGCGTGTGCACGATGTGGTAGCGCCCTTCCCGGATGATGTTGCGCAGCAGGAAAAGGCTTTTCAGGTCGAGCAGGGGGTTCACTTCGCGCCCCAACTCCGGCAGCGTCAACAGCCGGGTGGACTTCTCCGCCCGCGGAATCAGGGAGCCTTCCGTACCGTCGTCGGTGCCCGTCAGCAGCACGCAGTCGAACTCGGGAATCTGATCCAGACCCTCCACGGAGAGGAGGGTGTTCTCCTGTGCGCCGCCGACGCTGAGGCGGGTGATGATGTGCAGGACGCGAATGGGGGCGTTGGCCGGCATGAGCGGAACCTACGGGCGACCGATGACCAGATAGTCACGGTCCATGTTGATCCAGTCGTAGCGCTCAAACCCGGCGTCTTTCAGGATCTGTTTCACCCGCTCTTCAGTGTAGAGGAACAGGGGCACGCCGAGCTTCTTGAAGCGCATGCGGCGCAGCGGCACCCTCCACTCGTTCTCCTTCGGGAAGCTCATGAAGGCGCCGGTGCGGGTCAGCCGCTTCATGTCGCGGATGATCCCTACCGGGTTTTCGATGTAGTCGAAAAAGCCGCAGGCACTCGAGTAGTCATACGGACCTTCGTTCGGTTTCATCGTTTCCGGAAACGCGCCGACACGAAACTCGCAGCGATCCTGAACGCCCAGTTTCTTCGCGTATTGATTTGCCAGCTCGATCATGGCCGGCGCGAAATCCACCCCGAGCACATGGGAGGCGCCCTGCTCGGCGTAGGCCAGGCAGAAACGCCCGGAACCACATCCGACGTCGAGCACTGTCTTTCCCTGCAGCGGCTGCATCTTTTCCAGCGTCACGTCGAGGCGTCGCCGTACAACGCCGCGCAAGACGTGGTCAATGAAACGCTCGATCGGGTTCTTGTCTTCTTCGTAGATGGCGTCAAAGCGGACGGCGTCCGCGTGGAAGTGGTCGCGGACCTTCTGTTCAACGGACATGCAGTACCTCGTGCATCGGGGCGAAACGGAAGTCACGGAGCAGCTGTTTCAGCCGCCCTTCCGTACTTGCCAGGTTGAAGTAGTGCGTGATTGTCGCCACGCGCCGGGGAAGTTGGATGCGGGGATGACCGGGATCAATCTCCCACGGGTGAAGGTAGAAGACGGCCGGATGCCCTTCCGCGTTGATTGCACGGAATGCCGTGCGGGTCAGGGCATAGGGGAAGATCCGGAAATAGGCCCCGCCTGCTACCGGAATAGACTTGCCATGCAGCTTCCAGGTGGTGATGGGCCATTCGTCCAGTTCTCCGCCCTGCACCGGAATGCGATAGGGCCAGCGCGGCGCGTCCTCGATCCCGTAGCGGTAGTTTCGCACAGGGAAGATACTCGAATCATATTCGATCCCGAGGTCTTTCATGACGTCGAGGGCCCACAGAGACTGCTTCGTGACCGAAAAGAACGGGGCGCGGTGCCCGCGAATCGTGTGCCCGGTGATGTCTTCCAGCAGGCGGATCGAGAGCGCCAACTCTTCTCGGAACACCTCCGGCGTCTGGGTATAAATCAGCGTGTGGGAGTACCCATGCGTCGCGATTTCGTGGCCGGCCGCCGCGATTTCCTCGACGATTTCCGGATGATCCTGCGCGACCTTGCCCAGAATGAAGAACGTCGCGCGTGCACCCGCCTCCGCGAACAGCTTCAGCAGCCGGCGCCCAACCGGCACGATGCGGTCTTCGAATCCCTTCCACTCCGACATCGGGATCTCGAGTCCTTGGTACCAGTCCTCGAAGTCGATGGTGAGTGCATTGGTGATCGGCTGGATCACAGTGTTCCCCCCGTCAGGGTCAGGGTCTCGCCCGTCAGGAAGCGTGCATCGGCGGACAGCAGGTAGCGCACGGCTCCCACCACATCCTCCGGCTCACAGAGTCGGCCCAACGGGACACGCGCGGTTTCCATCAGGCGCTGCCTGTCGGCGACGGCGCGGTTCATCCCGGTGGGTACGAATGACGGGCAGAGAGCGTTGATCGTGATGCGCTTGCGGGCCAGCTCCGGGGCGAGCAGGCGGACGGTGTGTTCCAGCGCCGCTTTTCCCAGTGAGTACGCGGCGAGGTTCAGGGCCGGCTTCCGGGTCGCGTAGGTCGAACCGAGCGCGACGAGGCTGCCCCCCTCCGGTCCACAGCGCCGGGCAAGGAGCCGCGCCAGGCGAATGAGGCCCGTGCTTCCGTGGAACACCTGCTGCTGGACCGCACTCTCCTCGACTTGCAGCAACCCCCCCTGGGGCGCGCCGGGCCAGGCGGCGTGAACGATTGCGGTAAGCGCCCGGTCTCCGAGGAGGGTTTCCAGTTCCGCTTCCCAGTCCGGCGCGTTCAGATTCAGGCGGACCGGGGTCACGTGGTCACGCGTTGCCAGGTCCGGCGACAGTCCCTGACGGTTCACCCCCGCCAGTACGTGGGAGCTGCGCGCAAGGTCGCCCGCAATCACCGAACCCAGGCCGCCGGCCGCCCCGGTCACCAGCACTGTCCGCGCCGGCAGTTCGGATTGTGCGGAGCCATCTTCACACGCTGTGTTCGTGCTGCCGGCAGGCGGACCGTCCCGTTCCGCGCGCTGCTCGTGTAGCGTGAAGGGCATCGTGATCTCGGAGTAGGGGAAGTCACGAGCCGCATCCAGGACCGTCACCCGCAGGGAGCCACCCCGCGTTTCCCGGTTCCAGGCGCCGATTTCGCCCCGCACCCGCACCCGGCAGGGCGGATAAAGAGGGGAGAGGAAGCGCGCGTTCACGCCTCCCAATAGGACGCTTCGCCCGGGGAGGTGCATCCCGATCAGCGCCGATGCGAGCCCCACCTGCAGCGCGCCGTGTGCGATGCAGCCCTGGTAATTGCTGTGACGCGCGTACTCGGGATCCACGTGGAGCGGGTTGTGGTCTCCCGAGACCGCGGCGAAAGCCAGCACATCGTCCTGTGTGAGTTCTCGCTCAAACTCCGCGGAGAGCCCGGCTCGGAGTTCGTCGGCGGAAAACACGGCGGGGGCATCGCTCAACGGCCGACTCCGGCCTCCTGGAGATATGCCAGGATCAGTTCGTAGGATACGAATTGCTCCAGGTCGTCCGGATCTATTTCGATGCCGAACTCTTCCTGCACGAGCGTGTGCAGGGTCACTGTAGCCATCGAGTCCCAATTAGATACCGAGGCGACGGACGCAACAGGGATTTCCTGGGGTGTCAGGTCGGGGAAAACGGCGGCCACACACTGGCTCAGCCGTTCACGCAGCTCTTCCATTCTCACCGCACCTCTACGTGGTGGAACAACGGCGGGCAGTGCCGGTCAAAATCGTCCCGTCGCAGCACGCATTCCGACGCGGTCACATCTCCCAGATAAGGGGTCAGGAACTCCCGCAGCGGACCGTTGCGGGGAGTGGCTGCGTACTCCAGCACCAATTGTTCGGTTGCGAACCGCTGGAACAGCGCTTCCACACACCGATGCTCGATCCGCCGCGCAAAAGCACGGCAACTCATCACCCAGCTCGTCACCCGGACTTCCGCCCCATCGCACCGTCCGGTGAGCACTGCAATCTTGCCGAGTGGACCGAACCGGTCCTGGTATGTCACCGTCAGGAGAAAGCTCCCCACCTTGGTCAGTTCGTCTCGCCATGCGCCTTCAGTATATCGCCTGCCGTTGAGGTTGAACTGATTGGTCTTGTTCACCAGTTCGAGGGCACGTCCATCGGTCGGATCCGTAGAGAATTCCAGCACCACGTGTGCGTCGGCCCGGGCCAGAAAGGTGTCGGTCCCGTCCCCTCCATCCGAGGGGGACGGAGTGGACGCCCGGCGGAACTCCTGATCCGCCCGCAGCGAGACGGCCCGGAGCGCATCCTCACTGCGCACTGTAGGCTTCCCAAAACGATCCTGCAGTTGCTCCATCAAATCGAGCGCCGCGCCCTCGTCGTCGGTAGGAAAGCGGAGACAGAGCAGGTCGGGGAACGCTTCTCCCACTTCGGCCAGTTCAATCGGGCTGTCATCCACGAAGGCAACCGCGTCCGCGCCAATGTTCCATGCACGCAGGATGCGGGCCACCGACTCCGATTTGGGGGACCAGTGCGCCTCCACCGGGAAGAAGCGCGCGTCCGACACGACGAGATCTTCACGGGTGAGCGCGACCCGCACCAGTTCGCCGTCATTCTTGCTCGCCACCGCCAGGAGCACGCCGGCCTCGCTGAGCCGGCGGAGCATCTGCTGGTAGAGCGCGTGAACCTGACTGTGCCCCTCCAGGTTCCAATGCACCCCTGCGACCCCCACCTCACCGAGCAACCCACGCCACAGGGTGTCGTCCAGGTCGGTGATCAGGCCTTTCAGGGGTGGCGGAGGCGCGAGGAGGGCCGCCAGTTGCTCCGCGAGCGCGGAGGCATGCTCAAGCCGATAGGGGAAGTCGCTCAGGAACTCAGACCGGGGGTCGAGGCGGGCGCCTGGGGGCGAGACCCGGTCCAGCCGGCGTGACGCCAGCACCCGCACGTTCGGCATCTCGGCGGCGGTCGCCAGAAGCCCGGCCAGCTCCGCCTGCATTCGTAACTCGAACCCGTGCGCCTGCCATCCGGCCGCGGCCGACATCGCCGGGAGCGGCAAAGTAGGGGGACAGAGAGCAGTCGGCACGCGCTCCGCCGCGGCTCCCAGGCGGGCGAGGAGCAACTCCACCCGTTCCTGCACGCCGGCCAGGACATCCGGGAGGTCAGCCAGAGCCACTCCAGCCGCGCTCCGCCGCCCCAGACGCGGATCCAGATCCGCCCACTCCAGCAGTACAACGGCGGCGGCGGGCTGCTGCTCGGCGATGCGGATCAGACTTCCGGGGACATCGCCGTAGAGCCCGACCGACACAACGGGCGCGAGACGAGGGTGCAGGCGCCGGAGGTGCGCGGCCAGGAACGATGCGAGGTGCAGCGGCGTGAACCCACACGCGAGGAAAACCGGGAACGGTTCCGCGTCGGCAGGAGCCCGTGCCAGACGCAATGCCTCCATGAGTTTCAACGCCGCTCGCTCCCTATCCGCTCCGCCTGCCACGCAGGCGGCCACGCGCGCCGCGACCGGCGGACAGCGCACCACTGAGTTCCAACGCGAGCATGGTTTCCGGCATCAGTCCGATGTCGAAACGCGGGATCGCCAGCAGCGGCGCACCGGCCCCAACCTCCTGCTGATCCACCGCAAACCCCTCCGTGTAACCGGCCTCCGCTGCGATCCGCAGCACGTCGGGAGAGTACGAGCCGTTTGGATAGGAAATCACCCGAATTTCTCGTCCCAGTGCCTGCTCCAACAGTTCGCGGGACCCGCGCAGCTCCCGCTCGATGAGCGCTGGCGGGCATGAGCCCAGATTTGCGTGCGACGTGGTGTGGGAGCCCCACTCGACCGTCCCCGGGTCCCACTGTCGCACCTCGTCCAGTGTGAGCAGCGGCGGTTCCGGGGGAGCGCCCGATAGGCCGGCCTCCGCCTGCAACAGCCAGGCCTCGCGCGCCTCGGGGGAGAGGCTTCCAAGGCGATCTTTCAGGTCAGCGGGGGATACGCAGTCGCCGTTCGGGAGAACCCAGCCGTCAGTGGTCGCTGACGCGGCGCCGCCCGACGGGATGCGGCCGGACGCCGCGGCTCCCGGCCCCGCTTCCTTGTTGCCGTCTCGGAGGGTGGAGGACGGGTGGCTCCAGCGCAGGACCCGGTTCAGCCGGAGATTCCAGGTCGCCCGACCGGTGTTTAGACAATCAGTTACCAGATAGTGGCCCACCACGATGCCCCGCTTCCGGAGAGCCGGCGCAGCGTGATCACGGAAGTCCCGGTAGCCGTCATCGAACGTGAGGGCACAGCAGCCGCTCAAGGCACGCCCGGCGCGCCGGCGGTCCAGGAACTCGCGGATCGGGAGCAGCGCGAAACTGCGGGCCAGGTAGTCCAGATGACGCGCGAATACATCGGGCCGGACCGGCGGATAGGACGGGTCCGGGTCCGGCGAGACCCGGTGGTAGAGCGCTACCACTCCGGCGCCGCGCCGGCGCTGTGCCGCCAGAAAAGCAGGCCCCACCACAGCCCCTGCCGCTGCCAGCATGCGTCGCAGTGCCTGCATCAGAGCCCCGTATCCCCATCGCTGCTGCACGCGTACCAGGCTTCCGGAGCCCGCAGCACTTCGGACAGCGCCGGCTCCCGGCAGCGGTAGATGTACGACCCGATACCACCGGTCACAATCTGGCGGGTGTACGGTCGCGCGGTGTGCAGTGCCCGGCGGACCCGGGGAGGCAGTCCCACCACTTCCAGGATGTCGCAGCCGTCCGCCCGTGCATGATCGTGGGCGCCCCGGAGGATCGCACCGATCACCGCCGGATCGTCGCCTTCCGCAAGCAGATCCGAGAGGTTGCCCCGCACCAGGTCCGGAACTCGGCCCGTGCGCTCCACGACCCCGTATCCCACAAGGTGTCCGCCTCGCCGGCACACAATGATCCGGGTGCGTTCCCGGTTTCTGGGCAACCCAAAGCGCCACCGCAGGACTTCGGCGCTGCGTTCGGCCATAAAGGGTGTCTCGTCCAGCGTGCGACGCTGCCACAGTTCGTCGAACTCCGGACCGATCTGCTCGGGCGCACACCGCTCCACCGTCAGGCCGGCGGCCGGCGCTCCGGGCCGCCGCCCGCGCACAAGTCCTTCGCAGCGGAGCAACGTGGGGAGCAGAAATCGTGCGGCGATGAGCGTCGGCCCCCGGAGTGCCCGCTTCTTCAGGTACTCGCGTGCCACCGGACCGGTACGCAGTGCCCAGAACAGCGCCTGAAAGTAGTCAGGCTGCGGCAGGGCCTCGGCCTTGAACAACTGGTGACACAGCTTGCTGGTGATGTCGCCGGCCGTTGTCACCATCACCATCTCTACGCCCCCCTGCTTCATGAAGGGGGTCAGCACCTTGATACTGTGGCCGCGGTGCTCCGGGTCCACCGCATAGGAGTTGCTCGCCGCAACCGGCACCGTCCGGCGGCCGGAATGGAACAACATCGGGATGCTGCCGAAGTTCCCGACGATCTGATCCCCCACCTCCAGCACCCAGCCGATCGGCAACTCCACCCCGAGGCGACGCATGGCCGGATTCGCGTCGTAAAGGTGACGCCAGTCCGCTTCGGTCTTGTCTCCGCCGAGCCCGCAGCGTTGCTTCAGGGCCTCAATGGCCGCCCGATCCGCCAGGGTGGCCGTGCGCAGTGTAGCTGACGCCATCGCTCACGCGGACGCCGGGCCGGGCCGGACGTCCACCATATCTCGTTGCCACAATTCGAGCATGACCAGTTTCCAGAGGTGCCACGTATGGTCCACGCGGCGCTCTTCGTGTTCACTGACGAGGCGCCTCAGCATCGCCGGCTGGAAGTAGCCGCGACCGAGCGAACGGTCCGACAGGAGGGTGTCGTGCACCAGGTTGCGCAAGGAGGTGCGCATCCACTCACCGACGGGGACGCCGAAGCCCATCTTACTGCGATTCACGTTCTCCGGCGGGAGCAGGTCCTGGAACGCCACCTTCGGCAAATGCTTGAGGTTTCCTCCGCGCAGCTTCAAATCGAGCGGGAGCCGGGCGGCGAACTCCATCACCTCGTGGTCGAGAAACGGGGAACGCCCCTCGAGCGACGTCGCCATCGTGGCGATGTCCACTTTGACGAGGAGGTCATAGGGCAGATAAGACTGCACATCCACAGCCATGGCAGCCTCGGCGGGTTCGAGGTTGCGGTGCTCCTCGAACAGTTCGTCCAGGAACCGGCACGGTCCGTGCTCCTCGACGGCCTGCTTCAGGTCACCGGTATACAGGGTCGTCCGTTCTTCGGCGGCGAATGCGCCCTGCCAGGTACTGTAGCGGCGAACCATCGGCTGGTGGGCCGCCGCCAGGAACCGGCGGATGCGCTGCAGCGGGTGGTTGGGAGGGACGGAGGCAGGGATGACCCCGCTGAACAACTTCAGTATCGCCCCGCTCCCCGGGAAGCGCCGCACGAGTTCGGCGAGTTGATTGCCCTTGTAGCGGGCGTAGCCGACAAAGCTCTCGTCGCCGCCGTCGCCATTGAGCGCCACCGTGACGCTCTCCCGGGTCATCTTGGAGAGGTAATAGGTGGGCATCGCGCTCGTGTCGGCGTAGGGTTCCCCGTAGTGCCGCACCAGCATCGGAAGAATCTCGGTAGCGTCGGGCCGAATCACGAACTCGTGGTGCTCCGTCTGCCACCGCTCCGCGATGCGCTTCGCGTGGGACAGCTCATTGAAGGACGCTTCCTCGAACCCGATCGAGAAAGTCTTGACCGGCCGGCCCGACTCGCGGGCCATCAGGCCGACGACGATGCTGGAGTCCACCCCTCCGGAGAGGAAAGCACCCAACGGCACATCTGAAATCATGCGGAGGCGCACCGCCTCCGCCATCTTCTCGCGCAGCGCCTCGCACGCTTCGCGCTCGCTGATGCGCAGCTTGGGCAGATACTGGAGCGACCAGTACCGCTCGGTGCGCACCACCGGCTCACCCCCTCCCAGGTCCACGGTCATCCAGTGGCCGGGTAGGAGCTTCCGGACGCCGACGTAAGCCGTATGGGGCGGCGGCACGTATCCGAGCGTCAGGTAGCCGTCAATCGCGTGGTAATCCACCGTGCGGGGAACGGATGGATCGGCGAGGAGGCCCTGCAACTCGGATGCGAAGACGAAGCGTCCCCGCTGTTGTGTGTAGAACAGCGGTTTCTTGCCCACCCGGTCCCGCGCCAGGAACAGGCGTCGCTTGCGGGTATCCCAGATCGCGAAGGCAAACATGCCGCGCAGACGCTGCACACACTCGGTTCCCCACTGCTGATACGCGTGGAGAATGACCTCAGAGTCAGTGCGCGTACGGAACGTGTGGCCGAGAGTTTCCAGGTCCCGGCGGAGGGACTGGAAGTTGTAGATCTCACCGTTGAAGGTGAGCAGCAATCCAGCCTCTTGATACTCCATCGGCTGCCGCCCCGCTTCGGACAGGTCAATGATGGCGAGCCGTCGGTGCCCCAGCCAAACCTGACGATCCGGGGAAAGCCAGGAGCCGTCGCCGTCCGGCCCGCGATGGCGCATCGCCTGGATGATCGCCTCGGGGCGAAACGAATCATCGCCGATTCGTCCCTCCCACTGGAGAATGCCGCCGATGCCACACATGTCGGTTGTTGTCTCCTGCGATGCGAATGACGGACGGGGGCAACCAGCACGAACCACATTCGGCTTCGCCCGTGGCTCGTGTCCCGTCGTTCCCTACTCGATCGGGCGGGTTGCGTACAATTTCAGGCTTTCCCCCAACCCGGTGAGTGTGAGGCCGGCGTTGGCGGTCCGCTTCAGGAATCGCAGTGCGCCGCCGGACTCCAGCCGTTCGTTCAACTCAAACCCGGTCTGGTTCCGGTGCGGCTGCGCGGCGCCGCCCGACGCAGCCGGCGGCTTGCGGAGTTCGGCGGGGTTGAGCCCTTCGGTCTTGATCCGAATCTCGCCGTAACCGAGACGCCGGCAAAGCCGGCGGAGCGAGGGAGGGTTGAACACCTGAATGTGTTCCGGGGGCGTGAAGATGGACCAGTCTGTCTTCTTCAGCCGGCTGGTGATGGCGTCGGAGTTGGGTGTGGTTGCGTACAGCACCCCGCCGGGGCGGAGCAGATGGAAGATCGCCTTCAGGTACGCCACCGGCTCCACCAGATGCTCCAGCACCTCGGTGAAGCAGACCACATCGAAGGTCCCTTTCGGCAGTTGCACATCCAGCAGGTCTCCCTGCACAATCGTCCAGCCACGCTCACGGCCCGCCCGTACTGCTTCGGGAGCCACTTCCTGCCCCCAGCACTCCCATCCCTGCGCCTGCGCAATCTCCAGGAAGAGGCCCGCCCCGTATCCGACATCCAGAAACCGCCCGGTCTGCCGGTACGCGGCAAACGGGGCCAGAATCTGGCGTGCCCGCTCGCGCAGGAATGCAGGCACGGCGAGATTGTCCGGGCGATAGTACGACCCGTACAGTTCATCGAACTCCTCGGCGCTCGGCACGCGGTCCACGTAGACCAGCCGGCACGTGCCGCACCGGCGCCACGTATAGCCGCCTGAGCCGCCGAAGAATGGAGACGGCGTCCGCTCCTGGCAGCCGGGGCACACTCGCGAACCCGGCGTGGGATCCGGCGACACCTGCGGAGTGATCGCCCCTCCCACTGCTGCGGGCTCGCCGTTCGGCCCTCCGCTCGTCATCCCCGGCTCACTTCCTGCTCGGGACTTCCCGCGCTCCGGGTTCCGTCCACTGCACTGCGCAGCACCAGGTTGTTTTCCAGCACGAGCGCGTCGAAGTTGGCGTTCTTGAAGGTATTGATCGCGTCCTGCGGGCGACAAACGATCGGTTCCTGGATGTTGAACGAGGTGTTCAACAGCACGCCCACACCGGAGAGCTTCTCGAACTCCTTGAGCAGACCGTAGTAGCGGGGGTTGATGTCCTTCCGCACGGTTTGCGGGCGTGCCGTCCCGTCTACATGGACGACCGCCGGCATGCGCTCCTTTGTGCCCTCTGCCACGTGGAACACCGTGATCATGAACGGATCGTATCGCGGCACGCCGAACACGCTCTCGGCCGTCTCCTCGAGCATGGAGGGGGCGAGTGGGCGGAACCATTCCCGCAGCTTGACCTTCTTGTTCAGCAGGTCCAGCATGTCCTTACGGCGGGGGTCGGCGAGGAAACTCCGATCTCCCAGGGCGCGCGGTCCGAACTCCATGCGTCCCTGAAACCAACCGATGATGGCGCCGTCCGCGAGCATCTGCGCCAATCGGGGCAGCAACTCCTCATCCGGGAGGAACTCGTAGGCCAGACCCGCATCCTTGAGCGCCGCGTGGCACTCGTCGTTGGTGAAGGACGGTCCCCAGTAGCCGTGCTCCATCTGGAACTTTCGCGGGTTCCCCAGTACGCCGTGCCAGATCTGGAAGGCCGCCCCGAGCGAACAGCCTCCATCACCGGCAGCAGGCTGCACGAAGTAACGCTTGAACCGGCTCTCGTTCATGATGCGGCCGTTCATCACGGAGTTGAAAGCCACCCCTCCCGCCAGGCAGAGGTTCTCTTCGCCCGTCTCTTCCTGCAGGCCGTGAACCAGGCTCAACACCGTGTCTTCCAGCACTCGCTGGGCACTGCACGCGATGTCCATGTCGCGCTGGGTGATTTCCGTTTCCGGTTTTCGCGGCGGGCCGAGCGCCGCTACGATGGCGGGCGGGAACTGGTAGTGCTTCGCCAGGTGGTGATCCAGGATGTCTATGTGGAACTGGAAGTCGGTTTTCCCATGAAGCGTCAGTACTTGCTTCGAGAAGAATTCGTAGTAGGTCGGCTTCCCGTACCCGGCGAGGCCCATTACCTTCCATTCGTCCCCCGCAAACATGTCGAATCCGAGGAACGACGTCACCGCCGAATAGAATTGCCCAAGCGAATGGGGCAATTTGATCCGCCGATAAGGCCGGATCTCCGTCCCCTTGCCGACCGAGAAGAGGGTGGTAGTGTCCTCTCCGGTGCCGTCCATCGTCAGGATCGCGGCGGAGTCGAAGCCGGAGACGAGGAAAGCACTGGCTGCATGGCAAAGGTGGTGATCGAGGTAGTGGAACTTGAAGTTGCTCGGACCGTACCACTCACGAATGCGTCCCGGAAGCTTGAGCATTCCGAGGTAACTGTCACTTACCTGGGTCACGCCGCGGTCCACCCGCGCTTTGAACATGTCCCGGTTGACAAAATAGGCCTTCGCTGCCTGGAGAGCTTTGTGCCGGAGCACCCAGGGCTTCCAGTAAAGACCGATGTGTTCCACGTCGGCGATGCCGATGCCGGCGTGGTCCAGGCAAAACTGGAGTGCGTTGCGGGGAAATCCGGCGTGGTGCTTCTTCCGGGAGAACCGTTCCTCTTCGGCAGCCGCAATCAGCTCACCATCGCAGATCAGCGTGGCGGCGGAATCCCCAAGGACGGTCAGGCCAGCGATGTACATAGGCAGTGTTCATACCCTCTCCCTCGGAGGGCCCACATGTTCTATCGCGCCCGTCATGTACGGGCGCAGAAACCAGGCGCTGCATCCCACCGAAATGGAACGCTTAAAAGAGCTCGGCAATTCGCTTCCCGCCACTGAACAAGCGGCGTCCTTCCGGAGTGTAGCGCAGTTCGTCCGGCGGGATGCCGAGTTGCTGAAACAACGTGTAGGCCAGATCCGTGGGCGAGTACGGGGACTCGGTCGGCTCGGCTGCCTTGCTGTCGGTGGCGCCGACCGTCTGCCCCCCGCGCGCCCCTCCCCCCGCCCAGAGCACAGACATCGCCCGCGCCCAGTGGTCACGCCCACCCTGCGGATTCACCAGAGGAGTGCGCCCGAATTCGCCGACCGCCAGGACCACCGTGCGCTCCAGCATCCCCCGCTGCGCCAGATCCTCGATCAACGCTGCGAGGGCCCGGTCCAGTGGCGGCAGCAATTGCTTCAAGTCCGAAAACGCGTGGTAGTGGGTGTCCCACCCGTCCAGGACTACCGTCACGAACGTCCGGCCCGCCTCCACCAATCTCCGCGCCAGCAGCAAGTACTCGCCCCAGGGATGGGCACCGTACTGTTCCCGTAGGCGGGAGGGCTCGCTGCGCAGGTCAATCGCCCGCCGGGTCGCTTCGGACTGCAGCAGGTCAGACGCCTGGGCGTACAGCCGGCGGTGACCCGCCAGTCCCGGGTCGTCCGGTAGTCGCACGCGAAATCGCTCGTTCAGGTCCCCGAGCAGCCGAGACCGCCGGGAAAAGCTCTGCGCGGCCGTCGGCGCCCCCGGCGCCCCCGCCCCCAGGACCAATTTGCCGCTGTCTCCGAGCGGCACAAACGGGTCGCAGCGCGGCCCCAGGATGCCGGCGTATCCGCGCAGTTCCGGAATCGCTACGTACGGCGGAGGCACTCTCCAACCCACCCTCGCGGCAAACGACGAACCGAGCCCGGGACTCGCCTGCGTGGCGGTCCGATC